>WFLZ01000096.1 GCA_009177225.1 Clostridia bacterium
AGAGGGGATTTTTTATTGTTTTGTTTACTGTTAAGTAGTTGTGGTTTTTGTTTCCTATTTTTTGATTATTTTTTTCTTTTTGATATTTTTACAATAGTTCGTATAATTATTATTATATGATTATAATTTCTATACATTTAGAAAAAATAAAACAATTATTCACCAAATAAAAAAGTACTCTGCCGTAATGACAGAATACTAATTTATCAATATTATAGTAAACCTGATATAATCATTTCTGTTATGATGTCAGTTAATTCATTCTGAAAACTCAACGAAACCAGTCCAGATTTTATAATTTGCCTTATATAAGATATATTTGGTTCTTCAAGGGCAAGCATAGGCAGAACCAGCAGATATATCCGTACATCTTCAACATTTTTTATAAGTTCAGTAAAATGTTGAAAAGACAAAGTTTTTAGTATAAAATGCGAACCTGTACAACCTATTTCATTCCCATTTAGAAAATATAAAGTATCTCCAGGATGAAATTCAATTCTGAATCTGTGATTATTAAGTACAAGATTTACAGAGTTCGGATTATCTACATAGCCATCATTTTCATCTATAACACCATCATAGTACTGTGTAAATTCATTAATCCATTCATCACATTCATCAAGGTTATATTCTTCATCCATAAATTCACAAAGACACGTATCTGATTCTTCGTCAAAAGCGTGCGAAAACTGTGTTGAAATAAAGTACAGCCAGAATGAATTATTATCAGCCACTTCATCAAAAGAATATTTCATATTGTTTTACCTGCTGTTCTGTTTTCGGCTTCCAGTTTTCTGATATTTCTGAACTCATACAACGCCATAGAGATTGCAACAACAGCAGAAAGCAAGTCAGCAACCGGACCTGTGTAAATAATTCCGTCAATCTGGAAATAAAGAGGGAAAATCAGCAGACATGGTATAAAGAAAATAATCTGTCTTGTAAGTGAAAGGAAAACGCCCTTTATAGGTTTTCCAATAGAAGTAAAGAAAGTTGAGGTTATAGGCTGGAGACAATTTATCCATGTAAAGAACAGGAATATTCTGAAGAACTTTTCACCAAGTTCATAATATGTATCTGTACCGCTTCCGAAAAGTGAGAGTATCTGTCTCGGGAAAAGGTGGAACAGTACAAATGCTATAATTGATATACCTGCTCCAACACCTACAGCAAGTTTGTAAGCTTTTCTTACACGGTCGTACTGTTTAGCACCATAGTTGAAGCTTTCTATAGGCTGAGTACCCTGAGCGAGTCCTATAACTATGGCGAACACAATCATATTTACTTTCATTACAATACTACAGCAGGCAATAGGTATAGCGTCCCCGTACTTTGACAAAGCACCATAATGTTTAAGTGAATTATTTAAAACTACCTGTACTATTCCTATTGCTATCTGATTGAAAAATGATGCCATTCCTATTGAAGCAATTCTCTTTGTGACAAAAAACTTTATTGAAAACTGTTCCTTTCCGAGAGATACGGTCTTATAGTTGAACGCATATACTACTACAATTACAGCAGATATAATCTGACCGATAACAGTCGCCCATGCCGCTCCTGCCATTCCCCAACGAAAAACCATGACAAAGAGTGCATCAAGTGCGGTATTGATAACAGCACCTACAATATTACATATCATTGCCATCTGCGGACTTCCGTCGGCTCTTATAAGATGACCGCCGCCCGTTGTAAAGACAAGAAACGGAAAACCTATCGCCGTTATCTTTACATATTCATACGCAAGCGGCATTACTGACGGCGGAGTACCAAAAAGTTTAAGCAGTGGATTTATAAATATAAGTGTTACCGCACATAAAACAATACCACTTATTGCAAGCATTGTGAAAGAATTTCCCGCAAAATTACCTGCCTGTTTCTTGTCTCCCCTGCCCATTGTCAGATTGAAACACGACGCACCGCCTATTCCGAACAGTAGGGCAAGTGCCGCACAGGCTGTTGTAAACGGAAACGCTACGCCTGTAGCTGTATTTCCGTCAGTTCCGACTGCATGACCAATAAATAACTGGTCAACAATATTATACAGTGACGTTACAAGCATACCGAGTATACTTGGTATTGCAAACTTTACCATAAGTCTGAAAACAGATTCAGACCGCAACGGATTGTCTGCTGATTTTGTTTGTACTTTCATTTTTTTACCTCTTTCCTTATTTATTGATTATAAATAATATTATACTCCTGATTTTGTGTAATTTCAATAGTTTGCAAAGCACAAAATCTATATTTATACTTTTTATTAAAGATTATAGTTGACTAATGTATTATTTTGTGGTAAAATAATAAGAAGATACTTGAAAGACTGGAGCTGACGGCTATGAAAAAAAGTGATATTCCATATGTATGGACAGATAAAAAACGTACTGTTTTTGGTCTGCCGTTGTCTTTTACACGATATTTTCTAACAGAAACAAAATTCATAACAAGAAAAGGTTTTTTCAACATCGAAGAGGACGAAATGGAAATTTATAAAATAGATGACAAGAAACTGATTTTTCCTTTCGGACAAAGAATTTTCGGGTGCGGTACGATTGTAATTTACAGCCGTGACCATGATACTCCGGTAAAAGAAGTAAAAAGTATTAAAAATGTACGCAAAGTTTCGGACATGATAGACCAGTATCTTAATGTCATGCGTGATAAATACGGCATAAGAGGACGTGACCTCATAAATTTAGACGGTCACGGCGACAACGATAATTATTAATTCATGGGGTGAAAATATGCTCTCCTTTATTACAGAAAAACAATCTTGCTGGGACAGACTCTCAGCTGAAAAAAGACCTATTTTTATTTATGGAATGGGCGACGGTGCATTAAAGATAATGTCCGTATTCAGAGAAAGAAATATTATTGTTTCGGGAATTTTTGCAAGCGATGACTTTGTAAGGGGTCATTCGTTCGAGGGTTTCAAAGTCCATAAACTTTCGGAAGTTGAATCAATGGTAGAGGACTTTGTGGTTGTGCTTGCATTTGCGGCAGGATATCAGGAAATAGTTGACAAAATCCACAGTATAGCGGCACGCCACACACTGTATGTGCCGGACGTTCCTGTTGTGGGAAAAGGTCTTTTTACTTATGAATACTGTATGCAGAACGCCGAAAAAATACAGAAAGTATACGACAGTCTCGCCGACGACTATTCACGGAAAGTTTACGCAAATATAATAAATTTCAAGATAAGCGGAAAAATCGAATATCTTTCAGCCGTAACAACCTCAAAAGCAGAAATTTACAGAAAAATCATAAAGCCGAGCCTTAACGAAGTATATGTTGACTTAGGTGCTTACAACGGCGACACAATCAGGGAACTGCTTGAATTTACACGGGGAAAATATGCCGAAATATACGCTCTTGAACCTGACAGAAAAAATTACAAGAAACTTTCAAGGTATACCAATGGTATGCAGAATATTTTCACATACAACGCTGCTGCATGGTGTACTGATTCAGAACTTCCCTTTGCGTCGAAAGCCGGCAGACAGTCCGCAATATCCGCCAACGCTGAAACTATGGTGACGGCAAGGGCAGTTGACAGCATATTAAACGGAAACCGTCCTGCAACGATAATCAAAATGGACGTTGAAGGTTTTGAACGTGAGGCTATATGGGGAGCTTCAAATACTATTTCCCACGATTCACCGAAACTTATGATATCCCTCTATCACAGAAATGAAGATATCTTTGAACTTCCCCTGCTCATTATGACGCTTAATCCGAATTACAAGCTATATATAAGACATCAGCTTTATATTCCGGCATGGGAGACCAATTTATATGCGTCTCTCTGATTTGAAAGAAAAGTGTATCAGGAATTACAAAAAGATAATCATAATAATCAGTGCTATAATTCTTGTTATATTCTCCAACTGCATTATTGGTGGAAGAATAGTCTGCCGTTTCACAACTGAATTTAATTCAATAAATATCACCGAAAAAGACTTTGATAATATACGAGGGCTTTATTTCCTTAAAAAACTTACAGTTGACTGCTATGATACAAATAATGTCAGCTTCCTTGAAAATAAAAACTTTCTTGAATATTTTTCCATAATGTCAAAAGCTGATGACTGGTCATCACTGAAAAACTGTCCGAAACTGCAAGTTTTCTATGCTGACGGAAAATGTACTTTCCATAATCTGAAAGACTTTTCAGACATGGAAAATCTTAAAAACTTATGTATCGGAGCATTTTTAATAGGCTCTCCAACAATTGAAAGTCTTGACGGATTACAGGATATTTCAAAAACTCTCACGACTCTGACACTGAATGGCATTGAAAATGAAACAATTCTCAATCTTGAAAAATTTTCAAACCTCAGAGACCTTGACATTGAAGATAGCTCTTTAGTGGAAATACACGTCAATTCACACCTTGAATATCTCAACGTTTCCCACAATCCTTATTTGCAAACTGTTTATCTTCCGTCCGAATACGGCATACCGAAAAACATATACACAGATAACTCACCATACGTAAATATCATATACAAATAAAAAAATCCTGCTCATCAAGGGCAGGATTTTTGTTTTATGGTTATATAAGTTTTCTCTCGTCACAGAACTCACATTCAAGTAATGTTTCGTCACCGCTTGAACGGAAGCTCTTAGGCAGATAACTTTCATGGTTTGTGATACATCTTGGATTGTCGCACTTTACAGAGTTATAAATTTTTCCCTTCAAAAGTTCTGTGGACTTCTTTTCGCTAAGTATGGTAAGGATTAACGCCATACGTACAAAAACACCGTACTTAGCCTGTGTGAAGTACATTGCACGGCTGTCGTCATCAACATCAACTGTAATTTCATCAACTCTGGGCAGAGGGTGCAGAACAATCATATCTTTATTTGCGAGGAGCATTTTTCTGTGGTCAAGAACATAAGTATTTTTCTGTACAAGATATTCTTCTTCACTTGCAAAACGTTCCTGCTGAATACGTGTCATATAAAGAACATCAAGCTTTCCGATAGCTTCTTCAAGCGTGTCAACTTCCTCGAAAGTACTTCCGTTAGCCTTGATAATGTCCTTTATATAAGCAGGCATACGGAGTTCCGGAGTTGAAATGAATATAAACTTATTGTTCTCAAACATACTCAAAGCTTTACAGAGTGAGTGTACTGTACGTCCGTTAATAAGGTCTCCGCACATACCTACTGTAAGACCGGAAAGTTTTTTCTTTTCGATTTTGAGAGTAAGTAAATCAGTGAGGGTCTGGGTCGGGTGAAGATGTCCACCGTCACCTGCATTTATTACAGAACAGTCAGCAGTGAGTGCAGCAGCCTTTGCAGCACCGGCAACGGGGTGACGTATTACAAGAATATCCGCATAACTGCTTACTATCTTGGTGGTATCCTTAATGGTCTCGCCTTTTGATACAGACGAATTTGCAGGATTATCAAAGCCAATAATCTGACCGCCGAGACGAATCATAGCAGTCTGAAAAGACATCTGTGTACGTGTTGACGGTTCATAGAAAAGAGTAGCCATGATTTTTCCGTCACATTCGTGTGCAAAGTNAGCCGGATTGTTTTTNATTTTTTCACCGAGTTCAATGACCTTTTTCNACCATGAAACNGGATAGTCACTCAAATCAATAANATGCTGATANTCTGAAAACATATTTTTTACCTCCGATTATTTATATTAATATTCTCCGTTTTTATTGAAATAGACATCATACCACACAAGGAAAATGAACACCGTCCATATTTTACGGCTGTTGTCGGCTTTACCGTCCTTGTGGTCGTCAAGAAGTTTAATCAGTGGTTCTTTGTTGAAGAACTTATCTGCGTCGTCACTCTCAAACGCAGTTTTTACTATATTATAGTATTTGTCCTCTTTGAGCCACACACGTATAGGAACAGGGAAACCGAGTTTTTTCTTTGCGGCAGTCTTTGCAGTCTGCGACGGAGTGTCTTTTTTTGCGGCAAGNCTCATAGCATACTTNGTGATATNCTTTGTTTCATCANTTNNCTTTTCGTGAGTAANANGGTACTTTGTAGGAATTTTCTNNGCNAGTGACATAATTTCCTTATNAAGANACNGNACACGCAGTTCAAGTGAATTAGCCATACTCATTTTGTCAGCTTTAAGAAGTATATCGCCTGCCATCCACATATGCAGGTCGAGATACTGCATTTTGGTAACATCGTCCTTGTTTTTTACTTTCTTATAGAATTTCGCCGTAAGTGCGGGCGGTTCAGGAGCGTTCGTATTTATTTTAAGAAGATTCTTTCTGTCCTCGGGAGTAAACATATAGGCGTTGCCTATAAATCTTTCTTCAACGTCCCTGCCCTTTCTCACAAAGAAATTAACACCCCTCTTAGCCGGAAGTTTTGAAGCAATATCCGCAACAGTTCTTTTAACCGCTCTCGGCAGTTTATCATAAAGAGTACCGTCGGGGTCACTGTAGACGTTGTAACCGCCGAAAATCTCGTCTGCACCCTCGCCCGAAAGAACTACTTTAAGTTTTTCAGACGCAATATTGCAGACAAAATAAAGTGCAACGGCTGACGGGTCTGCAAGAGGTTCGTCCATATGATACTGAATCATTGAAAGATTGTTCCAGTACTCATCAGGTGAAATAACCTTGCTTGTATTTTCCTTGCCGATAGCCTTTGAAAAATTCTTAGCCCAGCCGATTTCATTGTATCTTTCGTCATCTCCGAAACCGACAGTAAATGTCTTGTCAACGTCGGCAACAGATGCCACATAGCTTGAATCCACACCGCTTGAAAGAAAAGAACCTACCTCAACATCGGCTATTTTATGGGCGTTTACAGAGTCGTGAAAAGTATCAGATATTTTGTTTACCCATTCGTCAAGAGAGGGGAAATTATCTTCATTGAAATTAACGTCCCAGTAACGTCTTGCCTCAAACTTGCCGTTTCTGAGTATAAAATAATGTGCCGGAGGGAGCTTATATACATTTTTGAAAAAAGTTTCATAAGTAGGCGAATACTGAAAAGTGAGATAATTTTCAAGAACATCTGTATTCAGTTCCTTTTTAAAATTCGGGTGTTCAAGAAAGCTCTTTATTTCCGAACCGAACATAAAAGTTCTTCCCATAACTGCATAGTAAAGTGGCTTTATTCCGAAAAAGTCTCTTGCACCGAAAAGTTCCTTTTTATTTTTATCCCATATAACAAAAGCAAACATTCCCCTGAGCATATTGAGAAGTTTAATGCCGTATTCCTCATAGCCGTGTATAAGAACTTCAGTATCAGTGTTTGTTTTGAAAACGTGACCCGAAGCAACAAGTTTCTCACGGATTTCCATATAATTATATATTTCACCGTTAAAGACAATAACAAGTGATTTATCCTCATTAAAAATAGGCTGGTCGCCCTGAGAGCTTACGTCTATAATGCTGAGACGACGATGACCGAGAGCAATCCCGTCATCAATATATTGTCCCTCTGCGTCCGGACCTCTGTGTCTGATTCTGTCCATCATCTTGCCGAGAACGGCATTTGAATTGTCAATATCGTTTNTAANACCTGTAATTCCGCACATAAATATTTCAACTCACAATACTGTAATTTACAGTGAAAAATCCCACTGCTTTAAATATTATACTACATTTTATGTTTCTTTGCAACACTGCCGGAAAAATTTTTCCATATTTTATCTTATATAATTATATNNCNGATAAAAACTGNCTGCTTACAGACAANNAAAAATGTAACATACAATTATATAAAACACTAAAATTAATAAAGATTGGTTATACATCACAAAAAGTACTTGACAAAACTGAAAAAAAGTGGTATAGTAATTATACAGTGTACATTTGTTCACCACTGGCGGACGTTTATCCACTTAATTTATTCTGTGTATATCAAAAAGGTGTATGACATGGAAAAAAAATCACAGCTTATTGTTGCCGATTCAAAAATTCTGCCGGAGGTATTCACCAAAGTTCTCGAAGTCAAGAAACTTATGGCGTGCAAGGGTGAAAAAAGCCTTGTTTCTGCGTGCAGGCGTGTCGGTATATCACGAAGTGCCTACTATAAATATAAGGACTTCATTTTCTCTTATGAGGAACTGTTCACAAGAAAAATAATAAATATTTATCTTCTTTTGAATGACAGTCCCGGAGTTCTGTCAAGCGTCCTTGCCTTTCTTCATAGTCTCAATGCAAATATTCTTACTGTAAATCAAAGTATTCCTGTAGACGGAGCGGCTGCCGTCAATATTTCCCTGAGACTAACTGACCAATCAGACAAAGAACTTGAAAAACTTCATTCTGTCAAAGAACTCGACGGCGTTCTTGAAGTAAAAATCCTGTCCGCCGAGTAATATTTAATCCGGAGGTTTATTAATTATGTCAGCTAAATTTGCAGTTTTAGGTCACGGCGTTGTCGGTTCAGGTGTTGTGGAACTTTTCTATAAGAACAAAAACAGCATTGAAAACCGTGCAGGTACTGAAATGGATATCAAGTACATACTTGATTTGAGGGATTTCCCTGATTCACCGTACAAGGACAAGTTTACAAAAAACTTTGAAGATATCCTCAACGACGACGAAGTAACAGCAGTTGCCGAATGTATGGGCGGTGTTGAACCTGCTTTCACATTCACAAAAGCACTTCTTGAAAAGGGAAAAAGCGTCTCAACATCAAACAAGGAACTTGTTGCAGAAAAAGGCGATATTCTTCTTAAAGCAGCAAAGAAAAACAACTGTAATTTCTTCTTTGAGGCAAGCGTCGGCGGTGCTATTCCGATTATAAGACCGCTTCACCGTTGTCTTGCCGCAAACGATATCGACAAGACGGCAGGAATCCTCAATGGCACTACAAATTTCATTCTCACAAAGATGTACAACGATAATATGCCATTTGACGAAGCNNTTAAACTCGCNCNGGAACTCNGTTATGCTGAAAAAGACCCNACGGCAGACGTTGAGGGTCATGACGCTTGCAGAAAAATCTGTATCATTTCTTCACTTGTTTTCGGAAAGCACGTATACCCAAAGAGCGTATACACAAAGGGTATCTCAGAAATTCAGCTTTGTGACGTTTCATCTGCTGACATTCTCGGTTATGCTATAAAACTTGTTGCAGAAGTAAAAAGAAATGAAAACGGAAAGATTCTTCCTGTTGTTATGCCGATGCTTGTTCCGCACGAAAATATCATGTCAGGCGTAAACGACGTATTCAACGCTGTTCTTGTTTACGGCGACGGCATTGACCAAACTATGTTCTACGGCAGAGGTGCAGGAAAACTCCCGACCGCAAGTGCTGTTCTCGGAGACGTTATTGAAGCTGTAAAACACAATGTAACAGTATTTTCACAGTCATGGGATTCCGCTGAAGATGATTCATTTATTGATTCTGTTGAAAACTTGTCGGCACGCTGGTATTTCCGTACACCCTCTGACCACACTCCGTCAACCGGCATAAGCGATACATATGATGTCCACGAGGACGGAAGCGAATACGCATTTGTTACTGACGAAATTCTCACATTTGCTCAGGCTAAAAACATCGCAGAAAAAGTAAATGCACTTGCATTCTTCCCTGTTCTTGACTGATAAATAAAAAACCGGATACAATAAGAGAAATACTCATATAGAAGTAATGCCCGAAAGTAGTTTTTCAACTGCTTTCGGGCTTATTTTAATTATTTGTTTATTCTAATAAATCAAAATTTATAGTGTCATTTATTCTATATAAGTACCTCCAGTATTCTCTTTATTGAGAGTTCCTTCGACTTCTATCAATAAACACTTAACTAATGTTTTACATACAGGACGATGCTTTGTTCCTTTCGGAATAATTATAAAATCACCTTCACATAAATGTGTTAATCCATTTTCAAATTCAATATCAAACTCACCTTCTATACAGTAAAACATTTCATCAGAAGTATTATGAGTATGAAATTCTAAAATCCTGTTCTCTGCCTGTAACACATTCAACATATGATTGTTCAGAGTTCCTATTCTTTTATATTCAAACAAATTATCTAATGTATTCACTTGTTTTTTTAGATTAACTTTTTCAATCATTTTATCCCTCCAGAATTGCAAATTCCGATTTGTTTTACTAAAATTATACATCAAGAGGAGTGATATGTCAATAGAAACGCCATAGTATTTTTGACTTATAATCAAAAATACTATGGCTAAAAATTTCTATATGAGTATCGCTCTTAAAGTATCCGGATTTTTTATTACTCAAATGAATCAAGGTCGATATCTGCAAGAAATTCTTTAAGTTGTGCAAGTTCGTCTGCTGTAAGAGTAACTCCCTTGCCCATTCTGGAATGGTCGGGAGACCACTCACGGATATCGTACTTAGGTTCATGTTCATTCCAGCTTACGAGATTAAGCTCTTTCGTCCAACCCTTTGCGTTTTCTGAAAGAACACCGATACTTTCAGTAATTTCAAATTTAAGTTCTGCCATTTCAATATTCCTTTCATAGATAAAATAGACTGTAATTCCAGTACAATTCATTATTTTATCACAAAAACTAAAATTTGTCCATACCTTTTCAGAAATTTTTTCAGATTGAAAGACGAAGATAGTCAAGAGCCTTTATGTACATATATTTAGGACTTGTTTTACTTTTTATAAGCATTTCCGCAAAAAGTACAGCGTCCTCAATATTGCGTGAAAAATCGGGAATACTTTCGGTTTCGCCCGTATTATAGTCCTCTGTTTCTATACCATAAGTAGTATTTTTTCCTATACGTCCTGTAATAACCCTGTAAGCCACTTTATTTTCACCGTAAACTTCCATATAGACCGTCCTGTCAACGACCGGATTTTTAATTTTTTTAACCGTAGTAAACATTTTATTCTCCTTTCTTTTTTTAGAACATTATAGCACGGACAACAAAAAAAGTAAACTGGTATAATAAATGTTTTTTCCGAATATTATGTAATTAAATGACGAAAAAAGCACCATGTAGCATAGCATGAGTTACAGTACCGTTACAAATCGATTTTAAAGCTTTAACAATTAATAATGAACGTGCAAATATCTTTGACTTTTTCATACATCTGTGATATAATTGAAATATATTGTTTATGAATAAGCACAATAAATTCCAAAATAAAATATCAAAGAAAACAGAACAGGAGGAATTATCCATGAAACTAAAAAAACTGATATCTGCTTTATTATCAGCCGCTATTTCAATAATACCGATAACCAGTAATTATGTGTCTGAAACAGATATGTCATATACAGTTTATGCTGCTGACAAAACTGTTAATTTCCGTGACTTTGATATGTCATCAAACAAAGGAGAGCCGATACGTGGCGTTGATGTATCTTCAATATTAGCCATTGAAAAAGCCGGAGTTGAATTTTATAATGAATATGGCAGAAAACAGGACATTTTTCAGNCGCTNTCAGAATATNGCGTAAACNANANCAGGGTTCGTGTATGGAACGAACCTTATGACAGTAACGGCAACAGCTACGGTGGAGGAAACTGTGACTTGTATACTGCCGCAGAAATAGGAAAGCGTNCAGCCAGATATGACATGAAACTGCTTGNNGATATTCAGTATTCTGACTTCTGGGCAGACCCTGAAAAACAAACCCGACCGAAATACTGGCAGCAGCATGACCATGAAACACTTAAAGGTGAAATATATAAGTATACTTCATGGGTTCTTGAAACAATTTCAGAATCAGGCGGAAAAATCGGCATGGTACAGGTAGGAAACGAAACCAACGGTTTTTTCTGCGGTGAAAAAGATATGTACAGGATATGCGATTTGTTTTCAATCGGAAACAAAGCTGTACGGGATTTTGACAGTTCAATTCTTATCGCTCATCACTTTGCTAATCCGTCTACCGGATATTATGACTGGTATGCTCAGGTTATGGACGAGTGCGGACTTGATTATGACGTATTTGCAACTTCGTACTATCCATACTGGCATGGAACTACAGAAAATCTCACATCAGTCTTAAAGGGAATTGCTGATAAATATAATAAATATGTAATGGTTGCGGAAACTGCATATCCGTACACAAATGACGACGGTGATACTTTCGGAAATGCTGTTTCAGCAGATTCAGATAATTCCGTTTTCAGATATGATATATCCGTGGAAGGACAGGCACAGTGCCTTACCGACGTGTTTCAGGCGGTAGCCAATGTCGGAAAAAAAGGACTCGGTGTATTTTACTGGGAACCGGCATGGCTGGGCGTTAACGGAATTTCATGGGAAGAACAGCACAATCTCTGGAAAAAATACGGCTCCGGCTGGGCTACTGATTATGCCGCAGAATATGACGAATCGGTCACGGAAGCCGGCGGTTCTTCTTACGACAATCAGGCACTTTTTGATTTCAACGGAAGACCATTGGAATCGCTTAAAGTGTTCCGTAATATTTATCCGCAGAAAAATGCACTGCCAAAGCCTACCGGAGCTGTTATAGAGAATGGAACTTACAGGATAAAAAATATTGGCAGTGAGCTGTATCTTTCGGAAAAAGACGGAAATGCTATTCAAAGTACACCGCATACATGGACGATTACCAAAAATGACAATGAAACTTATTCTATCCGTTCAAGTGACGGACGAGCATTGACAGTTGACGAAAACTCCTCTGAAAACGGTGCGAATATTTCTCTTAAGTCCTATACGGGCGATGCTTCACAAAGTTTTATCCTGCGACATAATGACGATAATTCATATGCACTATTAACATTGTCGTCCGGAAATACAGGCTGTNTTGACGTATATAATATCAGTACGGACGATGGTGCAAATATCTGTCAGTGGGAATATTGGGGTGGTAAAGGTCAGAAATTTATAATAGAACCTGTAGACGCACTGCAAAACATAGCAGGAGATATCAATGATGACGGAAAATTCAGTATTGCCGATGTTGTAATCATGCAGAAATGGATTCTGAACGTTCCTGATACGATAATTGTTAACTGGAAAGCAGGTGATTTGTGCGAGGACGACAGAATTGACAGCTTTGATTTATGTCTTATGAAAAATATTCTTATTAAACAATAAAGATGTCAGACCATACACATAAATAACAAATTTACGTGTTTAAACTTCACTGTTCTGATAAAAGAGTTTTCTGTAATTCNTGGGGGTATAACCCGTTTCCTTTTTAAAACAGTTGGAAAAANGGCTTTGTGNCGAAAAACCATAGTATTCGGCAATTTCCGAATACGTCATTTCAGAAGAAGTCAGAAGATGGGACGCTGATTTGATTTTTTCAGATATTATATACTGCTGAATGGACATACCTGTTTCCGCACTGAACAGCGACGAAAGATAACTCCTGTTAATCGAAAGGCTTTCTGCAATCTGTGAAATTCTTATTTTTTCGTGAAGATGAAGATATATATAGTCCATAGCTTTCATAACATGAACAGAATAAATATTTTCCTTTCTGATTCTTTTCATTCTTTCAGTAAAATCAATTATCATTTCATTGTGCAGTACGGAGATACCTGAAATAGTTTTCAGAACGTCCATTTTCTGAATAAACAGGTCACTGAGGGTATAAGCTTTTTCACGGTTAAGACCGTGTTCCACACAGATTCTCGTAATAAGTGCAGTCGCAACCACAAAATGATAACGTGCATTCTGCAACGCATCATCAGAAAGCTTTCCGTACTCATCTTCATTATATACATCATTGCTTTCGGTGTCCATAAGATATTTGTAAACATTTTTCGTATCACCGAGGGCAACAGCGTTATAAAACTGATATTCAAGATTATACTCAAGATGACATTTCTGTTCTTCTCTGCGGTCAAAAATTTTTCTCTGCAAATCGTCATTCATAGTCATATCAAAAACTCCTTTTTATTTATTATACAACACTTCTGTAAAAAAAACAACATAGCTTATATACATTCCATAAAAATCAGGCTATAATATTTTTAACATCACATACGAAAGGAAGTATGTTTTATGCGTAAATTTGACGGATTTATGCACGGCATAAATCTCGGGGGCTGGCTTTCTCAGGCAGACGACACTTCCGTAAATCACTACAGAAATTTTATCAAGGAATCTGATATTGAATATATTTCTTCACTCGGTCTTGACCATGTAAGAGTACCCGTTGACTACATGGTTATTGAAGAAGAAAACGGAAAAATAAAAGAAGAAGGTTACAGCTATATTGACAACTGTCTTGAATGGTGCAGAAAATACGGTATCAACATGATTATCGACCTGCACAAAGCTTTCGGTTATTCATTTGACCCTCTCGACAAAAACGATAAAACCGTTTTTTTCCATGACGAAAAAATTCAGGAACGTTTTTATTCTCTCTGGAACACAATAGCTTCACGTTACGGAAAATATCATGATACAGTAGCTTTTGAACTGCTTAACGAAATCGTTGAACCGTCTGTTTCAGAAGAATGGAATAATATAGCACTTAAAACAATAAGCAAAATACGTAAAACCGCTCCTGACTCATGGATTATATTCGGTGGAACTATGTACAATAATGTACTCAGTGTACCGGAACTTGCTGAAACAAATGACAATAAAGTTGTTTACACGTTCCATAGCTATGAACCACTGATATTTACACATCAGGGTGCATATTGGGTTGACAATATGCCGGAAGATTTCAGAATCAGATATCCCGAAAATATTGAGGAATACCGTCAGCAAAGCAAACGCCTTTCACAGCATCTTGCCGGTGCTATTTTCAGCGATAACCTTACTGAAATATCATGTGATTTCTTTGAAAAACTGTTCCTGCCTGCTCTTAAAACTGCTGCCGAGCGTAATATTCCCCTTTACTGCGGAGAATACGGCGTTATCGACCTTGCCGACGACGTTTCAAAAATAAACTGGACTACGGATATATGTTCAGTATTCGACAAGTACAGTATCGGACGTGCCTACTGGAATTACAAGGAAAAAGATTTTGGTATTATAGACATAAAAGACGAAAAGGTAAGAAAACAGCTTGCCGGAAAATTATAATAAGACTTTCCCTTAATACCTATAAAAAATTGCAGTCATATTTTTGTGACTGCAATTTTTTTATCAGAACTTTTCTTCATGACGCTGTTTTCTCAGCAATGCCCTTTTTTCAGCGGCTTCCCAGTTTGCACGTTCTTCCTCGGTTTCAAGAATAAGACGTGGAACTTCTACAGGACGCTCGTTTTCGTCAAGAGCAACCATAACAAGATAAGCTTTGTTTATAAGTTTCCTTGTACCATCAAGGCTTTCCACATAGCTTTTAATACATACCTCCATTGAAGTACGTTTTACATAAGTAATATATCCACAGACTATTACAGTATCATTGGCATACGCCGGTGCTTTGAATGTAAGCTTGTCAACCACGGCAGTCGTGACATTGTGACCGGAATGTCGTCTTGCAACTACCGCAGCAACAATGTCAATCCACTCCATAAGCTGTCCGCCAAAAAGTCTGTTATAACCGTTTATATTTGCCTGTGTAAGAACGTGTACCTGTTCAGAATAAGAATCCTTTACTCTTTTCTGCATACCTGTTTTCTCCTTTTATTCAATGCCTGCAACAATTTTTCTCATACATACNNTANCAAAAANATCTGTCACGCCGTCGTAATTCAGGTCTGCAAGCACAATATCATTCTCAGTTACTGACAACTTTCCGACTATATACTTATTAAGCTGTACAAGGTCGGCAACATTAACATCACCGTCGGTGTTAATATCACCCATACTGTACTCACACAAAGGAAGTTCAGCACTCTGAAAGCTGTGAAGCGGAGACGGCACATTAAGTTTCCATGACGAATGTGAAGAAGTTTCAGCTTTCACTTCGTCGTCAGACCTAAGAAACCAGTCATATGAAATTTCCGCATCATTGCTGTCGTCCCACGTTGTATCAGAGTGGAAATAATGACCGCACAGTCTGATAATATTCCACGCATGATTTTCACTCATAACGTAATATGTTTCAATTCCGGCAGCATTCAGAAGAATATTATAGCACTTCGCATACCCCTCACAGACGGACGAATCATTCATAAAAACAGAAGCGTCATTGTGATTTTTCCGTTCTTTAGTTGTTTCATAGTCATAGCGTACATTACTGCAAATCCAGTCATGAACAGTCTTTATCTTCTGCATATCATTCATAGTACTGTCAATATATTCATCAATAAATTCATCGGTTCTTGCCTGTATGTACATATTGATGAAACCGACATTATCAGCACTGTTGAAATTGTTCATCACAAAATCTGACATTTCAGAAGAAAACTGTTTTGTTTCTGTATCAAAAACCGGAACAGAATTAATGTTCATAAGACTACTACAGCCATTGAAAGCATTCCCTTCTATAGCCTTGTCAGTATCTATAATAATATCTGTAAGAGAGCGATTATCAGTAAATGAATTTGAATAAAGTTTGACATCACCGCTCAGTGTAATCTTTTCAAGACTGTCACAGCCACGGCAGGCGTTTGAATTTACTTTTATCTTACCATTAAGTGTAAGTTCTTTAAGACTTGTACAGTATCCCAGTGAATTCATACCAAGCTCCAAATCCACATTATCGGGAAAAACAATTTCTTCAAGAGCTGTGCAATTTCTGAAAACAGTATCACCTATTTTAACAGTCGGGGAATCTCCCGTAAATTCAACCCTTTTCAGCTTCTTACATTCTGAAAATGCGGCTAAACTCAAAGTACACGAACCGTCTAAAATTATTTTTTCAATTCCTGTATTTTTGAATGCGTCCTGTCGTATCAGAACATTTTTTCCTTTTATGGTCACATATTTCAATGCCTCAGGATTATCAAGATTAAATTTATTTATTTTTGTTATTTCAGACGGAAAAGTAACAGAACTAAGATTTATACCTGCATCATTACACTCGTTCCAGAATTTTTCACTGACTTCTTTTATCGGAATATCAAGAAAATATTCCGGAATAACAACATCTACTTCTGTTCCCGACACCGAACCTGCATCGTATGACATAATTTCTGCTTCATATCCGTCTGCTGCTTCATTATACTCTACGGCTATATTAAAAGGATATGATTTCTGTTCAATTCTCTTATATGAATCGATGACATTATTATCCGACAAATTTATATTATCGGGTAAATTAAAATCAGTATCTTTAAAAGCATTGTTTGAAATAATCAGATTTTCATGAAATTCCACCGATTTGAGATTTGAACAGTCTGAAAAAGTACTGCTCGGAACTATTCTCATAGCTTTCGGAATATTCACAGACTCAAGACTTGAATTTTTGAATACACCATATCCGAAATAATTTACGGTATCAGGTATCTTTACTGATTTTATATTTTTATTGCTTTCAAATACCCACCCACAAACAGCAGTTACAGGGATTCCCGCAACTGTTTCAGGAATTTCAACATTTGACCCTTTATCATACGATATGTATGAAACCAGCTCCATTCCGCCACTCTCATGATTCTGGAAATTAAACTTATAATCAATCATTATATTATCACTTTTAATTATACTTTGTTCAAATCCCTCTCCGAAACGCTTTATTGATGATGGAAGATAC
>WFLZ01000265.1 GCA_009177225.1 Clostridia bacterium
GAATGTCAATTATTACCGGTCCTAATANGGNAGGTAAATCCACCTATATGCGTCAGANNGCATTAATNGTGCTTATGGCACAGATTGGTTCTTTTGTACCGGCAAATTCAGCTAAAATTTCGGTAGCGGACAAGATATTCACCCGTGTGGGAGCGTCCGACGACCTTACAGCCGGACAAAGTACATTTATGGTTGAAATGAGTGAAGTTTCCGACATACTTAAAAACGCAACACCCGACAGTCTTGTTATACTTGATGAAGTCGGCAGGGGTACTTCAACTTATGATGGTGTAAGCATTGCCCGTGCGGTTGCTGAACACATATGCACATCAAAGAAACTTGGTTGTAAGACACTTTTTGCTACTCACTATCACGAACTTATCGGACTTGAAAATGAACTTGACGGCGTTAAGAATTACAGTATTGCAGTAAACAGACACGGCGGTACAATACGTTTTCTTAGAAAGATAGTGCGTGGGGGAGTTGATGAAAGCTACGGCGTGGACGTTGCGAAACTTGCAGGACTTCCGTCAAAGGTAGTAAGCCGTGCGAGAGAATTTCTCGAGGAAATGGAACAGAATCACAACAGCAGTATTAAAAATTTTCCCCGTGAGGAAAGCGAACAGATAAGTTTTGACAGCATAAACCGTGAAACAGCGTTTGATATGCTCAGAAAGACAAACATTGACGAACTGACAGACAGCGAGTGCAGAATGTTGCTGAATGATGTTCTTGAACTTATAAAAAACTGAGGATTATAAAAATGATGAATAAAAAAGTAATTGTTCCCTTGATTGCTTGTGTTATGACTTTTTCGGGCTGTCTTGAAAAGAAACCGCTTATTGATTCTGAAAAAGTCGGGCAGACTGCACTTGAATACATGAACTCAAAATATAATCAGAATTTTGAACTTTTAANCTGTGAGCCGTCAAAAGACNGNGNCATTGAAAATCAGGAATCATATGCAAAAGCGNAAGTTTCTTTAAATGATGATAAATATTTAGTGAGACTTTATTTATCGGAAGATGATAAATCTGACTGGAAAGTATACTGGGACGATTACATGAATATAATCGCTGAGCCGTTTTTCAAGAATAATATGGACAATATACTTCATGACGAGCTTAATATAAAAGAGTTTGTCAGCGACATCGGTACATTGTCAGCGGGATTTGCCGAAAACTTTCCTGTTATAACTGAAAAAGATACATTAAAGGAAATTGCGGATTCATATGCCGTAGGTCTTATGTATTGGATAGATATGCCCGAGAGTTCGCATTATGACGGCATAGACGAAGATATTAAAAAAACTTTAGACCCATATTTTCCTGACGGTTATGTCGCTGTAAGCATAGGAGTATATAGTGATGATTGTTACTACCAATATAAAGATATATCGGAAAATGAATTGCTGTTACCGGAGGAAAATGAATNATTNAGTTATGACATTACAATAAAAAGCAAACCGAATCAAAATAAAATGGANGANTTTAAATGAAAGNACAAAAATTAATGGCTATGGCACTAAGCATGAGTTTGGTACTGTGTGCCTGTGCAGAAAAAAAACAGTCAACAGATGAGGTTTCCGAAGAACCGTCAACAGAACCGATAACAGAGGTTACAGAGCCGACTGAACCTCCTGCTCCTGAAAAGACACTGCCGGAAACTATTCTTGAAAAAATGACATTGCAGGAAAAAGTTTGTCAGATGTTCATTACAACTCCCGAACAGCTTTCCGGCTGGGACGTTGTTACACTTTATGACGAAGTTGTTGAGGAATCAATTGTAAACTATCCAATCGGTGGAATGATAATGTTTGCCGAAAATCTTGAAACAACTGAACAGACTTCTCAGATGATTAGTGATATTCAGGAATGTGCAATGAACAATAGTAATGGTATAGGTATGTTCATGTCTGTTGACGAGGAGGGCGGAACGGTTGCAAGAGTTGCGGACACACTCGGCACAACAGCTTTCGACGATATGGTAACTTACGGTGAGGCAAATGATGAACACGTTTCGTATGAAATAGGTTACACAATTGGTACAGACCTTAAAGCTCTCGGATTTAATCTTGACTTTGCACCTGTTGCGGATATTAATATCAGTGATGCGAGTGAACTTGGTGGACGTATGTTCAGCAGTGACCCTGATGTTGTGGCAAATATGTCTTCAAATGTTGCTGTAGGTCTTGAAGATGCAGGAGTTTGTGCCACACTGAAACATTTCCCTGGCTTGGGAGCGTCCGAGGGCAATACTCACACAGATTCTGACGTTACTATCCATCGCTCACTTGATGAACTCCGTGAAACTGAATTTGTACCTTTCAGAGAGGGAATAAAGGCTGGTGCGGACTTTGTTATGGTGGGACATCAGATTGTATCGGGAGCAGGTGACTGGCTGCCGTCTGACCTTTCGTATACTGTTGTTACCGAACTTCTCAGGAACGAACTTGCCTTTAACGGTCTTATAATAACTGATTNACANATGATGAATACTATTACAGATTCATATTCTTCCGGTGAANCNGCAATTATGGCTGTCAATGCAGGTGTTGACATTGTTCTTATGCCGGCTGACCTGACAGAAGCGANTGATNCTGTCTGCNGTGCTGTTGAATCAGGCGAAATAAATCCGTCACGCATAGATGAAAGTGTTCTGCGTATNCNTAACAAAAAGNACGAAATGGGTCTTATNAATGAGAACCTTATAAAAGAATCTGCGGAAGTTCCGGCAGAGGAAGAAGAAACAAATGAAGAATCAACCGGAGAAACTACAGAAGATGAATTGAATCAATCTCCGGAAGAAACAGAACCGGCAACTCAGACAGTAGTCGGATATGTTGCAGGAAGTTTTGTAAATCCGTATGCAACTACAACAACTACAACCGCCGAATATATTGACTATGATTATGATTACAATGACGGATATTATGATTTCGGTTATGATGATTATGATTATGGATACGGCTATGATGATTATTACGGCTGGTAATGTTTTAAAGAAAAATTATACTGGACAGGGAGTGGTAGCGTGAAGTATTTTTACAGGAAAGATGATTTGAAGGGAACGGACTGCCATGAATTTTTCAGGGGTAAATGGAATAACCTATTCTGGAATGACGATTCAATATATATCTATGATGAGGATTTCAGTGACACAGGAATGAAAAAGCTTTTTCTTGATGTCCTGCCAAAATATTCTCCGTATGAAAATACGGAAATTACTCCGGAAGATTGGCAGATGATATGTGAAGCAGCTTTCGGACGTACAAAGGAAGCTGTGAAAGATGTAAACGACTGGATACAGTCGGCTTTTGCAGAACACGGAGTATTTACAATACTGGGTATATAAATTTTGAAAGGAGAAAATCCGGTGTCGTCAATCAACGTTTTAAGCAGGGAAATATCCGAACTTATAGCAGCCGGTGAAGTTATAGAAAGACCTGCGTCTGTCATAAAGGAACTTGTGGAAAATTCAATTGATTCGGGAGCGGAACATATAACTGTTGAGATAAAAAACGGCGGTGTATCTTATATGCGTGTTACGGACGACGGCTGTGGAATGTTGTTTGATGATGTTCCAAAAGCTTTTCTCCGTCATGCAACAAGCAAGATTCTGACAAAAGATGACCTTGATAATATATGTACTCTCGGATTCAGAGGGGAGGCACTTGCGTCTGTCTCGGCTGTTTCAAAAGTCGAGACAATGACAAAGCAGAAAAATGAAACTTATGGCACTTTGTACAAAACAGAGGGTAGTACGGAAATTTTGCACGAAAAGAGCGGTTGTCCCGAAGGTACGACCATTATTATACGTGACCTTTTCTATAATGTTCCTGCACGCCGTAAGTTCATGAAAAAAGACGTTACGGAAGCTAATGCCGTCAGTCAGATTTTACAGAAGATAACACTTTCTCACCCTGAAATATCCTTTAAGTTTATACGTGACAACAGGATAGAATTCAATTCAAGCGGTGACGGAGAACTTTTTTCGGCAGTATATTCAGTTTACGGACGTGATTTTGCCCGTGACATGATATCCGTTGATTATGAAAATAATGGTATACATATAACGGGTTACGTTATAAAACCGCTTTATTCAAAGAGAAACNGTTCTNTTCANNATTTCTTTNTTAACGGCAGANATATCCGTTCAAAAATCTGTTCGGTCGCTATTGAAAGTGCGTATGAAAATATGGTCATGGTGGGAAAATTTCCTGCGTGTGTGCTTATGATTGAAATTTCACCGTCNGTTATTGACGTGAATATTCACCCGTCAAAAGCGGAAGTGCGTTTCACAAATGAAAAGGAAGTTTCGGACGCTATATTTTCGGCGGTTAAAAGTGCAATGGTNAACGACGGTCTTATTTATGAGTTTGAATTTAAACAGCCGGTGCAGGAGAATAATGAANCAGAAACTTCNGAATCCGAAGAAATGAATCAGCAGGAATTTATATTTACTCCTGTCGATATGATTGAAGAAACTGAAAAAAAACTTGCTGAAAATGATTTCATGATACCGGAAGAAGTTCCGGAAACGGCTGAAATCGAGGCGTGCAGTGCATACAGTAAAGAAGTACCGGAAAAAGTAAGTATTCCGGAAAGAAAGGAAAAGAAAGTTTCCGAACCGCTGGAGAAGTTCAGCTATATCAGCAGCAAGTCTTTTGAAACAGTTGTACCGCCGGAAAAAGAATCTGTTCCGAAACCGGAGAATAAAAAATCCGTATGGACAGAAAAGCCGGAAATACGTGTGATAGGTGAGGTTTTCGGACTTTATGTCATTGCTGAAACCGAAGATAATAAAGTTGTTATGATTGACAAGCACGCCGCACATGAACGTATAATTTTTGAAAAACTGAAAAGCAGAAACTGTCGTCAGTATACACAGATGCTTATGAATGAAATAAAAGTCCTTCTTACTGCCGACGAGTTCAGTGCAATGGAAGAAAATACGGAACTTCTTGCCGATTTGGGATTCCTGTTTGATTTTTCTGAACGTCCGTGTATTTCTGCTAAAGCTGTCCCGACTTTTGTCACAGAACTTGACATAGAGACAATAATTGCTGAAATTGCCGAAAATCTCAGACTGTACCGTCATAATCCACAGTCACATATGCTTGACGATATGCTTCACACTGTTGCCTGTAAGTCTGCAATAAAGGCAAACGACAAGAACAGCATGAGTGAATTGCAGGCACTTGCGGAGCAGGTTTACTATGATGAGAAAATCCGTCACTGTCCGCACGGCAGACCTGTTATGTTTACAATGACGAAAAGTAATATTGCTCATCAGTTCGGACGTACATGATTAAAGGGGGAATTACGTGAATGACAAAAATAAGCCGAAAGTACTTGCGGTAGTAGGTCCTACAGCTTCCGGAAAAACGTCGCTTGGTGTTGAACTTGCAAAAAAGTACAACGGTGAAGTTGTTTCGGCTGATTCCATGCAGATTTACAAGGGTCTTGACATAGCGTCCGCAAAGCCTACGGTACAGGAAATGCAGGGGATTCCGCATCATCTGATTGATTTTCTTGAAAGGGACGTTTCTTTCAGTGTATCAGACTATGTTAAGCTTGCAAATGAAAAGATTAGTGACATTCTCAGCAGAGGAAAACTGCCGGTAATCGTCGGCGGTACAGGGCTTTATATTAACTCGCTTCTTGAAAACGTAAAATTTTCGGACGGCGGAAGTGACGGGGAATACCGTGCTGAACTCTATAAAATCGCACAGGAAAAGGGCAATGAATTTTTATATGATAAACTTGTTGAAACAGACCCTCTTGCTGCTGAATCAATACATATGAACAATGTTATAAGAGTTGTTCGGGCATTGGAAGTATTTCATGTTACGGGTCGCAGGTTCAGTGAACTCAAAGCGGAAAGCCGTCTTGTTGAAAGTCCTTATGATTCACTTGTTATCGGTCTGAATTTTCACGACAGGCAGGTTCTTTATGACAGGATAAACAAGCGTGTTGACGAAATGGTCGTAAACGGTCTTGTTGCCGAAGCTGAAAGTCTGTGGCGTGAGAACGGAATGAAAACAGCGTCCAACGCAATAGGTTATAAAGAACTTATTCCGTACTTTGAAAATCAGATGACGCTTGAGGCGTGTATCGACAGTATAAAACAGGAAACACGCCGTTATGCCAAAAGACAACTTACGTGGTTTAGAAAAAATACACGTATTCAGTGGATTTTTTTGGACGAATTTAATAAAAAAAATGAAATTTCAGAAAAGTCTGAAAAAACTATAGAAAATTACTTTAATCTGTGATATAATGTATTAAGTGTATATAGATACATATTTATTTTTAAAAAGAATGGAGATTTGTGTATGAACAAGAATATTAATTTACAGGACGTATTCCTTAATCAGTGCAGANAAGAGNAGATTATGGTGACTGTTNNTCTTANAAANGGATTTNAGTNCAAGGGAANGATAAGNGGTTTTGACGGCTACGTTGCAATATTTGACTGCGACGGCAAACAGCAGCTCGTTTACAAGCACGCTATATCAACTATCATTCCGGCAAGGGCTGTTTCTATTCTCGACGTATCTGAGAAAAACGACTGAGACGGTGATGTGAATGCGTTCTAATAAATCGGACAGCGGAATTATTGTCAAGATTCTCAGGAATGCAGTTCTTATTTTATTTTTTATTATTTTTATAAGCATAGTCTATAATTTCCGTAACAGAGAAAGTACCACGGAATCCGCTCTTATGGCAGAAGCTACGGCTTCAAGAACGTTCAGAGGTGTGTTTATAAGGGACGAGCAGGTCAGAAGATACAGCGGAAATGGCGTTCTGAGCTATAACGTTTCGGACGGCGGTAAGCTCGGTAGGGGAAGTATTATAGCGGAAGTATATCCCACAGATACACAGATAAGCATAAACAGGGAAATAAACCGACTTGAAAAGGAACTTTACATACTGGAAAAAATACAGAACCAGGGTACGCTTGAATCTGCGCAGCCTCTTAGTCTTTCAGCAAGTATTGAGGAAAATTTCCGCAATTTCATATACTGCCGTGATATGAAAGACTATGAAACAGTAAAGTCTGATATTGATACGCTTCTTGTCGAAATGAGTACATATCAGATTATTACAAATGAAGTTACTAATTTCAATCAGCAGATTGCGGATATAAATGCTGAACTTGAACAGCTCCGTCAGCAGTCTGTCCAGCCGGTTGAAATAATACTCTCCGAACGTCCGGCTTATTTTGCAAGCTACTGCGACGGATATGAGGAAATTCTTTCAACTGCCACTATCGGACAGCTTACTGTTGAACAGATTAAAGGTATTGTGGACAAAAAAGAG
This sequence comes from Clostridia bacterium, assembly GCA_009177225.1. Taxonomy (GTDB): domain Bacteria; phylum Bacillota; class Clostridia; order Oscillospirales; family Ruminococcaceae; genus Ruminococcus. The sequence goes on from WFLZ01000265.1 coordinate 7,326, forward strand.
AATGACAGTACTGTTGTAGGAAAACTTATCGACGGTTACAGTTGGCATCTTGCCGGAATAGTTGACAATTCACGAAAAGACTATGAAACAGGTAAATGGNTGACCCTGCGNTTTGAAACGTCGGNAGATACATANGACGCTGAAATAGNTGAAANACGTGACGAAGGTAANCCCGAAGAAAGTATAATAANCCTTGAGTGCAGTCAGTTTAATGAGGAANTTGTTCAGNACAGATGTGAAACCGTTGAACTCATAAAGGGAAATTACAGGGGACTGAAAGTTCCGAGGGAAGCTATCAGATTCAAGGACATTCAGGAAGAACCTTCTGACGAATCCGGTGAGGGCGAAACTGTTTCCGAAAGCATTAACTATAAAGGTGTCAATATTTTAAAGGGCGAACAGGTGGAGTTCAAAAAAATTGACGTTATATATGAGGGAAGTGATTACGTTCTTTCCGCAGTTCATGAGGAAGATAAAAGCTATCTCTCGCTTTATGATGATATTATGATTGAAGGTGTTGAGTAAAGTGGAGAATAATTTCAGTTATATTGACGAAAACCTCCGCATTATACGTGAACGCACAGGCGAGGCTTTTTCAAAATATCGCTCTCCGGAAGATACGGTTCGTATTATGGCTGTTACGAAAACCATAGCTCCGGAAGCTGTTAACCACGCCGTTTCGCTCGGACTTGACCTTCTTGGCGAAAATCGTGTACAGGAGTATCTTTCCAAAAAGGAATCATATGAAAAATCTGCGGAAGTTCAGTTTATAGGAAGTCTGCAAACCAACAAGGTCAAATATATAATAAATTCAGTAAGCATGATTCAATCTGTTGACAGTTTAAGGCTTGGTGAAGCAATAAACCGTCTTGCCCTTAANAACAATAAGGTCATGGATATTCTCTGTGAGGTCAATATCGGTGACGAAGATTCAAAAAGCGGTGTTTCTCCGTCCGGACTGANTGACCTTATTGAACANCTTGTTCAGCTTGAGGGCATACGCATAAGGGGTCTGATGACAATTCCCCCTCTGTCTGAAAGTGATATTTTCTTGGGAAGAATGCAGGAACTTTTCAATAAAACTGCTTCTGTCAAAAAAGACATTGTTTCTATGGACGTACTTTCAATGGGAATGACTCATGATTATGTCGAAGCAGTTANATTCGGTTCTACTCTTGTAANAATAGGAACAGGACTTTTCGGAGCAAGGGATTACAGCCATAAATAAAATTAAAGAACTTTCGTTGTTCTTTGTCTGATATTTTTTCAGAATAATGTCCGTTCACGGAATACTCCGCATTTATTCCGTGTGAAGCATAAATAAAAAGAAATGCGGAGAAGGAGTATTAATATGAAGATTATTGACAATATCAAGGATTTTTTCTTTGCCGCAGAAGATGACGACGAGGAACAGGTTGAAATACCTGCTCCTGTACGCAAAGCACCTGTTGAAACATCTTCCCAGCGTGCTGAAGCTGAAGAAGCACCCCCTCCGCCCCCTGTTCATGAAAGCAGCAACAACGAAAGAATAAGCGGAGGAAACAACCGCAGAAATAAGGTGGTTAATATTCAGACAACAGCACAGCTTCAGGTGGTACTCGTAAAGCCCTCTGCATTTACAGATGCAAAGCAGATTGCAGACCATCTTATCGCAAAGAAAACAGTCGTTCTCAATCTTGAGACAGCTTCTCCCGAAAACAAGAGAAGAATCATTGACTTTCTTGTGGGCGTTGCCTATGCAAACGGTGGAAGTCTTAAGCCGGTTGCAAATCTTACGTATATCANAACTCCCTATAATGTAGGATTTATAGGTGAGGANCTTGTGGGAGAACTTGAAAACANCGGTNTGTTTATCTGATGAATACGCCGTCTGATAAGTTCTTNTANGCNNGGCTTGNTGACATGGTAAGCCAGTGTGAAAGAAACGGCGTAAGTTTTTCCTGTTTTTTCGATGAAAGACAGTGTGCCGAAGCGGAGATGTGGTGTTCACGTAATACGGGTGAGTTTATGTACACCCTATGGGGTGGACACAAGGACGCAGGGCGTAAAATGCTTGCGGTTTATCCGGATTATTATGAGGACTATATTATTGATGATTTTCCGTTGAAGTGTCTTACATTCACGTACAGAAAGGAAGACAGACTCTCTCACAGGGATTTTCTCGGTACTTTCATGGGTATGCGCCTTAAACGTGAAGTTACAGGCGATATTGTTACAGGTGAGGGAATTACACAGGTTTTTGTGACGGACGTCGCTGCAAGGCTCATTTCTTCAACTGTTTCAAAAATCGGAAAAACAGGCGTAAAGTGTTTCACAGACAGACCTTTTGAAATGGAAGTGAAACATGAATTTGTCAATATAAGCGGAACTGTTGCGTCACTCCGACTTGACTGCGTTGTAAGTCTTGCCGCCAGACTCAGCCGTGAAAATGCCGCAAGACTTATCCGTTCGGAGAAAGTTGAAGTAAATCATTTTCCGGCAGAATCTGTTTCGGCAGAACTTCACAAAGGAGACATAATTTCTGTAAGAGGCTGCGGAAGATTTGTTTTATCGGATATAGGCAGACCTACAAAGAAAGACCGTATACATATCAGTTTACAAAAATTTGTTTAGAGGTGAAATAAATATGATTACTTCAAAGGACGTTAGAAACAAAAGATTTGAAAAAGCAGCTTTCGGCTATAAACAGGAAGAAATTGATGAGTTTTTTGCACAGCTTGAAGCGGAACTTGATGAAATGGAACGTGAACGCAATGAGGCAAACAATAAAATTCAGGTTCTTGCAGACAAAGTCCGTGAATACATGAGAGACGAGGACGCTCTCAAAGACGCTCTGCTCGGTGCTCAGAAACAGGGTCATCAGGTTATAAACGAGGCTCATGACAGGGCTGAACAGATTATTGCAGAGGCTAAGGCAAAGGCAGATGCTCTTGAAGATGAAGCTATCCGTCAGCACGCTATAGCAATGGAAAAGAACCGTGAGGAAATCGCCAAGGAAAAAGAGGCTCTTATAGAAGCACAGCAACAGGTTGCGGACTTTAAGAAAAGTCTGTTTGNTGTCTATAAAGAACATCTTGANCTTNNNTCANNCATGCCNGAAACCTATGANGAAGCTANNGNTCTNGTACAGCCTNAGNCTGCTGNNNAGATTGCTGCCGCTATAGTTTCGGAACAGATTGAATAATAATATATAATTCCTTAACGGAAAATATGATGAAAGGAGGATTTTTCACAGGATTGTGAAAAATCATGGAAAAATGTCAGTAGATTACAACGCTACCCTTAATTTACCTAAAACAGACTTCCCTATGCGTGGAAATCTGCCTAAAAGAGAACCTGCTACCCTTGAAAAGTGGGAAAATGAAAGACTTTACTATAAGATGATTGAAAAGAATCAGGGTAAGCCTTCATATATTCTTC
>WFLZ01000035.1 GCA_009177225.1 Clostridia bacterium
CGTGCATTCTGCTCGGTTGCAATACCTATGAACAGTACATTAATTCACTGAAAGAATTTGTATCAGAAATGCAGGTAGAGGAATTTTACCTCTGTCTGTGCGACAACTGGGCTTCTGAATCTCTCACGGACGAAAATTCCTATCAGGAAAGCGAAGATACTACCATACCGTCAGAATATACGGATAATATTCTTGTTCAGATTGCATATAAACAGGGAATTTTCTACGAAAGTCAGACAATCCGAAAAAGCGATATACTACCCGATACTGCACGTTCAGCCAAATCGGGAAGATTTTACTATCTCGTACCGCTTCATTTCGGTACACGCTGTCTCGGCTATATGGTCATAATGAATCCGAGAGTAAATATTCACAATTCAATGTTTGAAACCCTGTGTATCAGCATCAGCAACTCTCTTGAAAATATAAGAAAACTCCTTTGTCTCAACAGTGCCGTAAAGCACCTCAGAAAACTTTACGCTCAAGACACTTTTTCAGGAATATACAACAGAAATGGCTTTATTCAGTCCACAAAGGACGTTTACAGCGAATGTATCAGTCAGAAACGTGATATTATGCTTATGTTCATTGACCTCGACGGTCTGAAAGGTATCAATGACACTTTCGGTCACAGTGTTGGTGATGTTGCGATATGCAATATTGCCGATGTCCTGCGTTCGTCATGTACAGGCAACGAGATTTACTGTCGTTTCGGCGGTGACGAATTTATAGTATTTGCCGCTGACTACAGTGAAGATGATGCAAAAAAACTCACAAAGGCAATTGAACGCAATATACAGAAAATAAATGATACAAAACTTTATCCGTTTGAACTTAATGCAAGTATAGGCTATGTAATTGCCAAGCCCAGACCGAACGAGGATATATTCCGTTTTGTTACAGAAGCAGATAAAGTCATGTACGACGAAAAACGCAAGAAAAAGCTTTCAAAATACCTTAAAACGTAAAAAAGGGACTGCCGGAACAGTCCCTTGTTTTTATTCACATTGAAAGAACAATGTCTTTTCCGCTTTTCTGATACTGTTCGGTTTTCACACCACATTTGTCAAATAAAAACTGCGACGCTGTAACACCGTCCGTACCCTTGTACTTATTGCTATAGTACACTACCCTTTTAATGCCCGACTGTATTATAGCTTTTGCACACTCGTTGCAGGGAAAAAGCGTAACATATAGTGTGCAACCATTAAGTGACGCAGAATTACTGTTCAGAATTGCATTGAGTTCCGCATGACATACAAAAGGATATTTTGTATCAAGAGAACTTTCTGCTTCACGTTCCCATGGCATTTCGTCGTCACTGCAACCTGTCGGCATACCATTGTAGCCAACTGCAACTATTTTGTTTTCGTTGTTTACTATACACGCACCGACCTGCGTTGAATTGTCCTTACTGCGTTCAGCCGAAAACATGGCGATTCCCATAAAATACTCGTCCCAGCTTATATAATCGGTTCTTTTCATTGTTTCATCTCCTGTAAAATTTTTTTCATTATATCACATCATAGAAATTATGTCAATACGTTTTCACATAAGCGGGGCGAATATTTTAATAATTCCACCGAAAAACTTATAAAAGAATTTCTCTTTTTTAATAGTTTCGGGAGTAACTTCACGACACCTTTCAAGCGTTTCACAGAAATCATTTTCAATGTCCGTTATGCACTTTGTCTTGTACATATACGTTGCACACTCAAAATGATGATACAGACTGCGATAATCAAGATTTATTGTACCGACAACAGCTTTTTCATTGTCGCTTGACCACACTTTAGCATGAACAAATCCGGGCGTATATTCGTATATTTTCACCCCTGACTTTATAAGTGACCGATAATGTGACTTTGCAAGGGCATATGCCATTTTTTTATCAGGTATTCCCGGAAGAATAATTTTCACGTCAACACCTCTCTGTGCCGCAAATTTAAGCGACGTTTCAAGTTCGCCGTCAAGAATCAGATACGGAGTCATTATATGAACGTAATCAGTTGCACGGTTGAGAATGTCCATGTATACATTTTCACCCACTTTGTAATCGTCAAGCGGACAGTCCGCATATGGCATGACAAATCCCTCTGCATCAGCCTGCTCACAATCGTTTGTAAGAAACTTGTCCCATTCGGGAGATTTTTCCGTTATGTTCCACATTTGCAGGAACATAAGTGTAAAACTCTGTACAGCCTCGCCTTTCAGCATAACGGCGGTGTCTTTCCAGTGACCGAAACGCTCAATTCTGTTTATATACTCGTCTGCCAGATTTATTCCGCCGTTGAAAGCAACTTTTCCGTCAATGACAAGTATTTTACGGTGGTCACGGTAGTTATAGTGTGTTGAAAGAAAAGGTCTTATAGGAGAAAAATCCTTGCACTTTATACCAAGTTTTTCCACACGTTCAGGATAGTCAAACGACAAAGTTGAAATCTCGCACATTCCGTCATACATAACACGAACGTCAACACCCTGTTTTGCTTTTTCTTCCAGAATACCGAGAACTTTCCCCCACATATATCCCTCGTCAATAATAAAATATTCAAGAAATATAAATTTTTCTGCTTTCTGAAGTTCCTCGATAAGCGATTCAAATTTTTCCTCACCTGATGAAAAATAGGTTACATCAGTATTCGCATAGACAGGAAAGCAACCGCTTCTATTGAGATATCTGCACAAATCGTCCGTACACGACCTGACTATATCAGGATTATTTATAACTTCCTCATTCTGCGGAATTTTCTTTTTAGNCATCGTCANAAGACTGTTTATACGTTCTTTCAGTGCATAATTTCCTATATCACGCTTTGTAAACCACAGAAGAATACAGCTTGAAACAGGTGATATCATTATTATGAAAANCCACGTAAGTTTCCCCGTCGAATCCATTTCACAGTTGAAAAGGTATATAACCATAATCACTGAAAATAATGTCTGTAAAGCTGTGAAGTACGGAAAGTACTCATAAAACCAAGCATAAATAGACAAAAGCATGAATAACTGAAACAAAACAAGAACTCCGATTATAAACAAACGGCTGAATATAAGTCTTAAAAAACCTTTTTTCTTTTTCGGAATAAGATGTATTATTTTTTCTTCCATTCAGTCTCCTTTCTGCAAAAACAGTCCCGAAAGCCTGTCCGAAAGACTTTCGGGATAATTTAATTTTTTGCTCTGTATTTTAGTGGTTTGCACCTTAGTAGTATTATAGCTCAGATGGGAAGATTTGTCAAGGGTGATTTCCTGATATTAAAAAATTGTTTTTTCATCAGTTTCAAATGTTGTAAAAAATATATGAACAAATTCCGAAAAATATATTCGTTTTTCACACCAAATATACACATTTTGGGTTGACATAATACCAAAAGTATGGTATAATAAAAAATACACAATATGCATGAGATAATTTGGAACAAATTATCTGAATAGTACAAGAAACGAGGAGGAATTTAAGGTGAAATTAAAAAAAGCGTGTGCAATGCTTAGTGCATTGGGACTTTCAGCAGGAATGCTGTCATATTTTCCAGCGTTTGACATTTCATTGACGACCAATGCGGCAATAGTGTCAGATGACTTTGAAGTTAATTATGATGGCTGGATTACGTGCGGAGATAAGACCGTTCTGACTGCTGACAACTCGGTAAGCCATAACAGTAAGCGAGGTATGTCTGTTTCAGGCAGACAGAATGTCGATGACGGAGCAGTTTCACAGAAAGGACTGTATCTTGAAGGTGGAAAAACGTATGACTACAGCGTTTATGTTTACCATGACGGAGATACAGCAGAGAATTTCCGGTTGTCGATTTCGTATAATCTCGCAGGTAACAATCAAACTGAAACAATGAATATTGATTCGAAATCTGTGGTAAGCGGAGAATGGAAACAGCTGGATGGAAAAGTAAAAGCTCCGAAGAATGCGGAAAACATTACTGTAAAACTTACAACGGACAGTACTTCTGACTTCTATTTCGACGATTTTACTGTTACAGGAAAAATAAAAAAGTCTGCCAATTCTGCATATGCAGCTGATGCCGGACTGAAAGACCGCTACTCCAAATATTTCAGAGTCGGTTCTGTACTGAACGGTGGAACAGTTCAGCAGTCTACGATTACTGCAAATATTCTCAAGGAGTTCAACAGCATAACTTTTGAAAACGAAATGAAGCCCGACTACATTATGGACAAAAATAACAGCAGCGGAACAAATGTTGCTGTATCATTGAATGCGTGTGCGAGCCTGCTGAATTTCTGTGCTGAAAATAATATAGGTGTAAGAGGTCATACACTTGTATGGCACGGTCAGATGCCGAAGTGGTTCTTCAAAGAAAATTTTGACGAAAATGCAAACTGGGTTTCCTCAACCGTAATGGACCAGAGAATGGAAAGCTACATTAAAAATATGTTTGAGACAATTCAGCAGCAGTATCCGTCCCTTGACCTGTATGCCTACGATGTCTGCAACGAGTGTATCAGTGACGACTACAACAGAACAGCCAATTTCGGCGGTTCAAGAGAACCCGGTTGGGGAGACGGAAAGTCGCCGTGGGTTCAGATTTACGGCGATAACAAGTTTGTGGAAAAGGCGTTCACTTACGCAAAAAGATATGCACCGTCAAGCTGTTCATTGTTCTATAATGATTACAACGAATACTGGGACCATAAGCGTGACGCAATTTACAATATGTGCAAACCATTGTACGAAAAGGGTGTCCTTGACGGAATCGGAATGCAGTCGCATATCGGTTCGGAAATAGAAGGCTTTTCCGGAGTTGCCAATTATACGGCTGCTCTGGAAAAATACGCATCAATCGGCTGTCAGGTGCAGATTACAGAACTTGACATAAGCACTGATAATGGTGCTTATACGGCTGACCAGCAGGCTGAAAAGTACAAGGCAATTTTCCAGGCTGCTGTAAATGTAAATAAAAATTCATCGATTCCCGGAAATGTAACAGCAGTCTGCGTCTGGGGTCCGAATGATGCAAACACATGGATTGGTTCGGAGAACACTCCGTTGCTGTTTGACGCAAATAATCAGCCAAAAGCAGCTTATTATGCTGTGGCAAATCTTCTTTCTGAATCAGAATGGGGTAACGGAGCTCCCAATACAAAACCCGGCGAAGAACTTAAACCCAACGATTTCGGCTGGTACTTCAACAACGGATTTGAGGGAAGTACAGACGGCTGGACAGGACGAGGTGGAGCTGAAGTTGCTTCAAGCAGTCAGACAGCATATGTCGGCGACAGTTCTCTTTACGTTTCAGACAGAACAGCGTCATGGAACGGAGCTCAGAAATCTCTCAGTACTGCTACTTTTAAACCCGACACTGAATACAGCTTCAGTGCAAATGTCAAGTACACATCAGGCAAAGCTACCGATACATTCTTTATGAAATTACAGTATACTGATGCANANGGAGATACACAGNATTCAACGATTGCAGAGTCNACCGCAGTCAAAGGCGNNTGGGTTCAGCTTGCCAATATGAATTATAAAATTCCGTCTGATGCGTCAAATATGTATCTCTACATTGAAACTGCTGACAGCACGAACAGTTTCTACCTTGATGAAACAATCGTGGCAGTAGGCGGCACAGGAATCCTCGGTGCAGGTTCACAGAAGATTATTCTCGGAGATGTTAACTCTGACGGAATAGTAAATAGTTTCGACCTTGTACTCGCAAGAAAAGGCAGTCTCAACGGTTTTGACAGCACGGCAGCTCAGATGGCAGCAGACGTTGACCAGAGCGGAGTTTTTGATGAAACCGACCTCACATTGCTTCAGGATTTCATTCTTGCAAAAATCACTAAATTCCCGGTGGCTGAACCTGTGATTCCTCCGGTTGATAACGCCGCTATGGAACAGCTTTTCGCAAGTGTTAAACCGTCTGTTTCCTATAAATCTTTAGACGAAAACAATCCTCTTTATACACAGCGTTTCGGTGCAGACCCTGGCGTTATGGAGTATAATGGCAGAGTTTACGTTTACACAACAAATGACGCATTTGAGTACGATTCAAACGGCAATTTAAAGGAAAACTCATATGATGTACAGACTATCAACTGCATTTCATCGGCTGACCTTGTAAACTGGACAGACCACGGTGCAATTCCTGCGGCAGGCTCAAACGGTGCAGCTAAATGGGCATGGGCATCATGGGCTCCCGCACCGGCACATAAGAAAATTAATGGTAAAGAGAAATTCTTCCTTTATTTCGCAAACAGTGCAGGTGGTATCGGAGTTCTTACTTCTGACAGTCCTACAGGTCCATGGACTGACCCTATCGGCGGTCCTATCGTTTCAGGTTCTTCACCTAACTGTTCAGATGTAATATGGATGTTCGACCCTGCTGTACTTGTAGATGACGATGGTTCTGCTTATCTCTACTTCGGCGGTGGAGTTCCTGAAAATAATCCTGCAAATCCGAAAACATCAAGAGTTGTAAAGCTCAGCGACGATATGATTCATATTGACGGTGTTCCTCAAACAATTGATGCTCCGTATATCTTTGAAGATTCCGGCATCAACAAAATCAACGGAAAATACTATTACTCATACTGCACCAACTGGAATACAGGCGGTAATCCCTATGGTTTCAATAATGCAGAAATTGCCTACATGGTAAGCGACAGCCCTATGGGACCATTCACTTACAGCGGTATTGTTATGGAAAATCCGGGTGCACTTGGCGGTGGCGGTAATAATCACCACTTCATGTGTACACTCAACGGTAAGCTCTATATGTTTTACCATGCACGTTCTGTAGAGGATAAGATGGGAATCCACCTTAACTACAGAAGTCCTATGGTTAATGAAGTTAATGTTTCTGCTGACGGTTCTATTAAGGTTAAACCCACTATGGCAGGCGTTCCTCAGACTAAGACACTTAATCCCTATGAAAAGATTCAGGCAGAAACAATTTATCGTCAGGGAGGCATCAATGTCCGTAATCTCGGCGATACTATTGTGACTGACATTCAGAAAGGTGACTGGTTCAGCGTTGCAGGAGCAAACTTCTCCAACGGTGCAAGCTCTGTCACAGTCAATGTATCTTCAAATAAGGGTGGAGCGATTAAAATCTGTACTGGAGATGAAAACGGAAAAGCAGTGGGATATGTTGNAGTTCCNGCAGNCACTTCTTTCACAGNAATAACTGCTCCTGTTTNGGGTCTCAGCGGTACTCAGGATATATACTTTATTTTCAGTGATGAAATGGAAATTGATTACTGGTATTTTTCATAAGTAATTATTAAGAAAAACAGCCATATTCGATATGAGTATGGCTGTTTTTAAGATATTCCTAAGGAGGAGTTTTATGAAATCCACAGCAAAAAAATGTGTTAAAGTGGCTTTATCTGGTGCGACAGCCTTTGCCATGCTTACCGCATACATATCTTTCCCGTCTCAAAAGATTCAAACGGTTACTGCGGCAGAAACCTCAACTGTCGCAAATCCTTTTATCTGGTCAGATGTTCCCGACCTCGATGTTATCCGTGTGGGTAACACCTACTACATGGTCAGCACAACTATGTTTTTCAATCCTGGTGCACCGATTATGAAGTCCACCGACCTCGTTTCATGGGAGATTTGTAATTACGTTTACGATACTCTCGCAGACGGCGACATTCAAAATCTTGCAAACGGCAAAAATGATTATGGTCACGGACAGTGGGCATCAAGTCTGCGTTATCACGACGGCACATATTACGTTTTCTTCGGCAGCTACGGCACGGGAAAATCCTACATTTACAAAACCAATGATATCGAAAACGGTACATGGACGAAAACTGAACTGAACGGAATGTACCATGACGCTTCGCTTTTCTTTGATGACGACGGCAGAAATTACCTTGTCTATGGTGCAGGCGGTACTATCAAAATCAAGGAGCTTAACTCCGAAATGACCGACTTCAAGTGGGGCGGAGCTGATAAGGAACTGTTTTCGACAGGTCTTGACGGTCTCAGCGGCGAGGGTTCGCATATCCAGAAAATCGGCGACTATTATTACATATTCCTCATTGCTTGGCCAAGCAACAGCGGAAGAATTGAGCTTTGCTACAGAAGCAAGGATATTCTCGGAAATTACGAGGGCAAGACTATTCTCAACTCGGACGGTGCGGCTCAGGGCGGTATTGTAGATACTCCTGACGGCAAGTGGTACGGACTTGTGTTTGAAGACCACGGTGCAGTCGGACGTATTCCTGTGCTTGTTCCGGTTACATGGCAGAACGACTGGCCGATTATGGGTGAAAACGGAAAAGTTCCCAAAACTATGACCGTTGACGGCAGCTATAGCGGAACTTTCCTTGCCGCTGATGACGATTTCAGTTACGGTTCCAACGACCTCGCTCTTGAGTGGCAGTGGAATCACAATCCCGACAATACAGCATGGTCGGTAACTGAACGCAAGGGTTATCTCAGGTTGAAAAACAAAACTCTTGCAACAAATATTCTTGATGCAAGAAATTCTCTTACTCAGCGAACAGAAGGACCGGCTTGTAGCAGCGTTATCAAGCTCGACACAACAAACATGAAAGTCGGCGACTATGCAGGTCTTTCAGCTTTCCAGTATAAATACGGAAATGTGGGAGTTTATGTTGCGGACGACGGCTCAAAAAAGATTTATATGGCTGAAAACGGAATTGCTGCAAGCGGCGGCGATATTGCGGACAGCTATAATAAAATTATTGAGGAAACCAATCTCAGCGGCAATGAAATTTATCTCAAGGTGGATTTCAAGTTTAATGATGTTGACAGCGATTTGAATATTTCATATAACCTTGATAAAGCCAATTTTTACTATTCCTATGACGGTAGCAACTGGACGAAAATCGGAAACGAACTCAGTATGAGTTACGATTTGAAGCTGTTCACTGGTTACAGAAGTGCCATTTACAGCTATGCTACAAAAACTACCGGTGGTTATGCCGATATCGACTTCTTTGACTACGAGCGTGCTGACTGGAATCAGCCGACCGAGGTTCAGCCTAACGGTTTAGGCTGGTACTTCAACAACGGTTTTGAGAACGATACGGAGGGCTGGACAGGACGAGGTGAAGCTAAAGTCGATTCAAGCAGACAGACAGCATATGTCGGCGACGGTTCTCTTTACGTTTCGGACAGAACAGCTGCGTGGAACGGAGCTCAGAAATCCCTCAGTACTTCCGTTTTCAAGCCCGGCAATGAGTACAGCTTCAGTGCAAATGTCAAGTACACATCTGGCAAAGCTACCGATACATTCTTCATGAAATTACAGTATACTGATGCAAACGGAGAGACACAATATTCAACAATTGCAGAATCCACAGCTATCATGGGCGAATGGGTACAGCTTGCAAATTCAAACTTCAAAATTCCGGCTGATGCAACAAATATGTACCTCTATGTCGAAACAGCTGACAGCACGAACAGCTTTTATCTTGACGAGACAATCGGTGCTGTAGGAGGAACAGGCATTCTTGGTGCAGGCTCACAGAAAATCATTCTCGGAGATATCAATTCCGACGGAGTTATCAACTCTTTCGACATTGTACTTGCAAGAAAAGGCTGTATAGACGGTTTTGACAGTACAGTGGCTCAGATAGCAGCTGATGTGAACCAGAGCGGTATTGTCGATGAAACTGACCTTGCATTGATTCAGGACTTTGTTCTTGCAAAGATTTCTGAATTTCCAACCGCTGAAACTCCGGTTATTCCGGAAGAAAATTATTGGGATACATATCAGGAAACCGCTTCACCCGAAATGCAGAAATTTTATTCCGATTCAATTTNNCAGATAGGAAACACTGCAANACTTCGTGAAAAAATTGAAAAGGCACAAAACGGTGATAACGTGACTTTAGCTTATATCGGAGGTTCTATTACCGAGGGTGGAAGAACCGATACTTGTTATGTAAGCCGTTCGTACAAGTATTTTGCAGATACTTTCGGTACGGGAAACAACGTTTCACTGATAAACGCAGGTTTATCCGGAACATCGTCTGTCGTAGGACTTATGAGAGCACAGAATGATATCCTTGATGCAAATCCAGATGTGATNTNCATTGAATTTTCTGTCAACGACCACCCTGAAGAAATCTACAAAAAAGGCTATGAAAGTCTTGTTAAAAAATGTCTTTCACAGCCGAATAATCCGGCAGTCATTCTTATTATCAACCGTGCAAAAGGTGGATATTCGATGCAGGAACAGATGGTTGCCATAGGTAAAAACTATCAGTTACCGATTATCAGCATGGACAATGCCCTTACAAATGCCTTTAACAGCGGACTTTTGACTACTGATGATTATTATACTGACGAATATCATCCTCACGAAAAGGGGAATGCTTTGATTTCCGATTCTATTGCATATTTCTACAGACAGGCACTGAAAACAGTCAACGAGTCAGACAGCTATACAATTCCTTCAACAACAGTTTATGGCTCAGAATATGCAACAGGTTCTAATGTTGCACTTAACAATCTCACCAATTTTAACGCCGGTTCATTCATAACCGAAAACAGCGGATATGCAACTCTGCCATACACGCTGAAGCATAACGCAAACGGCGGCAATACACCTATTACATTTACCACTGAGGGCAAGGGTATATTCATTGTATACAGTGCAAAGGACGACACTTCCTTTGGTACTCTCAACATTACAGTGAACGGTCAGACCTCTAAAATCAGCGGAAACAAGTTATATGCCTGGGGTGGTCCGGAAGCCGATGTTGCCTATATGCAAAATAATTCCGGTACGTTGGAAGTCTCCATAAACGTGGAAAATCCATCAACTGAATTTACAATTTGGGGTATCGGCGTGGTAAAATAATAACGCTTTCAATTCAAAAATGCTCCAGAGTCTTTTGTAACTTCAGAGCATTTTTATATGTTGATTCTGTAAATATTGGGTGTAACACCGGTTAGCTGCTTGAACCGATGCATAAATATGAATCGGAATTTTATTCAAGCCCTTTTTTCTTATAAGCCATGGCAAACAATACAATTCCAATTATAAAATTAACAGCAATAACGATAATATTATTTGTCGATACTTCGGAGCTGCCTATTCCGTTTATGAGGTCGCTTATCTGTTGGGAATAAATTATTGACGCAAACTTTTTAATACTCTAGTTGAACATTGACAGCATTGGAACAAAAGAAAATACCATCATTACCGGAATTGTCAATGAGGTCGCCGTCATTTGATTTCTGCTGAAAATTCCAATCACTGCACCGATGATTTCAGACAAAATAATACCCGATAGCATTGACAGAATAAACCTTACGAACTCTGCGCTGTTGTATTCTCCGAGTACCGCAAACACCGCCGTGCCAACCATACACATAATGAAAATATAAGTTCCGACGCTTATAATATACTGCCATGGCTTTACATTGCTCATCATAAGTGTCCTAAGAGTGTTCTTTTCCTTTTCTTCAGCAATAATTGCGGACATACACGTCAGCGGTGCCATGCCAACAAACATTACAGCAAATAATTTCACAAAAAAATGTTCTGGCATATCTTCAATTTTTACTGCATTTTCAATTATAACTGCCATTACAGGAAACATTAAGAACTGGATAAAAACCGTTTTGTTTTTTACCGTGTCAAGCATTTGTTTCATTAATATAGTTATTCTACTTATAAACGAAACTACAAGGACATAGAAAAGCATAGTGAATGGAATCGTTTAAAGATAAGTGATAACGCAGAAATGCTTTTATTCTACGTTTTAAAACGTACC
>WFLZ01000287.1 GCA_009177225.1 Clostridia bacterium
ACCGTTCATCGCCATATCAATGATTTTTTCTTTTATCCCTGGTCTGCTTCCATTGTTACTGTATTCTGTTTGAAAGGTTCTATGTCTGCATTCAGGATTTCTACATAACATCCTTTGTTTTTCTGTTCTTTCCGTTTTTTACCACATCATCACTTTTACAATAAGGGCATAATATCTTTTCGTAAACCATTTATTTCCTCCGTTTTTTTATTCTATTTTATCACATATCTTTCTCTATTTCAACTATATTAATATACCACCGGAATTGCAGAAAGCAATATTTACCGGAATATTAAATGGATAGAAGATACATTAATAAAAGACGGGACTTTTTCTCTGCCTGGAAAGAAAGAACTGCTGAAAAGTGATGCAGCATATGAAATCATTTTGATTGATGCAACAGAACCCCCAGTGGAACGCCCTCAAAAAAACAAAGAAAATACTATTATGTGAAAAAAAGACACACACTGAAAACACAGCTTGTGGTGGATAAAAAGATGCGGAACATACCATCCAGTTTGTAAAATGTTTCCGTATTCTTTCGGAAAGATACCATAATCGAAAAAAAGAGATTTGCTCTCCGNTNTTCTTTGCTCGCTGGCNNCTGCAACTTTGATATGTCNGTTTAATTTCGCNAGNGTTCTATTATNTAAAAGGAGNTGTTAATTATGGACATTATAAACAAATACAAAGCCTGTCTGCTTGGCGGTGCAATAGGTGACGCTCTCGGATATGCCGTTGAGTTTGACCATGAACAAGCAATTTTCAATAAATATGGTTCAGACGGCATAACAGAATATGAACTTAAAAACGGTACAGCAATTATTTCCGATGACACACAGATGACGCTTTTCACCGCAAACGGTCTGCTTTCGGGTTATTATAATAATAGTTCCTACACTGATTCTATATATACAAGTTACAAAGAATGGTACATAACACAGGCAGGAAGAATAAACAACAGTAATTATTGTTCATGGATTATGAAAATCCCTCAGCTGTGGGCAAGANGAGCTCCGNNAATCACCTGTATGTCNGCGATTACTTCCNGACAAAAAGGCNCTGTCANAAANCCCATANACGACAGCAAAGGGTGCGGAGGTATAATGCGTGTTGCACCCGTCGGACTGTTTTTCAAGAACACAAACATTATTTCACAAACCGATATGTTAGCCGCCGAAGCTTCTGCAATAACTCACGGTCACGAACTGGGTTATATTCCGTCCGCTGCTTTCGCACACATTATAAATCTAATTTCACACAGTAATATTTCACTCAAAGATGCAGTCAACGACAGTATTTCCCATACAGAAAAACTTTTTAAAAATACTGAACATATCGGATATTTCAGTAAACTCATGAAAAAGGCTGTAAAACTTTCTGAAAAGAATTACAGTGACCTTGATGCTATTCATAAACTCGGTGAAGGCTGGGTAGCGGAAGAAACTCTTGCAATTGCCGTGTACTGTGCTTTGAAGTATGAAAACAACTTTGAAAAAGCAATTGTAACATCTGTAAATCACAACGGCGACAGTGATTCCACCGGAGCAGTTACCGGAAACATTATCGGTGCGTATCTCGGTATGGATGCTATACCTCAGAAATTTCTTGATAATCTCGAAATCAGTGACGTTATTTCTGAAATCGCAGAAGATTTATATAACTATGACCTTGATGAATATCAGGGAGAAATGACAAGTAAATATAAAATCTGAACATATGTAAAAGGACATACCGTAGTATGTCCTTTTTCCTTGTTTTAAGGTATATTATTACATTTTCCGGCATATTATTTCCNGATNTANTNANGANGTGGTANAATGGAAAANAATNAATACCTNGTTGCTCTTGCCGGANATCCAANNGNCGNAAAATCAACTGTTTTNANTNCCNTNACNGNTATGAACCAGCATACAGGTAACTGGGCAGGTAAAACCGTTTCAAGTGCAGAGGGATATTTTGAATACAAAGATATGAAAGTTACACTTGCGGACATTCCCGGCACTTATTCCCTGCGTACAAACTCCGCCGAAGAAACAACCGCAAGTGATTTTATATGCTTTTCCGGTGCGGACGCTGTTATTATAGTATGTGATGCAACGTGTCTTGAACGCAATCTGAATCTTGCTTTACAGATTATTGAAGCCATGCCTGAAAGCATAGTATGCGTGAATCTTCTTGATGAGGCTGATTCAAAAGGCATTGAAATAAATCTTGACCTTTTAAGTGAACTACTCAGCGTTAATGTTGTCGGAGTAACGGCACGGAGCGGAAAAGGTCTTGACGAACTTCTTGAATGTCTCTACAATTGCATACACGACAGTAAGGATATAAAACCGCCTTTTGTCACTTTGCCGGAAAATATCGAAAAGGCAGTTTCTGAAACGCAGAAAATCATTGAAAATAATATACATAAACTTCCGCCACGTCTTACCGCACTGCGTATTATTGAGGACGATAACGATTTTATCGAAAAAGCCCAAACGTTTGAAAATACTGATATTTTTACCGTTCCCGAAATTCACGGCATAAAGTCAGATTTACACAAACAAGGTTTCACCAAAGAAAACATAACCGACGAAATTATTTCANCAGNTATAAACAAATCTNCCGANATAGNTGGAAAAACATTAAGTTACAAAAANTCTTCCCCCTACNTNCGTGACAGAAAACNTGACAGAANTTTTCTCAGCAAACGTTTTGGTATACCTATAATGATTCTCCTGCTCGGACTGGTTCTCTGGATTACTATTATCGGTGCAAATTATCCGTCTGACCTGCTCGCAAAAATTCTTTTCGGATTCGGTGATATTCTTTCCGACGGTTTGAATAAAATGCACGCTCCGCAATGGCTCGACGGTGTGCTTATTCAGGNAATTTACCGTGTACTTGCATGNGTTGTANCTGTAATGCTCCCGCCTATNGCGATATTCTTCCCTANGNTCACACTGCTTGAAGATTTCGGNTATCTCCCCCGAATAGCTTTCAATCTCGACCACGGTTTCAGATGTGCAAACGCCTGCGGAAAACAGGCTATTACTATGGCTATGGGATTCGGGTGCAATGCCTGCGGAGTAACGGGCTGTCGGATTATTGATTCACCCCGTGAAAGACTTATTGCAATACTTACAAATAATTTCGTTCCATGCAACGGACGTTTTCCGACTATTATCATGATAATTACAATGTTTTTTGTAACGTCAGGCAGTATCATGTCTGCTGTAATTCTGCTTGGTGTAATTCTTATGGGTGTTGTTATGACGCTTGCAATGTCAAAATTACTTTCCTGCACCGTACTGAAAGGCGTTACGTCGTCGTTTACTCTTGAACTCCCCCCCTACCGCCGACCACAATTTACAAAAGTTCTTGTACGCTCAATTTTTGACAGAACTGTTTTCGTACTCGCAAGAGCCTGTACCGCCGCTGCACCGTGTGGTCTGCTGATATGGATTGTTGCAAATGTACACGTCGGAGAAAGTACGTTGCTTTCGATAACAGCAGATTTTCTTGACCCTTTCGCCTCTCTTATGGGACTTGACGGCGTTATACTTCTTGCTTTTATACTTGGATTTCCTGCAAACGAAATTGTTTTCCCGATAATACTTATGACGTATCTTGCACAGGGAAGTCTGATTGAAATGTCCGACACAGTTCAGCTTCATTCTCTCCTTGCCGACAACGGCTGGAACATCACAACAGCTTTGTGCATGATAATTTTTACTCTTTTTCATTTTCCGTGTGCAACAACCTGTATGACCATAAAAAAAGAAACCAGAAGTATAAAATGGACTGCACTAAGTTTTGCATTGCCGACAGTTACAGGAATTATCCTGTGCATGATTATAAACGCCGTAAGCATGATATTCTGAAAATAAACAAAACCTGTACCGAAAAAATTTTCAGTACAGGTTTTTATGTTTTTTTATGTCAATTTTCTTCGACTGTTCTTTTCCGAACACTATATTTACAGTATTATGCTTATCATTGAATATCACTGAAAACGGTCTTTTATTTCTGTTCATATATGAAGTGTGCATCATTGCGGATATTGTCTTTTCCCTAAGTTCTTCGGGGCGTGTAAATTCCCTCCTGTTCTTCACTGCACGGAATATTATCTTGTTTTCATTGAAATGCTTTTCTATAAATTCAAAAAGTTCCTGATACGTTGCAACAAAACTGTTTGTGCTGTAAAAATAATTAAGACGTGAATCCCTGCATTCCGGCAGAATGACACCTTTAAGAACCTGATGGTCAAGCATTATTTCCTTTGTTGTCAGATTAAAATAATCATAGCTTATATATTGTATATCCTCATGGTACATATTATCCCACGTCACATCAACATGATATGATTCATTTCCTATTTTGACAAGATTCCACGCATGATAATCGTCTTTTGTAAAATCACCCTCATGGTTTGCCTTGCCGAGTACTACTATACATTTCATTCCGAACTGATTGCAGAGAAGCTTGAACGCCTTTGCGATTCCCTCACATACTGCTTTATTGTCAAGAAAAACCCCGACCACTGAATGTGCATTGAAACAGTCGTTTCTTTTGAGAGAATCATAATCATATGCCACACTTTTTGCTATGCTGTCATGCAGATATTTTTCAAGCCGAAATTCATTTGATAAAAAAGTCTGTGCCTTTGATGTGACTTTGTTTATGACTTTCTGTATATCGCTGTCTATGGCTTTTATTTCATTCATATTATAAATATATTCGGGCATGAGAATATAATATCCCGCACGTCCTGCCATTTTTATAACAGTCTGATTTATATAATAAAAGTGCGGATTATCATAAAGAACTTTAAGATAAGTTTCCTGAACCGTTTCCGGTGTAACATCAAGCGATATAACTATATTAAGAGCATATGCAGAAAGTCCGTTATAAATCATTTTATATGCTTCTCTTTCAGCACTGTTCATAATCATATAATAATACCTGTCATTTTTCATACTTGTCCCCCATTACGTTCTGTATCTGATATTCCTTGCCATACAGTACATCTCGGCATAACTGTTGTTTCTGACCGTAACTTCAAGATTCGGACAGCCATTGAATGCACCTTCACCTATATATTTCACACTTTCACCTATGGTGACGTTTTTAAGATTTCTACAGCCTGCAAAAGCAAGTGAACCGATTTCGGTTACTTTTCTTGATATGATAATATTTTCAAGCATTTCACAGCAGTAAAAAGCATAGTTTCCGATGCTGATAAGATTCATGGGAAACATGAATCTTTCAAGACCCGTACAGTATTCAAAAGCCTTGTCGCCTATTCTGCGGAGACTGCCTGTAAAAGTAACTGTTTTCAGATTCAATGCACAACTGAAAGCACTTTGTCCGATTTCTTCAACACTGTCCTCAAAATAATATCCTGCATCACTTAGAGCTGACGGATATTTCAGCAGAATCGTTCTTTTTTTATTATGCAGAACTCCTTCATATGAACTGAAATACCTGTTTTCCGAATCAGTCTCAATTGATTTCAGATTCAATGTCATATGAAAAGCATCAGGTTCTATTGTTTTCAGACTTTTCGGAAGTTTTATAATTTCCGCTTTGTTATAGTCAAAAGCCTTTCTGCAAAGTCTCTCCGTATTTTCGGGAATTATATACATTTTTCTGTCAAGGCGGTTTTCGGCACGTACAACGGATTTTGTACTTTTATCAAGAAGTATTCCGTCCCTGACAATATATGTACTGTTTTCAGGCACAGTTATATTTTCAAGGGAACTGCACCCCTCAAATGCACACGTTCCTGTATTTTTCAGTGAGGACGGAAAATATATTTTTTTCAGATTGATACAATTGACAAAAGCTCTGGGATATATTGCCGTTACCGTTTCCGGCAATGATATTTCAGTAAGGCTTTTGTCTGCCGAATACGCCTTGAATCCTACAGCATTACAGTTTTCATCAATTTTATTTCCCGAAATTCTCATTGTCTTGGTAAATACTTTCTTCTGAGTTCCGGACTGAGTTTCGGAAACCGGTATTTTTTCCGAAATATCAAGTGCATACGCAACAGACATCACAGCATATTCAGAGGCACTTTCAGTAATACATATATCTTCTGCAATACGGTGCGAAATCTTTTTTATTTCATGTAATGTTTCGTCTGCNCTTTTTCCACAAANCTTAACAAGTTCATTTACAACGCCCTCATTCATNACANTGAAANTCAACTTGCGTTCCTTACGTCTNTCCGNCACATAGTCCATAANCATNGCATTTGTTCTTGCAGTATTCANAAAAAGTTCTTTTCCGTAGCATTCCGCAAACTGTTTCAGAAGTTCCGCAATACTTTCATTATCATCACCGTCTGAAACAAATCTTTCACTGCAAAACGGACATTTATATTTATTTTCCGAATCAATAAAAAGTACCCCTGTTATTTTCCTGCATTTCGGACAACGCATTTTTTACCCTCCCTGAAAATGCGGATACATTGTCAGCAAAAACAAATATATCCGCATAATTATTTTATATCTATTCTGATTCGTCATTGAGTATTCCACCGACTATAATCTCAGGTACAAATTCTTCATCATAATAGTCATCAGACGGCAAATTATTTTCAGTGTTTTCGTCTGTATTTTCATCTGAAACTTCCTGCACACTGTTGCAAATATTCTGAACATTTTCATTGCTGTCCGGATTATTAGAATATACATCATTAATTTCAACATCTATATCTGTATTTTTTCTTACAGCGTCATCATCAGTAATTATATCATTATCCGTTTCCGGACAAAATGTACTGTTATCAGGTTCATCGGGACAGTCCGGATTTTTCCTTTTTCTTTCCCATAAAGAAGTTTTTTCAGTATACTTTCTGTATTCCGTTACGGACTTCCCGCACTTCATACAGCATTCACTTCTTTTCGGAACAACTATTCCACAGTCATGACATATTTTTATCGAACCGGACACTCTGCATAAGTCTTTTCTGAGGGAATTGTATTCCCGTTTGGACTCATTAAGTTTTTTCTGAGTCTGTCTGAGACATTTTTCAAGCTGTTCAATCCTGCTTTCAAATTCTTCTGTCTTTTCCCTGTCAAGCCTTGCAACTCTTTCCGCAACAATCTTTTTTTCCACC
>WFLZ01000234.1 GCA_009177225.1 Clostridia bacterium
GAGTCGAACCTCCGGCCTGCTGCTTAGGAGGCAGCCGCTCTATCCTACTGAGCTATCGGGACATAACATACATATTATACCACATTGAAATCAGAATTTCAATAGTTTGAGAAATATTTTATTCTTTTATCAAATTGCTGTTGAGATTGACATTTTTTCTCTTTCTGATATAATAGTATATAGAAAAGGAGTGAATTTTTAAAATGGAGGAAACATTTACATCTGTCGTATCTGAAAAGGTCACGTCTGCTGTATCTGAAACAGTAACAGCAACTGAACCTGTTGTTATTGAGACAATACAGGAACAGGTAAGCAAGGCATCAAGTGTATTTTCGGGAATGGCACAGTATTTTGCCGATTTGCTTCCGTCGCTGATAACGGCGGTTATAGTGCTTGTTATCGGTATACTGATTTCAAGACTTATCGCACATCTTACCGCAAAGGCAATGAAAAAGTCAAATATAAACATTGCTGCGAAAAACTTTCTTGTGTCGCTAGTGAAAATACTTCTTTACGTTGTGGTTATAATTATGTCGCTTTCGCTTCTGAATGTTCCGATGTCGTCAATAATCACAATTTTCGGTGCGGCAGGACTTGCTGTCAGCCTTGCCCTGCAAAACTGCCTTTCAAATTTATGCGGAGGGTTTATTATACTTTTTTCAAAGCCTTTTACCGCTGGTGATACTATTGAACTTGATGGAACTGTAGGAAAAGTTGAAACAATAAGCGTTCTCTACACAAAAATAAAAACTTTTGACGGAAAGACCGTTTTTGTTCCGAACGGCAAAATTTCAGATGCTAAAATAATAAATTATACCGAAAGTCCGACAAGACGCATTGACCTTGTTTTTGATATCAGCTATTCTGCCAACTATGACAAGGCACGGCTGATTATTCTTGATATACTCAAAAATAACCCTTCGGTTCTTGACGAACCTGCTCCGGTCGTAAGAATGAGTATGCACAGGGAAAGTTCAATTGCGGTTGATGCTCTTGTGTGGGTAAAGAATGAGGACTATAATCATGTAAAGTACGGTCTGACCGAAGCTGTGAAATCGGCATTTGACAGAGAAGGCATTGAAATACCTTTCAGTCAGCTTGATGTACATATTAAAAAATAACACGGAGGAAATATGGACAATAAGGTTGAAATCAATCCGCATAAAAGAAAAAAGTTATCAAAAGCAAAATTGCGTTTCCGTCGTTTCTGTATATTGATGATTATTCTGTTGTTTGTTTGGTGGTTCAATAATTATACGCTTAAACTGACAAACGTGAAGTTGAGTTCCGATAAAATCACAAGTCCCGTGCGTATTGCGGTTATAAGTGACTGCCATTCCACAGAACACGGAATAAACAACAGTACAATACTTCATAAAGTCGAAAGAACAAAGCCGGATATCATTTTTATTCTCGGCGATATGTATTCAAGAGAAAGCAAATTTATGCAGATACCGATTGCACTCACTCAGTCTATAATTGACGCTGGTTATCCGGTGTATTTTGTAACGGGCGACCATGATACAGACAAGGAATATATTGAGGCAATGACTGAAATGGGTGCAAAATCCATGAACTATAATTCTGAATTGGTGAATGTGAATGGAAACAATATACAGATTATCGGAATAGACAATGTATATTATTCCCCGACATTTGACCTGAAAAATGCTTTTACCCTTGATGATGACTGTTACAGCATACTTATGGCACATATACCTAATTATGAAAAATTTGCGGATTTCGGTGCTGACCTGACGGTCTGTGCGGACACTCACGGCGGAATGATTCAGCTTCCTTTTGGTCTTGGTCCTGCAATTGATTCATCAACTATGGAGTGGTTTCCGAAAATTCATGGAAAAACTACGGTTTATGACAAAGGTCTGTTTGATTATGAGGACGGCACAATGTTTATAACTTCCGGTATAGGCGTTTCTCCTGTTCCGGTAAGGTTCAACAACCGTCCCGAAATTGCGGTTATTGACATAGAACCAAACAAATAACGAAATGAGGTGAAATAATGAATGCAGATATAGTTATAATAGGTGGTGGAGCGTCCGGATATGCGGCGGCGGTCGAGGTGGGAAAAATTTGTCCTAACGCTGAAATTGTGATAGCTGAAAAACTTGCGAGAACGGGAAAAAAGTTAATTGCCACAGGTAACGGAAAGTGTAATCTGAGCAATGTTTTTCTTTCTGAAAAGAGATATCATGGTTCTGTCAATGCTATGAAGATAATCAGCAAAATCCCTGATTACTATGATTTTTTTGTAAAGGAACTGGACATTATGTGTGTTTCCGGAAGCGAGGGCAGAGAGGGTGGAATATATCCGCACAGTAACAGTGCGACAACAGTCGTTAACGCTTTCCGTCTGAAAATTAATTCACTTGGCATAAAGGAAATATGCAACTTTGAAATAAAAAGTATATCGCAGAATAAAGGAAAGTATATTCTGAAATCAGAGGACAATCAAATTATATGTAAAAAAATTATAATTGCCTGTGGTGGATATGCAGGGACTTCATTCGGTACGGACGGCTCAATGCTCCGTATATTGAAGAATATGGGTTATAAAACGGCTAAGATATGTCCGGCTGTTGCACCGTTGAGAGTAAGTCCCGACAGACTGAAAGGTCTGAAAGGTGTGCGTGCAAAGGGTAAGATATCGGCGGTTTGTGGTGGAAAGGTTCTGAAAACTGAAACAGGTGAAATACAGTTCAATGAAAATAATATTTCGGGAATATGTGTGTTTAACCTTGCGTATCTTTTTCAGCAGTACGAGGGAAAAATGGTTCTGCGTGCGGATTTGTTTCCCGAATCAGACGAAAAGAACTTAATCAGCTATCTTGAAAGAGTAAGAAAAAACAGGTCTGAATACAGCCTTGAAGAACTTCTGACAGGTATTTTCGTGAAAAATCTTGCGGTGTATCTTGTAAAAAATACTGTTTGCAGACCTATGACCGATAAAATAAACAGTGTGACGGACGACGAAATAAAACGACTTGCCAAAGCTGTAAAATGTCTTGAATTTGATGTGACGGGCTGTTCTTCATGGCAGAACGCACAGGCAACCTGTGGGGGAATACACAGCGAATGTGTCACAGAAAATCTTGAATCAAAACTCCATAAGGGAATTTATTTCTGTGGTGAGATTTTGGATACGGTCGGCGACTGCGGTGGTTTTAATCTGCAATGGGCGTGGTCGTCCGGAATATGGGCAGGTAGGCACTGTGCCGAGTCGTTGAAAGGCGGTGAAAAATGATAAGAATAAATAATATCCGTGTGTCGCTGGATTTTGATTTTTCGGAACTTGAAAAGTTCTGCATAAAGAAATTCCGGATTGCTCCCGAAAATCTTAAAAGTGTAAGACTTTCCAGAAAGTCGGTTGATGCACGTAAAAAATCAGATGTGCATTTTATAATTTCTATTGACGTTGAGGCAAAAAACGAAACTCAGCTTTTAAAGAAAATAAAAAATTCGGTAAGTATCGAAAAATATGTTTACCGGATAGATAAAGTTTCCGGAGATATACAGCGTCCTGTTATTGTCGGTTTCGGACCTGCCGGAATGTTTGCCGCACTTGTTCTTTCTATGGCAGGAGCGTGTCCGATAGTTCTTGAACGAGGTGCGGACGTTGATTCACGCTGTAAGGCAGTTGAGAATTTCCAGTCAGGCGGAAAGCCTGACCCTGAATGTAATGTACAGTTTGGCGAGGGCGGAGCAGGTACTTTTTCCGACGGAAAACTTACTACAGGTATAAAGGACAAACGTATTGAATGGATTCTTGAAAAGCTTGTTGAATTTGGTTCGCCTGACGAGATAATTTATCTTGCAAAGGCTCATATAGGTACGGACAAACTCAGAAATGTAGTGAAAAATTTTCGTGAACAGGTGAAAAAATACGGCGGTGAAGTGCGTTTCAATTCAAAATTCTGCGACTTTGAAACAAATGAAAACAGAATAACAGCGGTTCATTATACAGACAGAAACGGCAGTCATGTCATAAATACGAATAATCTGATACTTGCAACGGGTCACAGTGCAAGGGACGTTTTTGAAATGCTGTACAGCCGTAATATAAAACTTTCACAGAAGAATTTTTCCATAGGTGTGAGAATAGAGCATCTCAGAAAAGATATAGACAAGGCTATGTACGGCGATTTTGCAGGACACCCTGCACTTAAAGCCGCCGACTATAAGCTTGCTGTACATCTGCCGAACGGTCGCACGCTTTATACTTTTTGTATGTGTCCGGGGGGACAAGTAATATCTGCGGTATCGGAGGAAAATCTGCTTGCGGTGAACGGAATGAGCTGTTTTGCCCGTGACGCTGAAAATTCCAACAGTGCGTTATTAGTCGGCATAAATACGGACGACTATAAAAGCAGTCACGCACTTGCCGGAATGTATTTTCAGCGTGAACTTGAGGAAAAGGCATTTATTGCCGGAGGGTCGGACTATTCCGCACCCGTTACGCTTTCAGGTGATTTTCTGAATGGAAAAGTTGCGGAAAATTTTGGAAATATTAAGCCGTCATATCGTCCGTCGGTGAAATTTGCAGACCCTGAGAGTTATCTTCCTGATTTTGTTTGCGAAACTCTCCGTCTTGGCATAAAGGAAATGGGCAGGAAAATAAATGGTTTTGACGACCCTGATGCAGTGCTGACTGGTATAGAAAGCCGTAGCAGTTCGCCCGTGCGTATTGACCGCAATGAAAATTTACAGTCTGTTTCTATTGACGGACTTTTTCCGTGCGGAGAGGGTGCGGGTTATGCAGGAGGAATAATGTCGGCGGCGGTTGACGGAATGAAATGTGCGGAAGCAGTAATTAAAAATATTAATAAAGGAGAATGATTATGAAAGTAAATGTAACCGGCGGTGAAATGAGTGTACATGAAATTAACGAATACATAAAGTATGTCGGTGAAAAGTATTCGGGACGACAGATAAAACAGCTTGACATTAATATTGACGGCGAGTTTATTGACCTTAAATGTCATTTCAAAGATACCGATTTTCAGCACGCCTATCGTTCGGCGGACTATCTTGTGAACAGCATGGAAAAGCTTAATGATGCAAAACAGAGTGAGTTTTCACAGAAAGAACGTCACAAAATTTAAGGAGAACTTTTAATGAATTTAACTAATATTGGGACAGTAAAAGATATTCTGTCCCGTCACGGATTCAGTTTTTCAAAGGGACTTGGTCAGAACTTTATAATAAATCCTGATATATGTCCGAAAATAGCGGAAAATGGCAATGCGTGCAAGGGATTTGGAATACTTGAAATAGGAACGGGAATAGGCGTTCTCACGGCTGAACTTGCAAAGCGTGCGGACAAAGTAACAGCGATTGAAATCNACACNAGGNTTATGCNTGTTCTTGACGAAACACTTGCGGAGTTCGACAACATCAAAATTATTAATCAGGACGTTATGAAAGCTGACCTGCACAAAATAATCAAGGAGGAATTTGACGGTCTGCGTGTTGCTGTTTGTGCTAATTTACCATATTATATCACGTCGCCTGTTATAATGATGTTACTTGAAAGCCGTCTGCCGATTGAATCAATAACGGTCATGGTTCAGAAAGAGGCGGCACAGCGACTTTGTGCGGAAATCGGTACAAGAGAGGCAGGAGCGATTACGGTCGGTGTTAATTATTACGGTACGGTAAAACAGCTTTTCAGTGTTTCAAGGGGGAATTTTATGCCGTCGCCTAACGTTGATTCTGCCGTTATCAGAATTGACCTTGACCGTCGGTACAGGCTTGACGAGAACGGCGAAAAGTTCTTTTTCAGTGTAGTGAAAGCAGGTTTTTCACAAAGAAGAAAGACTGTTGCAAATGCACTTTCGTCACAACTTGGAATCAGTAAAGAGCAGGTTTACAAGGCTCTGGCAGAAAACAGTCTTTCTGAAACCGCAAGAATTGAGTCGCTGAACATGGAGCAGTTAATAAATTTTTCTGAAAGTCTGAGGAGAATGAAATAATGTTGGGTAAATTGTACGGTGTCAGTGTCGGTTCGGGAGACCCTGAACTCATTACTTTAAAGGCGATAAGGATAATGGACAGGTGTCGTATTATAGCAGTTCCGAGGACAAAAGGCGAAAAAACTCTTGCTTTGTCGATTGCAGAAAAAGCAGTTAATTTGTCGAACAAAAAAATCATATATATTGATTTTCTTATGGTGCGTGACAGGAAAATTCTTTCTGAAAATTATGAAAGAATTGCAGACATACTTTGTGCTGAACTTGAAAAAAATGACGTTGCCCTGCTGAATATAGGGGATATTTCAATATATTCGACTTTCAGCTATATTGCGGAACGTGTTGAATCAAAGGGTTTTGAAACCGAAATTTGTTCGGGAGTTCCGAGTTTCTGTGCTGTGTCGGCACGTTACGGAAAGTCGCTTGTAAAAGAGAGTGAATTTCTGCATATTATGCCGTATAATGCGGAAAAAATCAGGAATAACAATTTTTCGGACGGAACTTATGTAATAATGAAGTGTGGTAAAAATTCGTCGGAACTCATAGAAATTCTGCGTAAAAAGGGACTTGTGGAAAAGACTTATGCTGTCGAAAACTGCGGTCTGCCGGACGAACGTATTTATAATAATATCGGCGAAATAAGTCAGTGCGGATATTTTACTGTGTTTGTGGTGGAAGTTGGCAATGCTTGAAAAGTACATATACAGGGGCAGACAGAAATTAAGGTGTGGATATACTACAGGTTCGTGTGCTACAGGAGCATCAAAGGCTGCCGCCGAAATGCTTCTGACGGGCAAAGTAGTTCATCACACCGTAATAATGACCCCTAAAGGTATAACGCTTAATCTTGAAATAAGTGAACAGAAAATCAGTGACGGCAGTGCTGTGTGTTGTGTGGTAAAAGACAGCGGTGACGACCCTGATGTGACGAACGGTATAAAAATATTTGCGGAAGTTTATCTGACTGAAAGTGGTATTGAAATTTCAGGCGGTGAAGGTATAGGAAAAGTCACGAAAGCATTTCTTGACCAGCCTGTAGGTTAATGGGCGATAAACTCCGGTGCACGAAAAATGAGTGAATCCTCACTTTCGGAAACTGCTGAACTTTATGAATATTCCGGAGGATTTAAAGTTGTT
>WFLZ01000266.1 GCA_009177225.1 Clostridia bacterium
GCTATATTCTGTCGGAAGACCCTACCTACATAACCACATATAATAATGCAAGAAATATTATCCGTCATATTGACCGTGATGAACTCTTGCAGGTACTTGTAAGTTCATATCTTAATTCATAAAATTTTTTCCGGTTGATTGTACGGACAAGTGCGTAAATATGGAGAAAATAAGTTCTGTTATAAAAAAAATAACGACAGCGTCACAGGCTGTCGTTTTTGTTAACCAAAAATAAGTTCAATTATTACTTCAAAGATAAATTCAATCAGTTCACCGCCAAATTCAGATTTGTTTTTTAATTTTCGGGATTTTCTTTTTTTCTTTTTTACCTTTTCTTTCCTTTTCAAACGTACTTTCATTTTACACCTCCTGTGGATATTTTTACTTGTCATATTGTTTTCAGATACGGTTATAATACTACTGCGGAGATAATCCGCAATTTCAATAAGGAACTACACGCCTATGATAAAAAAAGCGTTTCCTGCAATTGCAGTACTGACAGCAGGATTAATGCCGTGTACTTCTGTTTATGCAGTTGATAACACAAAAGTCGGCTACGGACAGGGTACAGCAGTAGACGGTAAGAATTGTCCTACAGATGCACTTTCATTCAATGACCGTTTCTGCGATTATGATGCTTATGCAGTTTCAGGAGATGAAAACCGTATTATTATAACTTTTGACCAAGGTTATGAAAACGGATACACTGAAAAAATTCTTGACACGCTTAAAGAAAAAGATGTCAAAGCTATTTTTTTCCTTACGGGTGACTATGCCAAAAAGGAAAAAGCACTTGTCCAGCGTATGATTGATGAAGGTCATATGCTCGGAAATCATGGTATGCGTCACGCAAGTCTGCCGACACTTTCAAAGAAAGAGGCAGAAGAAGAAATAATGTCGCTGCATGATTTTGTTATGAATAACTACGGCTATCAGATGCAGTATTTCCGCTGTCCTTGCGGTGAGTATTCAGAGCAGGCTCTTGAAACTGTTCAGAAGTGCGGATATAAAACGCTTTTCTGGAGTTTTGCCTATGTGGACTGGAAAACCGACAGTCAGCCCGACCCGTCTGTAAGTATTAAAAAACTCTCGGAATCGGCTCACGGCGGTGAAATACTGCTTCTGCACTCCGTATCATCTACAAATGCCGAAATTCTCGGCGAAGTTATTGATAATTTCAGAGCGCAGGGCTTCACGGTATAACACCATAACACACACACGAACGGACGCATTTTTTAAGTGCGTCCGTATTTTTATTATTCTTCCGAAATCCATGAGGCATTTTCTGCTACAGTATCAACAATTTTTTCCATCTCTGTTCTTATTGAGTAAGTTCCTCTGTTAGACCATGCTATCCACATAATCGGAACACTTTTGAATTCCGGAAAAGAGTCATTTGCAGGAAAATCAAGTATTCCATAGTAAGCAGCATAGTATAAATCAAGTTCATCATTACTATTCGTAATCATTGGTATACTGCCTGTTGAGCGTATAAACTCTGTGCCTAGAAAGTCAACTTTTTCTGTCGTGGCGATTTCTGCATCACCAAGTTCACATACACTGTAAATATTGTTTATATTTTTATATAAGCTTTCATTCAGTATTTCCCATACGTCATCAAGCCCATAGCAGTCAGAAGCATAATAATCAGCATAATTCATACAATCTATAACAATATTATATTGTAATTTTTCTTTTTCCCGATAGTCTCTGCCACAGCTATAAAAACCTCCTAAATATTTACCAGAATAATCAAATTCACGGAAATTTTTTAGATTGTCAGGCTGACGCATATTCAGTCCATTAAAATTATAAAAAATTTCCTCATCACTTTTTGCTTCTGATTCCGTAAGGTTGTTTTTTTGTTGTGGATTATTTATCATTTCAGATTCTGAATGACTTGTGTGAGATGATGAACTGCTTGTATTTTTATCTGATTTTTCTGCACATGATGCACACATAAGCATTGTTGCAGTTAGTATTAACAACATTAATTTCTTCACGAAATTTCTCCTTTGTGAAATATGTTTTGATTTTATGAATATACAGACGCACTTTTAAATGCGTCTGTATTTTTTAATATTATTGTACAGGTTCGTCGTCTGCTGTCGGTTCGTCGGGTTCGGTGTACTGCGGAGCGGTATATTTTGATGATGATGAAATATCTTCAAGGTCAATATTTATCAGCATACCGCTTTCACCGCCTGTAACTTTAGGCATTACGCCATTCCACTTCTGAATCTGCTGATATGCAAGTACTTTTGCTGTAAGTGACTTTTCAAGAAGTTCATTAGCATCTGCACGTGCCTGTGCCTCTGCCATAATGGCTTCTGCTTCTGCATTAGCGGCGATTACTTTCTTTTCTGCCTCTGCATTTGCGATAACAATAGCCTGTTCCTGTTCGGTTTTTGTTTTAAGGAGATTCTGTTCTGCAACCTGCTTTGCTTCAATAGCATTATTGAATTCCGCCGAGAAGTCAAAGTTAACTATATTGAATTTTTCTATGTATATACCATAGTCTTTCAGCTTTTTCTCAAGTGATTCCTTTACATTGTCAGCAACCAT
>WFLZ01000327.1 GCA_009177225.1 Clostridia bacterium
ATGCCTCCGTGTGTTGATAGTATCTGCATGAAAACAGCATATGATAAAATATGTGTCGGTTGGCTTGCAAGTCAGACTGATATGCTTGCGGAAGATTGGGAGGTAATTGAATAATGACAAACACTTACAAATCAATCGACAAAACTCAGCTTACCGAACACTTTAATGTGTCAGAATTTTGCTGTAAATGTGGAAAGAACCACGATACAATACTTAACCCTGAACTTCCGGACAAGCTTGAAAAGCTCTACAAGGCTTTGAACTGCTCAAAAATTATCATCAACTCCGGTTACCGCTGTCAGGCACACGACAAAGCTGTAGGCGGTTCAGGGTCCGGACACCACGTCTACGGAAACGCCGCTGACATAGTATGTTATGACCAGTCCGGAAACAAAATCTCATCAAAGAAAGTTTCCTGTGTCGCTCAGGACGTTGGTTTTGGCGGTATAGCAAACATTGATGGTACATACACAGCAACACACGTTGATGTCCGCACTTCCAACTTATGGAAAGGTGACGAAGTGAAAGGAACATCATACTCCGTGACCGACGATTTCTACAAATACTATGGTCTCAGCAAGTCCGATGTTTACCCGTCAACTACCAAAAAGACCAAAAATATTACCCTGACTGTTGACGGAACAACCTATTCTGGTACTCTTACAGAAAAGTAAACGATAAACACTTTTTTCAATTTTTTGATGTCTGTAAACTTTCAAAATAATAAATAAAAAACTCCTGAATTTATTTTCAGGAGTTTTTTATTATCATTCGTTAATATAGAACGGCTGACCACATCTGCCGACTTTGTCATAAGATCCAAGTACATAATACTGTATACATATATGATCAGCCTCAGTAATAAAACCATCGCCATCAACATCGGCAGCCTGTGGAACAGGCAAATAATATTCGTTGTCATTTTTGTTAAATTTGTAATCTAAAGCATCTTGCACTGATATTAAAGAACTAACACCATGTTTATTTTTATATACTGTTATAAACTGTGCAATACGAACTGCATCACCCATGTCAATATCGCCATCATCATAAACATCACCGTATATATGCCATTTTCTTGGCTGTATTTCATTATTTGTGGCACTTACAGAACCTACAGCAGTGTATGTACTGCCAAATATCATTAACATTGCTGTTAAAGATGCTGTAACTCTTTTGATTATTTTTTTCATCAGATTTCCTCCTTAATTAATTTTACACTTTTTTATTTAAAAGTGAGGATTGTCACTGTCAAGATATTTTGCAATTGCAGCAGCATCGCTAATATTAACTTTACCGTCATTATTGGCATCACCGGCTAATTGCTGAAACTCAGTCAATTTCGGTTCATTGTCACCATGTGACTGTGCAACATATGAGGCTATATAATCCGCATCATCCATATTTACACATCCGTCGAAATTAACATCACCGACTAAGACAGCTATTGTAGTAATAGAACCATTGCTTGTTTCATAGCTGTAATCTAAAGAAAATGATGTTGTGGTCGAAGGGGTATACTATGTGGATTTGAATAAGTAACCTGTACCATTATTCAGGATTTTTTTAAAGAACGATAATCTCCTCATCATTTACTGTCAAGGAGATTATCGGCATCTTACATTAGAAACAAAGAATTAAGTACTTGGAAATCAAGTAAAAACAGCAGTACAGCCATCACCAAAACATTTGCAGTGACCGCCATCACCAAAGCATACACATTTACCTGATGCAAATGCAACACAGTTTCCGGTTACAACACCCTCAAGCTCGTGATTGCTTACTTGTGCAACATCGATAGATGCTTCCTGAAGTTCGGCGGCTGTGAAGTCGTATCCCAGTGACTTAGCTGCTGCAGCAAGAACTTCAATCTTTTCTTCATTTGTTGCGGCTTTTGTTCCATTGTCCAGTTTAGTCTGCAAAGACTTGTCATTTTGAACATCTTCAAGGAACTTCTTAGCACTTTCCATAGACATAATAGATGTCCTCCTTTAAAAAATTTAATTTTATAAAGCGCCTTGTGGCGGTTTATACAAAAAACAATAATACGGTTTTCAAACAAAGCTTAGCAATGCTGTCCTGAGAAAAAACATTACAACTGTCTATACTTTGATTTTTGATATCGCATGGTCAGCAATAGACTTTACTTTGTCAAGATATCCGGCATTAAAAAAGTAACACGCATCTTCATCAATAGCGAGATAATCTGTGCCTTTTTCTCCCACTGCAAGACCACGGCAGCCTGCACAGCACATATTTTTATATTTGCATTCGGAACATTTTTTGTTATGTGCAAGATAATCTTCAAGTCTTATATCTATAATTTTCATGTAAACAGAATCAGAAAGAATATCTTTTAAATGAGTTTGGAGCATATTTGGAAAATCGTTTCGCATTCCTGTGTTTGCCATTGCCATACATGGAAGTGCAAAGCCTTCAGGACTGATATACAAAGAATTCCTTGCATGAGCGCAGACAGACTTTTTACTGCAATCGACATTTGATGGACTTTTGCAATAACCTATCTTGTAGTTTGTAGAACCTTTATCACATTCAAAAAAAGCACCAAGCCATAATCCAATCGGCATCCCATCCTCAAAGAATTGTTCTATATACTCTAAAAACATATCATTGACTTCTTTTGGAGAAAGTGTAAATTTTTTTGATGTAACTGACCATTCACCCATTGAAGCTGCAGGATTGATTTTAAGACTACAGCAGCCCAAATTTGCAAGAAGATGCATAGTTTCTCTAAAAGTATGCAAATTATTTTTGTGTATGCACATTTCCGCAGTAGTTACATATCCTCTCTTCTGACAAAGTTTATATGCATCTAAAGTCATTTTTTCTGCTCCAGAAATTCCTCTAAGCCAATCATGCCATCCTACGCCGTCAAAGCTCATATGAATAACAGGATGAATACCTCTCGCTTCAATTTTATCAAAAAAGTCATTTGTTATCAGTTTTCCATTGCTGTAAATGCTATCAATTCTGATATTATGATTTACAAGTTCATCGACAAGCTCAAAAAAATCTTTTCTGACAAGCGGTTCACCGCCTGTCAAAGATACGCTCCTTATACCACAATCTGCTATTTCATCAATTATTTTAACACATTGCTCGTGCGACAGTTCACCGAGTTTTGCATGAGATGCAGACATAAAACAATGTCTACATCTGAAATTACATTTACCAGTTATAGACCATTGAACAGTTTTTATAAATCTCGAATCATACTGTATGTATTCCTGACTTTTTTTTAGCGTATCACCCATCATACACTCAGATATAATTCCCTGATTTATTACAATATCTAAAAATTTTCGGGTATCATCCGTATATTCTTCCTTTGAAAGATCATGTAACCCGTCGCAATGATAAAGTAATTTAAATTCATCTTTACCCAAAAAGCTTATTCTTCCAGTATTTCTGTCACAAACCGCAAAAGGAAGTAATTTCCACCCCCTAAGCTCATACCTTTTATTAAGCTTAAAATACAATTCTTTCCCACCCTTTCATACTTATCGTTGATTATTGCCAGTGATGATAACATACTATAAAAACATTCATGCTGCATTAACCATATCATAACATATATTTAATGAAATATGCTATGTAACACTTGCCCTGTCATAGCAAAAGAATAAATAAGCAGCTTTCTTCTTGTAAGCTAATACAAAGCATTGTCATGATAACTCTATTAAGTNCTTTCTNTCATTTTCCANAAGATATTTAAGAAATAAAAGTGATACAAAATAATATACAAATATCTTCGATTAATATCCTGTCCACTAAATCATTCTTGTATTCATGCACAAAATTCTTATTTGGCAACTTTTCATCAATATCTTTATGTAACATTATATCATAAAAAGTCGAAATTTGAAATTTTTTGACAAAAAGCCAAAATAATTGTCTATAATTATAACTATTTACACTCAAATTGTCAATATGTGTGGCACGAAATGCATATTTGTGGCATAAAATGCATATTATTATTTTATTTCCCCATAAAACGAACTTATATTAAAATATCATATATATAATAAAAAACTCTCTTGTATAGATTTTAGACCATGTGACAAGTATTGATGAAAAGATAAAATAATTACAGGCATACAGTGCAGATAAAATAGTTAATACTCGACATTATCAGACATTAACTTCCAATATTCATACTTGTATTTTCCGTCAGATATGCTATAATTTAAGTACTAAAAGTAAAGGAGATGCAATTATGAAGAAAATCAAAACAATCTTGTCTGCCGTTTCTGCAACAATGCTTTGTGCAACTTCGCTTGCAAGCGGCATTACATCAAACGCTGCAAATGAAAAACTGAAAACATATGCATTATATTGTGATGTTGACTCCGGCTCAGGTGTTATGTGGGCTGATGTGACTTTTAATTACAATAACATTGATATGGACAGCATGGAAATTGAAGCTGGTAATTTCGGTGGAAATGTTACACATTCAACAATTACAACAGTTGATAACAAAACTGTTGTCTATGGTGCTTCTTTCAGAGGGAACGGTGCCATTATGGCTCCCGGTGTTCTTTTCAAGTCCAAATTTTGGACAACAGATAATATGGAACTTGTTAAAGACACTACTATAAAAACTTCTGCTTTTGATGCGTCCCGTAAATTTATGGGCAATGACATAGTTAACGCTTCGTTTGTCTTAATAGGTGATGCCAATCAGGACGGAAGAGTTAATACAGCCGATGAAACTGCTATTACTCAAAGTCTTGGTAATCCTAAAAAATACGGACTCACAAAAAAAGGAAATTATGCCGCTGATGTTAATTTTGATGGTGTAGTAAACGATGCCGATATAAAACTTATCAACGATTATAATAACGGAGTAATCGACTGGTTTGAGTAATTATAAATCAAAATAAAAGTAATGCCCTGATTTTAGTTTCAGGGCATTTTTGTTGCTTTTCTTTTTAATATGTATGAAGAATATATTGCTTTTATTATGTACAACACATATATTTTATAAGCTCAACTATTGCGGTTATTATGGCTTGTGGCAGTACTCTTGGACGGAATGTATTTAGGTATATCAATGCCATCTTATATATCGCTGAAATAATGTCAGCAGGCTATATTTGATATTATATTGAGGTCATCAGGATTGATTCCAAGTTTTTCGCAAATCATTCTGATTATTTCGGACTGTATGTTATTCAGATCTTTGTTTTCTGTGATAATTGTCGTGGTAACGGTTTCAGCNNGATTTGAAATGGNAGTTGTCGTTGTGACTTCGGTGGTGACGGGTTCTGACATTGTTGCAGTAGTAGTTGTTGTTGTTGTTGTTGTTTCGGCAGGAATACTGTCAGAAGTAATAACATCTCCGGTAAGGTCATCGGAAGATGCAAAAAACTGAGTCCAGTAATATGTACCGTTTTTGTAGGTCACGCCGATTCCGATATAGTCGAAATTCTCGCTCAGGATATTTGCACGATGTCCGGATGAGTTCATCCACGCATTCATGACATCTTCCGGCGACTTCTGTCCGTATGCGATATTCTCACCTATATAGCGATATCGTATTCCCATATTTGTGACAGCAGTAAAGCAGCTTGTACCGTCCGGACGATTATGAGAAAAATAAGTCTGAATCTCGTTGGCACGGACTATAGCGGCATCACTGAGTGTATCTGAATATTTCAGTAGTTTGAGACCGTTTACGGCACGTTCACGGTTTACTATCGCAGCTACTTGATAAGCATAGTCCTGAAGCTGTTCGCTGTCATAGCTTGCGGCATAAGCGGTCTGAGTAACAGTCTTTCCGCTGAACGGCAGGAGCGATATTACTGCTGAGAGCATTACTGCACATATGGCAGCGATTGATATTAATTTCCTTTTCAAAATATTTACCTCCAGAATTATTATGGAATTCCATACTTCAAGAATAACATTTNTGNGCNTNGAAGTCAATGCAGAAATATTACCAGTAAGTAAAAACTTTTTCTAAATCCAGTTTTGTATTGTTTTGTCAGTGTCAACAGGCTCTGATAAATATGATACACTCAAACAAATTTTACAGCACATTGTAAATATTGATAATAAATCAAAAAGATATAACTATATCTTTTTGATGTTTAGACCTCCGAGTTGAGTTATGATAAACTGTGCAAGCTTAAGATTCGGATTTTTTATATTTACAGGATATTCAAGTCTTATAAAATATCTGTGTTGTACATAATAAAGGCAACACCGCATAATGAACAATCAGTAGACCTCCTCGGAAACTAATTTCGGGATTCAAAATTAATGATACCGCAAATCAAATTTAAGCGCAGACAATGACGTTTTCTGCGATTACGATAGGGGTATTTCATGATCTTAAAAACCTTGATTTTGGCATTGACGTTTTCGACGAGGATTCGTTCATGTGAGATACGGCGATTTTCTCTTTTTTCATCATCTGTCAATTCACCGCCCATGGGCTTTTTCCTGGGTGTTTCACTATTTTGATGAAACGCAGATATACCTTGATACCCACTATCAGCTTGCTCCTTGATGCTGTCAAGAACGCGACTTCCTATGGTACGTTTATAAAGTTG
>WFLZ01000252.1 GCA_009177225.1 Clostridia bacterium
TATTTTCTTTAATTTGCAGTATTCCCTGTACTTATCTCTTACAAGTGCATAAGACATTAGATTTTCAATCAATTCAACAACATCAGTGTCAAAAATATTCCACAATCTGTTATTTTGCAGTTTACCTAAGTATATATTGTTATTTTTCAGAATATGCGGATAATAACACTCAATAAAAAGTTTTAATTCTTTTATGCTACTGCCTTTCGGAGCGTTTCCGATTTTACCATCATGTTGAAACACAACTGTATCTCCAAATATATGCAGATGATTGTCTACAACTAACTGCAAAGCATGATGTAATTTATCCTCATTATCAATAGCAACACATATTGCAGTTTTGATAATATCTGGTTTTGAATAAGTACAATAACCTGACATTCCTATTGATACAATCTGTTCTAATCCCTCAAAATCAATCAGAAAAGACCGATACATTCCCTCAAATTTGCCTCCACTTGGATTGCCGCAAGTACAAAACTTTAAACCAATATCCTTAATCATTTTGAAAATTTTATACCGTCCGACAGGAAAAGTATATGCAGTATCAAGCAGACATTCCCATAAATTTATCATTGCTGTCTGCAAATCCACAGGGGTGTCCTTACCTATTTCCCAATTGACATATTTTGGAATGCCTTCTTTTTCAAGATTTTCAAACATAGTCCATTTTGGAATCAAACAATAATTACCTCTGTACATATCATCCCAGAATGGCATTTCAGTAATTGTATACCAATCAATTTCCGGATTATAGTGAAAATATACACTTTCCTTTCCATTTGTCACTGCAATCCAGACCGCTTCAATCATTTCCGCACATTTCTTTGTCTGTTCTATAACATCTTCACTAATTTTTTCATATGATGCAATACATTTAATAACAGTCAAAGGTACACTTTCATTTTCTATCTTACAATCTATTAGAACAATATTGTTTTCCTTAAGTGTTATTGTATTTTTCGGAACATCTTTTTCTTTCAAAATATCAATTACATTTTTCTTTATAATTTCAACCGAAGTTTTGCGGTCTGTTTTCATTTTCAATTGTATTCCCATTATAAATTCCCTTTGTATTATTTGAGTTCAGCAACAGTCACACCGTCCTCGCCCTCTCCGAAAACTCCCGAACGGTAGCTTTTTACGGACGGGTGAGATTTAAGACGGCTCTGTACTGCCTGTCTAAGAACGCCTGTACCCTTACCGTGAATGATAGTAACCATAGAGATATTTGACATAACAGCCCTGTCAATAAATGCATCAAGCTGATAAACGCCGTCGTCGCACGCACACCCACGAATATCAAGCTCCATTTTTCCACAGCGTTCAGCCTTGACACCTATTTTACCGACCTTTCGTGACGATTTATTTTTATACGTAACCTTTTCGGGTTCTTCAAGACGCAGACGTGAAATATTCATTTTNGTTTTCATAACGCCCANTTGTACAAAAACAAAGTCACTGCCGTCGGGGTCACCGGAAACAATTCCCTTTCTTTGCAGGTCAACTACATAAACAGTGTCGCCACGCCTTAATTTTCGAGGAAGTACATAGTCTGCATTGGGGTCACGCCTGTCAACAGGGTTCGCCGTGTCATACATCTTGTTGAAACTCTGCTTTGACTTTGATTTGATTCCGGAAACATTTTCACCGAAATTCTTCTTATCCTTTTCTTTTTTAAGCTGTTCAAGTTCGGTGATAAGTTCATTTGATTCAGCTTTGGTCTGTTCAATAATCGTCATGGCACGCAGACGTGCTTTTTCGAGTTCATCAGCCTTTGTCTTTTCAAGTTCCTCACGTTCTTTTCTGAGAATATTTTCATGTTCCTGAGCCTCTGCCCTGAGACGCGAAATATCTTCTTTCTGACGTTCAAGTTCAAGACGTGCGGATTCAAGTTTTCCTATAACTTCTTCAAGACGGCTGTCTGCTTCACTTATCCGTGACTTTGCGTCCTCGATTATATCGGACGGCATACCGAGACTTTCAGAAATAGCAAAGGCATTTGACTTTCCGGGAGAGCCGACTATAAGTCTGTAAGTCGGACGGAGAGTTTCTATATCAAATTCGCATGATGCGTTTTCAACGTCGGGACTGTCAATGGCAAATACTTTAAGTTCCTGATAATGCGTTGTCACCATTATCTTAGCACCTGCCGACATCAGTCGTCTTATTACTGAAACCGCAAGTGCAGCACCTTCAACGGGGTCTGTACCCGAACCGAGTTCGTCCAGAAGTACAAGCGAACTTTCACCGGCAGTTTCAAGAATTTCGATAACTTTATTTGTATGTGCGGAAAAAGTAGACAAATTCTGTTCAATACTTTGACTGTCACCGATATCCGCAAGTATATGGTCAAAAACTGAAATGCTGCTGCCGTCGGCAACAGGTATCATAAGTCCGCACATAGCCATTG
>WFLZ01000193.1 GCA_009177225.1 Clostridia bacterium
GTATCAATATCTTCATCAGATTCTGCTTCTTTTATGGCTTCCTGCTGTTTCCGGAGAGTTTCTTCTACCTCACAAGCAGTACACAGCTCTTCCCACGGCAGCATAACTCTTTCCTGCCCGCATTGTTTACAGACTTTTTTCATTCTGATTTTTCACCTCTTTCTGTTTTCAGGATTCTTTTTCAGCTTGTGCCACTCTCGTCCCGTGCCGTCTGCAACCTTGCGGTTCTCGTTGGTCGGTAACTGCTGTGTATTCCTGCTGTATATGGTCTGCCATCATCAGCGTCGGGCGACCACTCCCGACGGACAGCGGATGTAAAGTCCGCTGTTTCGGCTGATTAATCCTCGTCGTCATACGGAATCGCATTCCATTTTTCCCTGAGTTCAAGAAACTGCTGAATTATTTTATTCAGGTCACTGACGTTGCTGTAGCTTGCACAGGTTTCTGCGATAAATTCGCATTTGCTTTCGATTTTAAGAGACACTCCCTCCAGTGCAAGCNCGAGAATCTCTTTCATTTCCTTGTTGTTCATATTATTTTTCCTTTCTGAATTATGTTGTCATGCTGATTTTTCCTGCTCATCTTTCTGCATCTTTGCTATTGTAAGCTGTACCTGCTGAAGATTAAGAAAAAACGCTGACATAAGCTGTAAACATGATGCTGCTATCGCTTTACTTACAGGGTCAAGTCTGTTATACTGTTCAACAATTTTCTTTGTCGAAAATTCCTTGTTCTCAACCATTCGGTTCACCTCCTTTGACCTTGCTGACATCTCACATAAGAATGATTCTTATAAGAGCTACAGTAAACAGTACTACGACCGCTGATTTAAAGATAACTTTCAAAAGAAGTTTCTTATTGCCCATTGACAAATCCTCCTTTTTATGATATAGTATATTTAAAACATTTCCCTCAGGGGCTCTCGCCCCTTTGGTACTTTGTTTTTTTAGCTTAGGGAGTCAAGACTTCAATAAGTGTTTTTATTCCCATTGCAAGTAGCGTTAATTTTGTGAGAATGCTTAACGCTATATCGAGATTGCTGTCGATTTCTTTCAGGGTGTCGGCAGCTTTCTTTTTGTTCTTTTTCATCTGTTTCACCTCCTGTTTTTTTAAGTCGTTTTGTTGTTTCCACAATCATATTATACAACATTATGACAAAGATGTCAATAGTTTTCCAGTCATTTTGTAGCATTGCACAATAATTATAGCGACAAATTGTCATTTTTCAACAAATTAATGACAACATATTGA
The DNA here is from genome assembly GCA_009177225.1 of Clostridia bacterium. Taxonomy (GTDB): domain Bacteria; phylum Bacillota; class Clostridia; order Oscillospirales; family Ruminococcaceae; genus Ruminococcus. The sequence goes on from WFLZ01000193.1 coordinate 1,252, forward strand.
CCATAGCAACATTTTGTGGTATAATATTAAAAAGGAGGTGATAAGAATGACAAAAAAATTTTTTGGTGAAAAACTGCTTAGTCTGAGAAAATCCAAAAAGGCAAGCCAAGCTGAAGTGGCAGAATACATAGGTTTAACTGTTTCTGCTTATCAGAACTATGAAAATGGTAGGCGTGAAGCTGGATATGAAACCATTTCAAAATTAGCTGATTTTTACGGAGTGACAACAGATTATCTTTTAGGCAGAGAAAAACAAGCCAATCCATTTGAAAATCTTATTAAACCTGTCAGTGATGAAAAGTTTATAGAACTTTATTCTGGATTGCCTGAATACGCAAAATCAATTTTTCTCGAGACAATGGCAAAACTATCAAAAGTTGTGACCGAAAACGAATCGATGAATAATGACATAAGTATTACAACAACACTCGGAACAACTGAAGACGAAAGACAGGCTGATGAAGCCGCTAAACAAGACGCAGGCTAATCAAATGGACAAAAAGAAAATAAGACTAAAAACACCGCTTGCTCATCTGAGCAGGCGGATTTTTTACAAAAATAGGTTATTTAACCGGAAACGTAAATATTTAACGTGAGTTCGACAGAAAAAATCAGTCAAGCAGGCATAAAAAGCCCTCCTGCATATTAGAATCAGAAAAGACAGAGGGCTTTTTAGGCAGAAAAGAGTAAGCTGCCAGAGCAGA
>WFLZ01000332.1 GCA_009177225.1 Clostridia bacterium
TCCTTTTTTTTAATGTCGGTTTTTGAAGAAAATCTGTTAGTTCGTATATTTTAATTCTGCTTTTTTTAACCTCAAAAAAATTTTTTTTGATTTGAAAAAAAATAAGAAAAATAATAATAATATTAGTAGTAGTAGTAGTAGGGGGTGTTGAAACTGTTGAAAACTATGTTTTGTAGCTATATATCTATAAAAGTTTTCAACAATGGTATGTTGAAAGATTGTGGAAAAATGTTGAAAACTTAAGTAAATTCTTTTGACCTGTGGAAACTGTTGAAAGATTGTGGAAAAAATGTTGAAAACTTGTTGAAAACTCGGCGAAAAGAACGTTTGTTTGAAAAGTTTTCAACAAACTGTTGAAAACTCAATTGTTGAAACTGTTGAAAACTTTTTATATAAATTTTAAAATATATTTTTTTCTGTGTGATATAGCCAAATTTTTGATGTTTATTTTTTTAATTTTCTGTGTTGAAATTGTTGAAAACCTGTTGAAAGTGTGTGGAAAACTTTTTTTGAAACTGTAAAAAAGTATTTATGAATAAAATATGAACTACAAAAGTGCAGTTGTTAAATAAATTTATATGTGTGAAAAAAATGGCATTGTTGAAAACTTTTATGTTGAAACTGTTGAAAACTTTTTATGTAAATTTTAAAACATATTTTTTTCTGAGTAATAAAGCTGAATTATTAGAGTTTTATATTTTAACAACATTGTGGAAAACCTGTTGAAAACCTGTTAGTTTAGTGTTGAAAACTATGATTTTTCAGGGCATTTTTCGTGTTCATAAAAAGTTAGTCTTTGTTCATATTTAGTTTCTGTAAAATTGTGGAAAACTCGACTGTTGAAACTGTTGAAACTGTTGAAAGATTTTTTAATTAATTACCACTAAAATGTATCTTTGTAAAGATATATACCGTGTTTATATTTTTAAAATGGCAAAGTTAGTATACGCTAAAAATGTTGAAAACCTGTTGAAAACCTGTTGAAAGTCTGTGGAAAACTTTTTTGGTAATATTTATTAACAACCACTAAAAATATTATACGAACACTATAAAAAAGTATTATTTTTGAAATGTTGAAAACTCTATGTTGAAAACTAAGATTTTTTATCATCATAACACACCATAAATAACGTATAATCTTAATAAAATGACATTTCANCCGATTGTTGAAAACTTGTGGAAAAGTGTTGAAANCTTGCCGANAATGAATAANTAATTAATTAGTTTTAGGTTATTACCAANTTTANTTATGAATAAATATCTTANTGATTANATTTTTTTAAAATNNCCTTTATNNTTGATATTTTNGATTATNTCATTTANNAGNTTCTGTAAATTGGGGTCTTTTTTCATTGCATCGGATACACTTGTAACAGAGTAAACGATAGTCGAATGGTCACGTCCGCCAAATTCAGTGCCTATTGTTGCAAGAGGCATCTGTGTGATTTCCCTTACAACGTAAATTGCCACTTTTCGTGCTATTGATATCTGTGCAGAACGTTTGTTTGAACGCAAATCGTCAGGAGATACACCGTAAACAGATGAAACTTCTGATATAATTTTCTCAACGGTAATCGGTATGGGCTGTTCGTTCGTGAGAACGTCTCTTATTACACTCTGTGCCATTGAAATGGTTATGGCACTTCCTGCAAAGTGATTCAGTGCTTTCAGTCTCATCACTGCCCCCTCAAGCTGTCTGATATTCGATTTGAGACGGTTTGCCATAAATTCGGCAACTTCTCCGGGCATTCTGAGGTCTAAAAGTTCTGATTTCCTGTTGATGATAGCAAGGCGAGTTTCATAGTCAGGTGCGGAAATATCGGCAATAAGACCGCCTTCAAACCTTGTTATAAGACGTTTTTCAAGGGTCTGGAGTTCTTTCGGTGCTTTATCCGACGTTATGACAATCTGTCTGCCCTCCTGATGAAGCTTATAGAAGGTATGGAAAAATTCTTCCTGCATACGTTCCTTGCCAACAAAAAACTGAATGTCATCAATAAGCAATATATCGGCATTTCTGTATTTTTCGTGGAAGTCAGAAATAAGCTTGTCACTGAGGGAACTTACAAGGTCGTTTCCGAAAGTTTCGCTTGTAACATAGACTATGTGGAGATTCGGGTGATTTTTTCTTACTTCATTGGCGATAGCTGTTATAAGGTGAGTTTTTCCCATTCCTGACGGACCGTATATGAACAGCGGATTATATTCGGGGACTTTTCTTTCACCGCAGTTTTTTGCGACTGATTTGCTGCACGCAAGAGCAAATTCGTTTGAACGTCCCTGAATAAAAGTATCGAATGTATAGTCATAGTTTGCGAATTTATATGACTGTTCGAGTTCAGCGTGTTTCTGGTCGAGTTCGTCATTGGTGAGAACACTGATTCTTGCTGCCTGTTCTGATTCAACGTTTATTATAATATTTACATTCAATCCCAGCAGGGTAAGAAACGCATCTTTGAGTATTGAGCTGTAAGTTGACATAACAATTCCCCGCTGAAATCCTGTCTGAATTTTAAAAACAGCATTTGAGCCGTCAAAGCTTACGGGTTTAAGCGGTTCAATCCATGTTTTAAGACCGATTGCGGGAATTTTGTTGTTTTCAAGGCAGTATTTTTTTACATTTTCAAAAACTTCCTCAAATGAGTTCATATTTAACCTCCATTTCGTTATATCAGCACCCCCTGACAGCAGATTCCGTGCGTGCTTCTTTCTGCTTTTCGGGTGCTGAAAGAGGGCTGAAAAAAGTTTTTCCCTCTTATTTATAATGTATACTCTATTATAACATATTATGGCTGAAAATGCAAGAAGTTTTGAAGCTTAAAATGAAGAAAAAAAGCGTATTTTTCATATGTTTTTCAACATCATGTGGAAAACTTTGTTGAATTGATATTAGATATTCATGGATTTCAAAATGTTAAGAAAAATGAATTTTCAATTACTGAAAACTTGTTTTCAACAGTTTCAACGTCTGCATTGTGGATAAGTTTTAAAAAAATCAAGATTCTGACCGCAGGAAATTATAATTTATGCCATAAANGATACCGGAGGTTANANNATTTATTGGTAAAAAAATATGAAAATATCTGAAATCTGAAAAAAATTTCTTAAACTGCTTGACAGGATTGTTTTTTTGTTATATAATATCTTAGTGCAATGCGGACAAATGCTTGTATTATTTTATTTTGTCAATCAGGACAATAAGGCGTTTACCTTGTGTTCCTATATACATTTCGCAGAGAGGAGGACACTGAATATGAAAAGAACATATCAGCCTAAAAAGCTCCACAGAAAGAAGGAGCATGGTTTCATGAAAAGAATGGCTACTAAGAACGGCAGAAAGGTTTTAGCTCGTAGAAGAACTAAGGGCAGAGCAAGATTAACTCACTGACGAGGCTGACCACAAAATCTATTTTTGTGGTCTTTTTTGTTAATGTTCCTTATTTTCTATCAGAGGGACGGTTTTATGTCCCGCTTTTAAAGGTATTATTATGCTTTATACGGAAATTCTTAACGATAACAGAGATTTTGTGGCTCTTTACAAAAAANGNAAGTTCGCCNCATCAAAGTATTCGNNGATATATGTAAAACCAAACGNTAAANCCTATAACCGTCTGGGCATTACCGCAGGCAAGAAAGTCGGTAATGCCGTTTGCAGAAACAGAGCAAAAAGACTCATCAGGCTCGCATACAGAAACGCTGAAATAAAGCTCCCTGTCGGCATTGATATAGTCATTGTCGCAAGAAGCAGGATATGCTGTATAAAATCTCAGGAGTATTGCAGTTATATGGAAAAATACGGCGTTCCGGAAATTATCGGAATGTATGAAAAGTTCTTTTTGGACAAACGACGGGTATGAAATTTATTGTTATTTCACTTGTTAAATTTTACAGGAGGTTTATTTCTCCGCTTTTTCCGCCGTGCTGTAAGTATTACCCTACGTGCAGTACATATGCGTTGACCGCTGTTGAACGCTTCGGTGCTTTCAGAGGTTCTCTACTTGCAGTATGGAGAATCCTGCGGTGTAATCCGTGGTCACTGGGCGGTATTGACTATGTGCCTGAAAAATTTACTTTCAGAGTGAAANNATATGATTATTCCTGCGGAGAAAACTCCTGTNTGCNGCATAANAATGATGATGATGACGATGACAACAAAAATTGAGAGGTATGAAAATTGAACTCACTTTATGACATTATCGGTATCCCTTTCGGATATCTGATGTATCTTATTTATTCCCTTTGCCATAACTACGCTTTTGCGATTATTATTTTTACAGTGGTTACAAAACTGCTGCTTTTTCCTGTAAATTATCATACTCAGAAAAGTTCAGCACGTATGCAGCTACTTAATCCGNAAATAGAAAAACTCAGGAAAAGTNTTGCAAGCAATCNGCAGAGACTTCAGGAGGAACAGCAGAAACTCTATCAGCAGGAAGGCATAAATCCTATGGGTTCATGTCTGCCAGNATTTGTCCAGATGTTCCTGCTTTTCGGTGTAATCGACGTTGTATATAAGCCGATTACGCACATTCTGCATATATCCAAGAATGTAAGACAGGCTGCTTTTAATATCGCTGTAGAGCTTAACGGAAACAGTGCGTATGATTTCAAATCGCTCAGAAGCGAACTTGTAACGATGGAACAGCTGGACAAGCACACCGACAAGTTCAGCGGACTGGCTGAAAGTTTTTCTGCAAGAGTTGCGGAATTTAACGAGCATTATACAATTTTCGGTGCAAATCTCGGAAAAATTCCGGAATTTCACCCTGAAACATGGAACACTGAATCTGTAATACTGTTCTGTATTCCGTTCCTTGCAGGTCTTGCACAGCTTGTACAGTCAATCTACAGTCAGGTGCATCAGAAAAAGACAAACCCTCAGATGCAGGGCGGCGGCTGTATGGCACTGATGATGTACGTCATGCCGGTTTTATCTGTTGTGTGGGCGTTTGCACTTCCTGCCGGTATCGGTTTCTACTGGATTTGGTCGTCACTGTTTTCTTTTCTTATCAATCTCGGACTTAATCACTATTTCACACCTGAACGTACCGAAAAGATAAATGAAAAAGAAAAGGAAAAGGCAAGAATCTATGCCGAAAAACACCCCGAAAAGAAAACTTTTATGCAGAGAATGCTTGAACAGCAGGCAGCTCTTGAACAACAGCAGAACGGCAATTCCGGCTCTAAAAACAGCAGCGGAAAAGTCTCACGCTCCGAAATGAACAAGCAGAACCGTGACAAAATAAAGGAAGCACGTAAACGTATGGCTGAAAAATATGGCGAAGTATACGACGAAAATGATGATGGAGAGGAAGATTGATTCTTTCAGGGAGGTATAAAAATGACAGAAATTTTTACAGCTAAAACTGTTGAGGAGGCAAAAAAACTTGCCGCCGCAAAGTTTGGCAAGAATATCAAAAATATTAAATTTGAAGTAATTGAAGAAGCGAGAAAAGGTATTCTCGGAATAGGTGCAAAAGATGCAAAAGTAAAGGCTGTTTATATTGAAAAGCCGGTTTCTGAAGTCAAAAAGGAAACAAAGCCGGAAGTCAAGGAAGTTAAAGGCGTAAAATCAAAGGAAGTAAAAACAGAATCCGTCGAAAAAATTGCAGAAGNNNNANNNNAGCCTTCTGATGCCCCTGAGACGCTTTCTGAAACGCAGGAATATTCTACCCCTGTCCCGTCCGCTGAAACGCCTGAGAACGTCACTGAGGCTTTAACAGAGCCGTCTGTTGATACTGTTGAAAAAAATACGGCTGAAACTGTTGTGTCCGACGAGGGCGATGACTATTATTCCATTGATAATTTTACCCTTATAGATGACGAAGCACTTATGAATCCCAAAGTTAAGCTTGCTATGGATTATATCACAAGCATTTTCAGAGCAATTGACATTGACGCTGAATTTCGTGTCTATCAGAATGAGACAGGTGCTGTAATCAACATTGAAAGCAATAACAATGGTACTATCATTGGCAGACGTGGCGAGACACTTGATTCAATACAGTATCTTTGCTCTATTATCGCAAACAAGGGCGACAAGGACTATTTCCGTATTACTATTGACTGTCTCGGCTATCGTCAGAAAAGAAAGGAAACCCTTGAACAGCTTGCCGCAAAGGTTGCGAAATCAGTTCTCAGAACAGGACGTTCACAGCCCCTTGAACCTATGAATCCGTATGAAAGACGTGTTATTCATTCGGCAATATCAGATATAAAGGGCGTTGTTTCACACTCTGTCGGTGAAGAACCCTACAGAAAGATTATCATTTCTTCAAAACACCCTAATTCAAACGCCAACAGACGTGACAATAACAAGAAACGTGACCGCCGTGATGGTCAGAGAAATGACAGAAGAAACAGTCGTCCGAAAAATCATGACAACTTTGAGAGAAAAAAAGTAGACCTCTCCACAAGTTTTGAAAAGGATTACAAGCGTCCAAAGCCGGAGGACACTATTGAGGGCGGTCTCTACGGTAAAATAGAACTTTGATTTTTTACGGGATTCTGTAAAATGCAGAATCCCGATACAGAATTTTTTTCAGCGGCAAAACTGCCGTTGTTTTTTTAGGAGTGATTTTTTTGTCAACTATTGCTGCTGTTTCAACTCCGAATGCTCCCGGAGGAATAGCCGTTATAAGAATTTCGGGAAAAGATGCACTGAATGTTGCAGACAAAGTTTTTAAACCTGTGGGAAGCAGAAATGTACACGATATGGAGGGCTATACCTGTGCTTACGGTATCGCCCATGACAACGGCGAACGTCTTGATGACTGTATACTTACTATATTTCGTGAACCTCACAGCTATACGGGTGAGAATATCGCTGAAATATCATGTCATGGCGGTCTTTATGTAACTAAACGTATTCTTCGTGCCGTTCTCAGGAACGGAGCGGAAAACGCTGGTGCAGGTGAATTTACAAAAAGAGCCTATCTAAACGGAAAACTTGATTTGACACAGGCAGAAGCGGTTATGGATATTATTTCCGCAAAGGGTGAACGTGAGCTTAAAATGGCTGAAAATCTCCGTGAGGGTTCGGCTTTCAAAAAAGCGAAAAAATGTTCTGATATGCTTATGAAAATTCTTGGCGACCTTGCGGCATGGGCAGACTATCCGGAGGAAGATATTCCGGAAGTTGAACCCGAAAATCTTTGTGCTGAACTTAAGGACGTACAAAAAGAACTTTCGTCACTTATCGAAAATTATGACTGCGGAAGAATACTCCGTCAGGGTGTTTCCACCGCTATTGTAGGCAGACCAAATGTCGGTAAATCAACGCTTTTTAACTGTCTTAGCGGTTGTGAGAGAAGTATTGTTACCGATATCGCAGGTACTACAAGAGACGTTGTTGAGGAGTCTGTAAAACTCGGGGATATTACGCTCCGTCTTGCCGATACTGCCGGAATCCGTCAGACTGATGACATTATTGAGGGAATAGGCGTGGATATCGCTGAAAAACTTATTGATTCGTCGGAACTGATTATTGCAGTCTTTGACGGTAACTGTCCGCTGACAGAGGACGATTTAAATTTGATTAAAAAACTTGATAATAAAAAGTGTATTGCGGTAATTAATAAAAGTGACCTCGGAATATCTCTTGATACTTCTGAAATTCAAAAATATATTAAACAGACTGTATATTTATCAGCTAAGGAAAATGACGGAATTGAACGGCTTCAGTCTGCTGTTGAGTCGCTCTTTGAAATCAATGAAAACTCTTTTTCATCTGCTGTTGCTGCAAATGAACGTCAGAAAAAATGTATTGATTCGGCTCTTATGTATGTGGAATCAGCAGTTTCTGCACTTGAAAACGGTGAATTTCTTGACGCTGTAAACGTTCTTATTGACGAGGCAGAACAGAATTTACTTAGCTTAACGGGTGAAAAAGTTACGGACGCAGTTGTTGACGAAGTTTTTTCAAGATTCTGCGTCGGAAAATAATGTTCCACGTGGAACATTTCTGGAGGTGGCAATTATGTCATATAAAATGGGAAGTTTTGATGTTGCTGTAGTGGGGGCAGGTCATGCAGGTGTTGAAGCTGCTCTTGCTGCCGCAAGACTTGGCTGTAAAACCGTAATGTTTACAATATCTCTTGACCAGATTGCAAATATGCCCTGTAATCCGTCAATCGGCGGTACTGCAAAAGGTCATCTTGTAAGGGAAATTGACGCTCTTGGCGGTGAAATGGGCAAAGGTGCGGACAAGTGTTTTATTCAGAGCCGTATGCTTAACCGTGGAAAAGGTCCTGCTGTACACAGTCTCANAGTACAGGCAGACCGTGTAATGTATCACGACTATATNAAAAATGTCTGCGAAAAACAGCGTAATCTCTATGTGAAACAGGCTGAAATTGCNGAAATAGTCGTTNAGNACGGACAGATTACANGTATTATAACGTCACTCGGTGCTGAATATTCGGTGAAAGCTGTAATAATCGCCACGGGTACTTATCTTAAAGGAAAAATTCATATAGGTGAAGTTTCATATGAAAGTGGTCCTGATTCAGCACTTCCGAGCAGATATCTTTCTCAGAGCCTTATTGAAAATGGGGTTGAACTCCGTCGTTTCAAGACCGGTACGCCGTGTCGTGTTAACAAGAGAAGCATAAATTTTGATATCATGGAACGTCAGGACGGCGATGAGAAAATAGTTCCTTTTTCTTTTGAAACTCCTGTTGACGACCTTTCAAATAAAGTCAGCTGTTATGTGACTTATACAAATAGTAAAACACATGAAGTAATTCTTGCAAACCTTGACAGGTCGCCTCTTTATTCCGGAAGAATAGAGGGAGTAGGTCCAAGATACTGTCCGTCAATCGAGGACAAGATAGTTCGCTTTTCGGACAAGCCGAGACATCAGCTTTTTGTTGAACCTATGGGGATTTCAACAGAAGAATATTATTTGCAGGGTATGTCATCATCACTGCCGGAGGACGTTCAGCTTTCTTTTTTGCGTACAATTGACGGACTTGAAGATGTGGAAATTATGCGTCCGGCATATGCTATTGAGTATGATTGCTGTGACCCTACACAGCTTTTAAGTACTCTTGAATTTAAAAAAATAAGTGGTTTATACGGTGCGGGACAGTTTAACGGAAGTTCAGGTTATGAGGAGGCGGCAGCACAGGGAATTGTTGCAGGTATCAATGCCGCACTTAAAATAAAGAAACGTGAGCCTATGATTCTTGACCGTGCAAGTTCTTATATCGGAACTCTTGTTGATGACCTTGTTACTAAAGGCTGTTCAGACCCTTACCGCATGATGACTTCAAGAAGTGAATACAGACTTATTCTCCGTCAGGACAACGCCGACCAGCGTTTAACTCCTGTTGGTTACAGAATCGGACTGATTAACGAGACAAGGTATAATAAACTTACTGAAAAAATTCAGAGTGTTGAGGAAGAAATAAAGCGTGTTAGCAGTCTGAATATTGCACCGAGCAGTCAGCTGAATGATTTTCTTGACAAAATGGGTACTGCACCTATTTCGACAGGCTGTAAGCTTGCCGACTTGATACGTCGTCCGCAGTTGAATTACAGTATGCTTGCACCGTTTGATGCAGAACGTCCCGAACTTTCGGACGAAATCGCCGAACAGGTTGAATTGCAGATAAAGTACGAGGGTTATATATCAAAACAGATGGCACAGATTGAGCAGATGAGAAAGTATGAGTCCAAGAAACTGCCGGAAAATACTGACTATAATTCTGTACATGGTTTGAGACTTGAGGCAATTGAAAAGCTTAACAAAATACAGCCGGCTTCACTCGGTCAGGCTTCAAGAATTTCCGGTGTTTCACCGGCTGATATATCACTGATTGCCGTATGGCTTCAGCACGAAACGGGGGACAGTAATGCTTCCGGATTATGATTTCTGTGCTTCAAGTTTTCAACATTTCGACGTTGAATTGTCGAAAACTCTTTACAACAAGCTTGACATTTATGCGGAATTTCTTGTTGAGTACAACAAAAATGTAAATCTTACGGCAATAACAGAGCCGGAAGAGATTCTGTACAAGCACTTTATTGACAGTATTCTGCTTGCAAAATATGCAGATATTCCTGAAAATGCAAGTCTGATTGATGTCGGAACAGGTGCGGGCTTTCCGTCAGTACCGCTTAAACTTTTCAGACCCGATTTGAATGTTACGCTTCTTGACAGTCTTAACAAGCGTATAACTTTTTTACAGATGCTTTGTGAAAAGCTTGAAATTAAAGCGGAATTTATTCACGAACGTGCTGAAACAGCCGGAAAAATGCCGGAGTTCAGAGAAAAATTTGACGTATCATGTGCAAGAGCCGTTGCCAATATGTCGGTTTTAAGTGAAATGTGTCTGCCGTTTGTAAAGGTAAACGGTATTTTCACAGCAATGAAAGGTCCTAACGAGAATATTTCCAATGGAAATAATGCTGTTCAGATTCTCGGTGGAAAAATTGAGAATATATGTGAATATGATATTTCGGGAGAGGGCAGAAAAATAGTTACTGTAAAAAAAATATCGCATACACCGACAAAATACCCGAGAAACAGCAGTCAAATTAAGAAAAAATCTCTTTGATTTTAATATATTCTGTCGTAAAAACCGTTGATTTATAGAAAATCAGCGGTTTTTTTGTGTGGTAATTATTTCCCGTAAGTGATAGAATTGATTTACAGGGAAAACATTCCCGAGTACTTATGTGAGGAAAAAGAAAATGGCAGGATTTTTAAATTTTACAAAAGAAAAACTCATAAATAAAGTAATCGAAATTGAAGTTGATATGATTATTCCTAATCCCAATCAGCCGAGAACTGATTTTCAGGACACTGAAATTTCTGCTTTGGCAGAGTCAATTTTACAGAACGGAATTTTACAGCCTCTTTCAGTAAGACGTTGCGGAGATGTCTTTGAATTAATTGCAGGGGAAAGACGGTTGAGAGCTGCAAAAATGTGCGGATTTACTGTTGTTCCGTGCATAGTCCATGAAATCAATGACAGAAACTCGGCTATTCTTGCACTGGTCGAGAACATTCAGAGACAGGATTTATCTTTTTTTGACGAAGCATCGGCAATTGAAAAACTCATTACATATTATGGTATGACGCAGGAGGACGCAGCCTCAAAACTTGGTAAGGCTCAGAGTACTGTTGCAAATAAACTGCGTCTGCTGCGTCTTACACCGGAGGAAAGAGAACTGATTGTCAAATTCAATCTTACGGAACGTCATGCAAGGGCATTGCTGAAACTTGCAAGTCCGGCAGACAGACTTGAAATTCTTGAAAAAGTAGTGAAAAACAATCTGAATGTCGAACGCACTGAACATATTATTGAAGAGTATATGGGAAATCAAAGGGAAAAGGCAAGCTATAAAAAAAGGTCGAAAGTTTTTCAGAATGTGAAGATGTTTGTGAATACGATAAACAAAGCCGTTGAAACAATGCAGTCGGCAGGGATTCAGGCAGATGCAAAGAAAATTCAGAATGAGGACTATATAGAATACCGTGTGCGTATTCCTATTCAGAAAGCAAAGTGATTTCAATTGTTCCACGTGAAACATTTTTCATGTGGAACTTTTTTGTTTGTTCTCCGATTGTTCCACGTGAAACATTTTTCATGTGGAACTTTTTTGTTTGTTCTCCGATTGTTCCACGTGGAACATTTTTCATGTAGAACTTTTTTGTTTATTCTTCAATTGTTCCACGTGGGACATTTTTCATGCAGAACTTTTTTATTGTTCTTCAATTGTTCCATGTGGAACATAATTATCGAAAATATCTATTTACAAAACGTTTCAAAAGTGATATAATATAAAATATAAAAAAACGAAAGGAAGAAATCCTATGAGCAAAATAATTGCGGTGGCAAATCAGAAGGGTGGAGTAGGAAAGTCAACTACTGCCGTCAATCTTGCCGCTTATCTTGGTTCAAGAGGTTTTAATGTTCTTTGCATTGATTCCGACCCGCAAGGAAACACGACTACTGCTTTTGGTGTGAAAAAAAAGTCTGTACGTGCTTCAACATATGACGTTATCACCGGTAAAATACGTATTCAGGACGCTGTTGTTCCTACTGAGTTTGAAAACGTTTCAATAGTTCCTGCTACTGAATCACTCGCAGGTTGTGAAATTGAACTTATAAATTATGAAAACAGAATGAAGCGTCTGAAAATGCAGGTGCTTACCTGCCGTGAGGATTATGATTACATATTTATTGACTGCCCTCCGGCTCTGGGGCTTGTGACTATCAACGCTCTTGTTGCCTGTGATACAATAATTGTTCCTATGCTTGCGGAATTTTTTGCACTTGAAGGTTTATCACAGCTTGTAAATACAATGGTTATGAGCTCCGAAATCGTTTACTTGCATTCCCATCACTTCTTTCTGGATGCGTAGTGGACTATTATGCCCCATGGACAGAGGAGGCTCTCCTCTCCGTGGCGAAGGCCCATCTCCAGCCGGCTCCTCTTACAGATG
>WFLZ01000306.1 GCA_009177225.1 Clostridia bacterium
TTACTTTAATCGGCTTTTTAAGATATTCCAGCAGTTCCTGATATTTTCTGATATTCTCAGATTGGGATTCCCAAAATTTCGTCAGCTCTCGTATCAGTTCCTGTTGACGAAGATAATTTCTGATTTTCTGTTCCTCATCAGGGTCAGGGTCTGTTCTGACGAGCAAACAAAAATCCGTCATCACACATAAATAAAGATACTGAAAATCAGGATTGTCAGGCTGCTGACTGATACGCTCCATCAGTTCATAACAGATTACAACAAGACTCTGACTGCTGATAGAATATTTTTCAAGCAAAGCATAAAATGTTTCTTTGAACTGCTTTGCTTGCTGCTGTGCCTCATCGAATGTAAGATGATTCCTTTTCAGCAATTCATCCGTTTCTACATACTGGTCTGCCAGCTCATTGATATACTTGTATATTTCATAATCAATATCGTACATTACTAAATTCCTCTCANCATNCTATCAAANTCTCTTTTGATTNTTTCTCCNTNCTCNCTNTNNANGATTCTNATNTCATCAAGATGCAGNTGNACTNATTCTCTCCATTGNTCNTCNTCNGNTTCACTTGCAAGTNCAANCTCCAGNTTNCTGGTANGGAGTTCTTTGTCTTCATCATTATTTTCAATCCGTCTTATTGTACGTTTCGGAACAAGTTTATACATCTCCATCATCTGCCTTTGTTACCATTATACATCATTTAATTTGTAAATGCAAGTGTGAAAATCATTTTTTCCTGCTCCGTGATGCATCAAATCTGTTCCATATATACTCGTAAATTGCATAATATGGTTTTACTTTACACAAATTTTTCTGTATGCCTTACGATGTAATCTGTATATTTTCCATGACATAATCTCCTTAATGTTTTGGTATGGCTATTTCTTCAATCTTTCATAAACCACATTACCAATAGATTGCATAACCTGTTGCATCATTACTGAGTCAGAAAACATTTTTATAAAAAAGTCTTCGTTTTGCTCGTAACGTGCTACTGCCATTTCGGGAAAATCCTTTGCAAACAGAAGCATAAATGTTTTGAAATCGTTATTCTGAGCATAGCTTTTCCACTTATCCTGAACCGCATAGTCATTTTCAATCTGAAGCAATACTTTATCCATCTCAGTGAATGCAGTACCATATTTCTCATTTATTTTATCAATTATAATCGTAAGTGGGTCTTTTTGTTTTTCACGTCTCCCCGCTTCGCCTGTAATTGGAGTAAAACCTTCGTCAGTCGGTTCAAGTTTAATACTGCCATCAAAATCTTTTTCAAGTTTATAATATTCAAGCAGAACTTTGTCATCAATATAAACCGTCTCAGAACCACCCTTTGGGAGCATCATACTGAGAAACTTCGCATAAATATTGAATTTATGCAGTTCCTTATCAAACAAGCGGCAAACCTGAATAATGAAAGAATATATTCGGTTAAACCTTGCAAGAGTAGATTTAAACATATCCTGTTTTTCTGATTCAAGTGCATTATATCTGTCAAGAGCAGGCTGTATTTTAGCTTTGAGCTTACCCAAATCAGCATATTCCTGATTTTCGGCAGAATACCACACATCTGCAAAGCTATTAATTTCAATTTGTTGATATACTCTGTACTCATCGAGCGTATTCTTTAAATCATAAACAACATTCGGGTCGGTTTCTTTTTCCAGAACAGTTTCTTCATAATAAGGCTCAAAAGCTTTCTCAATATCCTCTGCACTATTAACAAAATCAAGTACAAAAGTATCCTGTTTTCCTCGACAAGTACGATTAAGACGGGATAGTGTCTGCACAGCTTTTACACCAGATAGCTTCTTATCCACAAACATTGTATGAAGAAACGGTTCGTCAAAACCCGTCTGATATTTTTCTGCAACAATCAGCATTCCAAAATCGCCTGTGTGAAAGGTCTCAGGCAGAGCGTTTTCCTTGATTGCCTTTCCGTCTTTAGTTTTGTTGATTTTTTCTTCTGTATAAGTTTCTCCTTTGTCCTCAATTTCACCTGAAAATGCCACAAGCACATCAAGGTCAGCATATCCCTTTTCTGCAATCTGCTTTTTGAACTCAAGCACATAACGTACAGCATGAAGTCTAGACGGTGTCACAATCATGGCTTTTGCCTTACCACCGATTTTATGCCTTGTAATATTTCTAAAGTGTTCCAGCATGATTGCCGTTTTCTGCGATATGTTGTGCGGATGCAACGTTTCATAGTTTCGTATCGCTTTTATGCCTTCTGTCGTATTAAGCTCTGGGTTATCAGGAATGGTCTTGGCAATTTTATAGTACATTTTATATGTCATATAATTTTGCAGTACATCAAGAATAAAATGTTCCTCTATTGCCTGACGCATAGAATAAATATGGAACGGATGATACTTTCCATTCTCATCACGAGTGCCAAACATCTGCAAAGTCTTGTCCTTTGGTGTAGCAGTAAATGCAAAGAAAGACATATTATCATGACTTCCATGTGCTGCAAGTTCATCAAGAAGTTTATCTTCATCGTCCTTACGCTTGCTTTCGTACTCATATTCAAACTCTGCAATTTCTTCAAGAGCCTTTTCCGTATCAGCTAAGGCACATTTTAGCTTTTTGGCTGCGTCACCCGTCTGTGAAGAGTGTGCCTCGTCAACAATAATCGCAAAACGCTTGTTTCCTGAATTTACCTCTTTATAGATAACTGGGAACTTCTGCAAAGTAGTAATAATAATGCCTGTTCCTGCCTCGATAGCCTCTTTCAGCTGCTGTGCATTCTTGTCGATTTTCTGCACAACGCCCTCAACGTGGTCAAACTGATAAACTGTATTTTGTAATTGACTGTCAAGCACACGTCTATCAGTAACGATAATGACTGATTGAAATATTTTTTCGTTATTGTCATTATGCAGTCCTGAAAGACGATGTGCAAGCCACGCAATAGAGTTGGATTTTCCTGAACCTGCACTATGCTGAATCAGATAATTTCTGCCTGAACCGTTTTTCTTTACATCTGCAAGTAATTTGGTCACAACGTCAAGCTGATGATAGCGAGGAAAAATCATTCGCTCAGATTTTATATTTCCCTTTTCGTCACGTTCAACCTGAAAGTGCAAATATTTGTGTATAATTTCAAGCAGACGGTCTTTACAAAGAACCTGCTCCCATAGATACGCTGTATCATAGCCGTTTGGATTGATAGGATTTCCCTTTCCGCCTACATTTCCAGCACCGTTATCGCCCTGATTAAAAGGCAGGAAGTATGTATTTGCACCCTCTAACTTTGTAGTCATATAAACGTTAGAGAGGTCAACTGCAAAATGCACAAGTACCCTGTTTTTGAACTCAAATAAAGCGTCCTTTGTTGTTCGGTCAAACTTGTACTGCTTAATGGCATTATCCGTATTCTGTCCTGTAAACTGGCATTTCAGCTCCATTGATACAACGGGAATACCATTTATAAAAAGTACAATATCAATGCTATTTTCATTTTGAAGTGAATAATGCAGTTGTCTTGTGCAGTGCAGAATATTTGCGTTATACTGTGCCATAGTAGTAGGATTGATAGTCGTTTCAGGCTTAAAAAAAACCGCACGGAACTTAATTCCCCTGTCGGTAAAGCCCTGACGGAACACTTTTAACAGTCCCACCATTTTTACCTCACGGCAGAATCGGTCAATAATCTGTTTTTTGCTGTCTACACCATAAATCTTTTCAAAACGCTCCCACTGTTTCGGCTGACTTGTTCTGATAAATTCAACAAAGGTATTCACATCAAGTGCAAGCTTTCTGTCAAAGGCTTTCGAGTCACCCTTTTCATATCCGCCTTTTGTGGTAAGATATTCTTCGATGTCTTGTTCAAAGCGTTTTTCCTTGTAGTCAAAATCAGGCATAATTAAACTCCCTTATTTTGATGTCTCTGCATATAGTCAAACATAACTGCACAAAATTCAGCAGAAGCCATTTCCTGATACTGTGGTTCTATATCATCAGTGCTATCTAAAAAGTCTTTTAGTTTCTTCGCTGCATCAACAACCTTGCTTATTTGTTGATTATGATGTTGCTGAGCCTGTTGTTGTATGTAATCATAGTTAAACATATTATTCATATTCATATATTTTATACCTCTTTCTTTCCTGTCACAACCTCATAAATGAGAGATTTTTTATATTCTGTGAGTTTTTCAATGATAGCCTGTTTTTTCTCAATAGCTAAATCTATTGCAGCACATTTTTTGTCGAGGTAGTTGGCTATTTCTTGTTGTTCCTTTTTAGGTGGTAATAAAACAGGCATACTCTTTAAAAGATTTTGTCCTAAACTTGCACGAGTTACTAAATTCATCTCTTTTACAAGATAAAAACGATGATGATTACTTCTAAAATAGTATTTTGCAAATCCAGTTACTAAATCATCGACAAATGGTCGTACTCTTATAACGAATCCCGCAAAAGTTGCATTTTCGATATATTTTTCACAAACACAAGAGAAACCAACTTCCTCTATTGTTTCTGATGTTCGAGTAAAGAAAATATCACCTTCTTTTACTNAATANTGNTCTCTTTCCTCTTCCGTAGTTTCNACTAAACCATTCANCGTCTCANGCAACGAAAAGTTTCTATATACATCACCATATGAAACAAAAGGATAACCATGACCAAAAAAATCTCCGCCTTTGCTTATTCCATTTTGTGGTACTCCTATGTTTCTAAGTCTGCATACGTTCCAATGTTCAGGTACTGTTCCAATAAATTCATAACCACTGTCTTTCATCTTCACATCAGGATTCAGACCTTTTGTGACTGTTTCCGTAATCAAAGAAAGTTTGTAGGCTTTCAGCTTTTCAATGATTTTCTGTTGTTTTGCGATAATGNTGNCGATTTNGGTGCANTTTTCGTCAAGGTAGGCAGAGATTTTTTTTTGNTCTTNAANNAACGGATAAGGNAAGATNANATTCATAAGCTTACTTTTGCTTACCCCACCAATCAAGCCTGAAATATTAAACCTAAATTCTTCCTCATAATGAGGAGAATTTAAAATATAATACAAAAACAAAGAGTTAATCTTCACAGGATGAAAACAACACAATTTATTTACAAAGCACACAGTTTTATCAAGTTTGGCTTTCTTTCGCCCTGCACTTCCACCCTCTATGCACATTAATATATCATTTTTATTTGCTCTTACAAAAGAATTATCATCATTCTTTATATATAATCCATTTTCATAATTAATGGTATTAAATATAACATCTATGTCTTTTGTAGCAATATACGGTACAGCATTAGTAGAATTTTCATATAAGGATTTATCTTCATCTTTTATACTGTTTCCAGTATATAAATCTGATACATACTTACACTTAATTATATCCCACTCTTTTGGAATTTCCTCAATCCATTCAACACCACTGTCTTTCATTTCACGCATAATATTACCCCTTAAAAAGTGCAATTAATGCAAATACCATTGCAAAAAAGCAAGTTGTTGCAGAAAAAATTGCAATTACATAATTTCTATCTTTTAAATTTGCTATTTCAAAAGATGCAATTTTAAAAAATTTTGAAAACATAAATGTTGGCAAGGCATAACCAAAGTATATTGGCTGAAATTTAAATATAAATTCCATTTCTTTCACCATTACAAATGACATTAATACAAATAGCAGGGTCAAAAGAACAAGTATCATATTGCATAGTTGAAAAATACCTGATGTTGCCATTTGCAATAAACCAAAAGTTACTGTATCTGATGTTGCCTTCTTCTCGCTAAAAAATATAAAATGAAAAAGCACAGAAAAGAAATTTCTTACACGATGTCCTGCTTTAACATAAAATTTTGCTTTATCATCATCATATTTTTTATAACCAATGGCTTTTTGCCAGTTTTCTCTTTTTTGTTTTTCTTGCTCCTTAATTTCTTCATTTTCATCATCTTTTATTATCTTTTGTGCCTTAACAATCGCATCTGCTAACTTATCATAGTCAATTTCTTGTTTAACAATGATTATCTGTGGTTTATTCTTGAAAAGTTTTTCAAATAAGCTCATTATTCAAACACCTCTAAAAGACTTCCGTCAAGCTCTTTTTCAAGTTCTAAAATCTCTGCCATTATCTCGGCAGACGGCTTAGGAGCATCATATTTATAAAAATAGCGTGTAAACGGTATCTCATATCCAACCTTAGATTTTTTCTCATCTATCCATGCGTCAGGAGCAAAAGGCAGAACCTCACGCTCAAAATACTCCTGTATATCCTCATTCAACGGAACATTTTCCGTATCACGCAAAGAGGAATCAGGCTGTTTTTTGTTCTTTTTCAACACAATCTCCCCGTTTTCGTCACGCAGAGGACGTTCAACAGTAATTTTTGTATAGCCGAAATCCTCATTATCAAAAATTTTACTGATTTCTGTTTCTCTGAAATCACCATACAGACGTGTTATTTCCTCAATAGCACTTTCGGAAATATCGTTACGCTTATTGCCCAGAGCTTTTCTGCGTTTTTCAAAAAGTCCGTTTGCGTTGATAAGCTGAACTTTGCCTTCACGCTTTGTACCTGCCTTTTTATTGGAAAGCACCCATATATATGTNGCAATTCCAGTATTGTAGAAGATGTCATTTGGCAGAGCTATTATAGCTTCGAGCAGGTCATTTTCAATTATATACTTGCGAATATTGCTTGCACCGCTTCCAGCATCACCAGTAAACAGTGGAGAACCATNGTGTATAATTGCAATACGGCTGCCGCCTTGTGAANTATCNTTCATTTNGGAAATGGCAGTCATCAAAAACAGCATTTGACCATCACTTGTAGCTGGAAGTCCCGCACCGAATCTTCCTGAAAAACCTTTTTTGGCTTCTGCCTCAACCTTTGCTTTTTCGTTCTTCCATTCACGTCCGAAAGGGGGATTTGAAATGATATAATCAAAGGTATGTCCCTCGAACTGGTCATCGGAAAGTGTATTGCCGTCTTTGATATAATCAGCATTGTTTCCCTTTATGAGCATATCTGCTTTACAAATAGCGAATGTCTGGTCATTCAGCTCCTGTCCAAATGCAAGTAATTCTGTTGACTTATTAAGCTCATGGAGATATTCCTCCGCAACTGAAAGCATACCGCCAGTTCCGCAGGCAGGGTCGTAAATAGTCTTTGCGACATTATTTCCTGAAAGTATGTCACTGTCATCATTAAACAAAATATTTACCATAAGTCTGATAACTTCTCGTGGAGTATAATGCTGTCCTGCGTCCTCGTTATGAGATTCAGAAAATCTTCTAATAATCTCTTCAAATATGTAACCCATTTCAAGATTTGAAATGACATCGGGGTGCAGATTTGCTTTNGGNGATGTAAATTCTTTTATCACTATGTNCAAAATTCCTTTGTTAGCCATNGTNGTAATNTGCTTGTNAAACTTGAATTTTTCAATAATANCNCGTACATTCTCTGAANATCCGTTCAGANAATCATNGAANTTATCTTNAATATTATCANNGTCATCAAGAAGCCTTTCANATNTANNCTTACTTGTATTATAAANCTCANGACCACNTGCCGNCTTTTTCAAGAGTATATCTCTCATAGGAAGTGTTTTGACAGATTCATATTTTTCAAGTACCGCATCTTTCGTATCCGCCAAAATACAATCAAAACGGCGTATGACAGTAAGAGGCAATATAACTTCTCCGTATTCATGGGGCTTGTACACTCCCGTTAATTTATCTGCAATCGCCCATATGAGAGCAGCTTTTTCGTTTATATTAGAACTAAGGCTCATTTTTGATTCTCCTCTAAATTTGGTTTTATATATTCAATGACATCGCCAAAATCACAGTCAAGATCATCACATACTCTGCAAAGAATCTCAAGACTAACAAATTCGTTTCGTCGCATCTTTGTCATTGTATTTGGTGAATATTAGCTATCTTACGCAAGTCCGCTTTTCTCATATTTTTATCCACCAGTAGTTTCCAAAGTCGTTTATAAGATAATGACATTGAAGTTCTCCATTCTAAAAATCTTTAAATTAATTATATCATATTTTTCTGCATATTACAAGATGTTTTCGTATATTTATGTGAAAATTAGCAAAATTTGTCAANCATGAAAGCTCAATCANAGAGCTNTCANTATCTNTGTANACTTATAACTNCNNTCTNTNTTCNTCACNNTNNNANCNNATAAAAANAGTATGTCCAGTNANGGACAATAACTGNANTTATATTTACTTTATTATGAATACAATATTCAATCAAAAGACAATCTTCTGATTCTTTTCTTTATATCAGCTTTCTTATGGTCAATATGAAGCAACTTGCAATATGCAGTATATTGTTGACTTGGATATTTTGCCAGATATGAAGCAATCTGTGGATTTATAGTCAATGTTCTAACAGCCATTATCAAAACATTTTCATTCCTGAAATAAGTACTGATAAATGAAAACATATTCTCAATGTGAAAATTTATATTATTTGTCTTTTCATCAAGTAAATCTACTCGTTTACCAAAATCAGCCCTTATAACATTACTTCCGTTTAATTCATCAATTACAAGGTTGTTTTCTTCATCAAGAGCCTTAATCAATCTTGTTAGAATATTTAATTCTTTCTCACACATACTTTTCGATGATAGTCCATTTTTGTACATCTTCTTTTTATCCGAAACAATTGACTGCATCGTTTCAGCAGCTGACTTTTCTATCATGAGCATATTATTTTTAAGTATCTCCATTAATTCCGTCATCATATTATCATCTGTTTCAGCATCAATAATTTCAGGAATCAATTCATCAAGAAGCAGCTGTGTAACAGCAATTTTCTCAGCATCTTTTGCTTTCTCTGCACATTCTTTTACTTTTGGACTAATATTCCCATTAAGGATATCACTGATTTTATAATTTTTTCTGTATCTGCTGTATATATCATAGTAATCAACAAAATCCAAAGATATAGGCTCGTTTTGAATGTACTGAGAAATCAGCTGTCGTTCAACCTCTATGCCCTCATGTTCATATACCTTTATCATTTGACTAAGGTCGTCCCAGCCTCTTGCTGTAACAAAACTTTTGCCATTCGTGGTAGTTTCAATTTTATAGAAATTCTGACTTTTTAGCTCCAAGTACGAAATAACAGCACTATGTACTCCACTCTTATAAGCATAATCTTTCCAAGCTTCAAACTCTGGTTCAACATCAATTCGTTTCAACCTGTCCCACGTAGCAATATCAAATTCACGGACAGAGTTATTGTATTCAGGCGGATTACCTGCTGTAACGATAATCCATCCATTAGGAACTTTATGCTTTCCAAACACCTTATATTGTAAAAACTGCAACATAATTGGAGTAAGAGTTTCAGATACACAGTTTATTTCATCAAGAAATAAGATTCCGTTCTTTATACCAGTTGATTTCATTGTTTCGTAAATCGAAGCAATAATCTCACTCATTGTATATTCTGAAATATCATATACTTCTCCGTTATACTCAAATTGCTTAATCATCGGTAAACCTAACACACTTTGCCTTGTGTGATGTGTCATTGAATATGATAAAAGACCTATTCCCAATTCCGAAGCTATCTGCTCCAAAATTGCTGTTTTACCGATTCCAGGCGGACCTACGAGAAATACTGGTCTCTGTTTGTGCTGTGGTATCAGGTTATTCCCATAATCATCCTTTGCCATATATGCTTTAACGGCATTTTTAATCTGTCTTTTAGCATCACATATATTCATTCTGCCTGCTCCTTAACGTTAAAATTCTTTAATTTGTTTCGAACTAAGAACCACTTTTATCGCCCACACTGGAATATCTGGATTATTAAAATTATCTTCAAGAAACACAAACGCTGTCTTATAATTTGGCTTTTCGGGAAAATCTCCATANCNATNAGTAAAGTAAATCAGCCNACGCAAGTCAATAAATTCCNTNTTTCTGCATAATTCATTAACATATTCAAATGCAGGACGAAAATCAGTTCCTCTAAAACCTTTAAGTTCCATACTATTTATATAATTATCAAATTCCTGCTGAGAAGTAATTTTTACATCAGACAGAACTTCATAATCGCATTGAATTATGTGTATATTCACTTTGGTGAAAAAACTCTCCTGCTGTTTCAGAATATTATAAGTTTTCTGAATAAANGCCTGTACCGTTTCACCTTTAANTGNACCANATGTATCNATCGCAATTACAANTTNCCTGATNCGTTTGACNTCTTTATATTCNAGCGGTTCTATCAAGGGAATATTTTTATAANGTGACAATCCGTATGTATAAAAATTATAATCAAAATAATCCTCATCAATTTTCCCTTCTTCTCCGAATACTGCAAATTTTCGCAGAAATTCTGAATAATTCAACTCTTCTTTATTCACTTCATATAGATTTTGCATAATACTTGAACTTTCCAAAACATACTTTTCACTTTTTTGCATTTCAATTTCAAGTTGAATTTGTCGGGACATATTTTTCCATATTTCCTGTTTATCAGATTCCGACATTTCATTATCAATAGAATGATTTAGCATTTCATTATTTGATTCATCTTCGGATTCATTTCCTCCTGTGCTAAATTCCTCGCAATCATTCATGCTTTCACAATTTTCTGATGAAATTATTTCCAATGATTTATCATCTGAAACGTCAAAAATCCGAGGCATATCAGGTTTTACTTCAATATTCCAAAGCTCATGTTCGTCAGCCTTGAATATATTAGAAAGATACTCATAACGTTTTCCTATAAGATGATGCTCCATATAATAGTCATATATTTTTTCTGCTGTCATAAAATCAATGCTGTTTTTTAGTTTGCTTATTTCTTTAGCCTGTTTTTCTTCACATGAACGGTCTATTTCATCAGTATCAAGTTCTGAAATAATATTTTCAACAGCTATATNANAAGCAAGATTCCATATATTAANATCTANATGANTACCTATAAACTGATGCTGAAAAATACAATGAANTACAGTATGCAGATACTGTCTTGTNANNTATTCTGTATTATCAAGAAATAATTTCAGAATATACCTGCTATTGCAATAGATATTACTACCGTCGGAATCAATATTGTATTTTTCACTTGATAAAGTGTTAAGCTGCTGAAATGCTCTTGCAAGAAAGCCAAATTTCATTAACAGATTATTTTGTATGTAATTTATCGATTCACCGACCAGTTCATCAAGTTCATTTTCCAAGCTCTTCACCCTCTATAATTTAAATCTATCATGTACATTCTGAAAACCGACAGTTTCATTTTTATGTTCCAGAAGCAACGTATGTATTTCAAATCTTTCATACTCAATCGAGTAACCTACCAGTTCATTGATATTACTATCTGTAATATAATTCCCTTTGAGAATATTTTTCATATTTTCTATATCATTGCTCTGAATAAGGCTTTTGACTGTTTTAATGATATTATCCGACAAGTATTTTTCTCCTACAGAACTCCCTTTTCCAAATGTAAGAAACATTGCAACCTGGATTTTCAACTCTTCATCCTCAATCTGTCGGAGCAGGATTTCCTNTATATTTTTACTGNAATTTATCAGTCTAAAAATATTTTCAATCTCACTACTGTTATTAATTTTAATACTCTTTTCATACTGGTCTGCTTTCAAAAACAATTCAGAAATTTTAGTATTTTTCTCAAATGCACNCTCGGAAATAGTNGAAACATTATTGGGTATAGATAANATATTTTTACATTTATANGCATCAATCAAAATATTTTTCACTATTACAAGCGGATTCTCTTTCCGTTTTCTCTCCAGCCAACTTGTATTTGCAAATGCTTNCCTACCGATTTTTTGAATACCATTTCCNAATTCTATTTNTTCCNAATCAACACAAATCTTAAAAGATTCATCACCAATTTCTGTCAAACTGTCTGGAAATTTAATTCTTTCAAGATACTTGCAGCCATAAAAAGCACGAGAACCTATGTACGACAGCGTACTCGGAAACTCTATTTCATCAAGATTTACACAAGCATAAAAGGCTTCATCATCAATTGAAGTAAGCTGTTCCGAAAGAATAATGCGTTTCAAATTAGTACAATTTTTAAATGCCTGCGGTTCAATTTTCGTAACACTATAAGGCAGTTCAACGAATTTTATAGTTCTGCAACAACAAAAAGCACCCTCCCCAATAACCCTAACATCATCAGGAATTTTAATATTCGCCTCACCTTTTTCTCTTTTGTACTCCGTTAAAACACCGTTAAAAATTTTAAACATAAACCATATNANCATNAATATAATTAATTTATAAAACTTATAAAGCGCATAAAATCTAAAATTAATTCCAGTTTTTTAAAAAATATACTGCCATTATTATATAAAAAGTGCATTTTTAAGTATTATATCAAATATATTTTTTTAAAATTAGGAATTTATTAATTGGTTTTATTTATATCAAAATTAAAAGTTTGAATAATTTCATCATCATCTGGTAATTCAAGTTGAATGAATCTTCCATTACTCTCATTGCCTTCAGCATCTTCCAAAATACCTGTAAGGATAAACTGTTCTTTCGCCTGTTTAAAAATAAGCTCTCCAAACTCCGAATATGGTTTGAGATAATTCTGTTTCGCAATCTGTTCTGCAAACTCAGCGTTACCTTCATTGAAAATCATTTTTATATCAGACTGGTTTACAATGTCATGATTTCTTCCTCTGAGTTCACACGCACCCTGATATACCGCTATAACAATTATATTTAACTTAACCATGTCTTTCATCAGCTTATAAAACGGACTACTGACTTTTCGCTCAAATGCTCCCGCTGTGTGAAGTACAAGAAAAATCTCCTTTTCTAAAATCTTCTTTTTTGTTTCAAGAAAATAAGTTAAAATTTCTTCGATATTATCACCATACAAAGAAAAAATTCTCCTATCATCATTTTCAACATAAATTTCCTGAATATCTTCATCAAATATTATTTCATTCAAATTATTGGTTTCATATACTATTTCTTCGATGGCTTCTTCATCAAATCCATAGTTCCTCATATTGTTAACAATAGTATGTCCTTCTTCATCAATAAAGAAAACAACTGCATTTTTTTCTGAAAGCTGTAAAGCAATCAGGTCAGCAAGAGTTGATGTCCATAATGTATTTTTACCAACGATTGTAAGTCCAGTAAAAAGATGATTGCCATATTCCAAGCCAACCTTGTTTCCGTTTTTATCATATCCCAAGAAAATTTGCTCATCATTAAATATACATGGCGTATAATTCTGATTACCGCCCACAGTAGCTTTTTGTGTCTGCTCAGATAAAACNGTNTCGCTCAGAACAGTCAGNCTTATGTCTCCACTGTGCCTCTTGCCAAATAATCTGACCTTTGTTTTAAGATTTTCGTTAGAGTAAAGCAATCCCTTTTCGTACAGTGCCTTTCTCACATGACAGGCAGTATCGGCTATATTCATTCTTGAAACAAGTATATCAAACTCCTTATCATGAATGTAAAGTTTATCGCNAACNCTGTAAATAACAGGATAGTCTCCAGTTTCACCATAGCAACCTGATNATTTTGAATGATATACAANCTCAANTTTTTCATCAAGAGAATCACTTAAAATAGCCTTATTAAGAACATGGATAAATTCCTTTTCGATAGTATTGAAGTTATCTATTTCTTCC
This sequence comes from Clostridia bacterium, assembly GCA_009177225.1. Classification (GTDB taxonomy): domain Bacteria; phylum Bacillota; class Clostridia; order Oscillospirales; family Ruminococcaceae; genus Ruminococcus. The sequence continues at coordinate 13,636 of WFLZ01000306.1, forward strand.
GAATTACGAATTATTTTTTCTATGTAATCTGACATTTCTTCTTNTNTAATATCAANTGNTNNNTNTGAGCATNCTTTTATACAGTTACTCATATAGCTATATATCTCCATACATATGGCATATACATGATTTGATGATGCGTATCTGAACTTTTTCTGTTCTCTAAACGTTTTTATTTTCTTATCTATAGAAAAATAAATAAATCTCCAATTGTTTATAATATGGTCTATCATATATTCATCAAATCTGTGCATAACTTCAACATCAGAAGAAGTTATCGCAAGCGTTCTTGTAAGTGTAGAAGCATCTATTATCATTACAGAATTACCGTCAAGCACAGAACCCAATCTGTCACTTATAACACAAGTAACATAGGGATATTTTTTTATTTCTTCTAAGTCAGTATCAGGATTATATCCAGAAATTCTTTCGGCAATTTTCCTGATGGTTTCCTCACCATTTCTACGTTTATAGTCTGAGTCATTTTTATCGTCATTCAGCAGAAAAACGTCATCCTTATACTCTGACATCAACTTTATGGCACATTCCGATTGCATATTTACAGACAGTTCTTTTTCCCTTTCAATCATCCTTCCATATACTTGCAGATACGGTGATATTTTATTATAGTCACCTTTTATAACAACAATTTTACAGAAAGCAGTCCCCAATATATTAAACAAACTTGAGTATATACCAGCAATTCTTATTATATTCAGAAGCATATACAATAACTTATCCTCATGTCTTCTTGCCGTATCAATAAAATTTTCCGAAATAATATCAGGCATAAAAGTCGAATACGATTTAAAATGCTTATTAATTCTCTTCGGAAGATGATAACGCTCACAAAATCCCGCAGATGCAAAGTATAATACATTATTGTTGTAGAAGAAACCTGTTTTATTTGCTGAAAAACCGCCATTTATTGCTTTTCTTTCAAGAAGAATTTTCAAATATCGGCTTATATCCGTCTGTTTAATCTTATCATTAAAACAGTCAACCTTATTATCAATAAAAGCCCGACGAAAATTATCTCTGTACTTATCAGTATCAAATGAAAACTCAAAATTAATTATTTGATTCTGTAATGTGCGATAAAACCCTGATAATTTATAATATTCATCATACCGAACCACATTACTGATATACATTCTTGCAACTATCCGAGTTCTGATGTTAGTGGCTTTTTTACTGCGTTTAATATCTTCACCTATGGCATCTTTGCCTGATTCCTGTGCTATAGAGTTTTTTGATTCAACAACAAACATTACGGGAGCTTGCGGAAACAACTCTGTCGGATAAGCAATATCATCAACATCTTCTGGAATATCCAATGTTCCGCCAAGTTCATTTATTGAAAACTGTATTCCAGGACGATATACTATATCATTACCTACTTCCTGCTGAACGTCCTGAGGTGTTACAGGCTTACCATATTCTTTGCTAATATCAGGATAATTTACATTATTTGTATGCTGACTTGAAACCGATGACAAATTTTCAAAAACCAAATTTGGAGTATTGTTATTACTGTCCATCTTTACAACCCCGTTCTATTATTTTCCGATTTGGAATAATTTCATTATACCATAATTTTCAGTATTTGTACATACTTTTTTGTAAATTATTACAATCAATTTGTCCCTGTAGTAAAGGAAAATTTGAATACAAATGTACTTTACATTTATATGAAACAAGCCTTGCTCTGCCAACCGCCTGCTCCTGTTCGCTTTCTATCATGTATAACTGTATTGCCTGCAAAAATGAATCCTTGAAAGTCATAAAAAGAAATAAAAAGCCGTTTCTCTGTACTCTCCTTTTAGCTATTGTATCATTTGGAATGCTTCCCAATATCTGCATATACCAAAGTTTGTATACATAATCAGGTCTATGAAAAGTGCCAGCTACAACTATATTCTGACCCTGCAAACAGTTCAATCCCTGTGCAGCACCAAGATATATTCCTCCATATTTTGTGTACTTCTTAAAAGAAATAACTGCACAATCAGAATGTCTTTCACATATTTCCTTCATCAGTTCTGGATTTTGATTAAAACAATCGTGACTGTATGTATGGTCTGCATGAATAATCAAATCACCTTTATATTTCAAATATCCCATATCATAAAATTCACTCAGTCTGTCATTGAATACTTTTGAATATATCTCTTTATCTGCTGTTGCCGATAAAATAATACAGTTACATTCAGGAAGTTTCTTTTCATATATAAATAGTATATCATCTCTTTCCGAATCATGATAAAAACACTCAGCTGATAATGACTGAAACAGATTTGATTTACAACATTCTATATGATTTTTTAGAACAGACTTATTATATGATATACAGTCATCTGAGAGAGCCGAAATAAATTCATACTGATTCACATTTACAATTGATTTCAGCTTATTTATCAGTCTTCCGTCAATATAATCTTCGCTGTTCTGTAAGCTGTAAATCAATCTAATCACTTCATTTCTCGATACTGATTTTGTCTGCATTATTATAGGTAAAATATCCTCATCAATTATCACATATTTTGTACTGAGATAATCTTCTTTCAGATTCAACAATCTCGCATGAGTAGTCAAAACAAGCTGTCCCCTGAATTTATGTGCAGTACTGATTTGATTAAGGTATGACATTGCATAAGGATTCTGAGAATCTCGTAAAATAAAGTTTACAGCCGTTTCGTCACCAATCGTATAAGCGTTCCTGATTTCCTCTGAAAGCCCATCAGGCAGCTTATCAAGCAATTCTTCAACAACAGGATACGAAATACAAGATACTCCCATTTTCTTTGCCTTGTATTCAATTTCTTTCATAATTCTTGCATTAGGCAAAGCCATAATACACTGCTTGTCTGATTGCTTTACCGCCTGTAAACAAGCATAAGTTTTTCCTGCTCCAGCAGGTGCTTTTATTACTCTGATGCCAGGTAAAATCAATGATTTTTTTATCTTTTCACATAATTCATCTCGCATATCATCTATTGATTTATAATGAACATTATCTTCAATTTCAACTATTCTTCTTCCCGATGTTTTTAATGTATAGCACATATTTGATTCATGGTTGCAATTTTCAGAATAGGGGCAAAAACTATCACATCTTGATGCATGGTAATCTCCTCTTATAGCACATTCCATTTGTATAAATTTTCTTTGAATATCACCATACTGCTCCGAATATTTTTCGAGAATATTCATAAATAACTGTTTTCCACCACTCAGTTGAATCAGATTGAGCATCAGTCCAAACCACTCACTATGGGATAATCTGATTCCATTGATAAAGTCATTTATTAATTGACATACCTCACCAGCACAAGGAGAAAGTTTTTGTTTAAGTTCCCTTTTCCCCGTATTAATTTGATTTGAAAATCTCGAAAAGAAAATTTTATAGTTGCTATCTGATGAATTATCGGAAATAACCATATTATTATATATAGTAATTCCTTTTATTTCATCACTTTTAAAAAATTCGTCAATTGTATTGTTTTCCACCTTCTCTCTCCAAGAAGAGAAGGCACTGGAATCATATATTACGGAGTTATCCTGGATATAAAAATTACC
>WFLZ01000128.1 GCA_009177225.1 Clostridia bacterium
ACAACATCCACAACAACTACAACAGAAACAAAGCCCACAACTACTACATCTACAACAACAACTACAGAGCCTACAACAACATCCACAACAACTACAACAGAAACAAAGCCCACAACTACTATATCTACAACAACAACTACAGAGCTTACAACAATATCTACAACAACCACAACAAGCACAAAGCCTACATCTATAACATTTACCACAACAACAACTACAGAGCCTACAACTACATCTACAACAACTACAACAGAAACAAAGCCCACAACTACAACGACATCCACAACATCTAAAATTACTACAGAACCTACAACAACCACAACAAGCACAAAGCCTACATCTACAACATTTACTACAACTACAACAGACACAAAGTCTACAACTACAACGACATCCACAACATCTAAAACTACTACAGAACCTAAAACAACATCTACAACAATCACCACAGTGACTACAGAACCTACAGCAACAACATCTACTACATCTACAACAACTACAACAGACACAAAGCCCACAACTACTACAACTACATCTACAACAACAACTACAGCTACAGAAACCGCAACAACTCCTACAACAACAGTTACTCACATTGCTTCTGATGAAGAACTTTGCGACTGGTCAGTAAACGACTACAATGAAAAACATGAAAATGATGACCACAATGTTGTTTCAGCAGAAATCGTTGAAGAATCAAATAATCACTATGAGATTATTCTGAAAGACGATTCTGATAGCGTTCTTGATGTTTATGACATTGATTCTGAAACAGGTATTGGCGAAGATTCACACGGTCAGGAAGTTAACCTTCCTCAGACAGGCAACAACTCCCTTACAAATATCATGGTTGCTCTTGGAGCATTAATGATAACAGGATTTGGTTTCGTTGCTGTTAAATCCTCCGGCATCATCCGCCGTAAGGAAAACAAATAAGTAAAACTAAAACAGGCTCTACTTAATGCAGAGCCTGTCGGTTTGTAAAAAAACAAGAGAAAGCTCCTCCAATTTTTCAGAGGAGCTTTGGTTATTTTATGAACAGTATAGGCAATCCACTTTACAAAAGAACACAAAAGTGTTCGGAGTAGTAAAAAGCATGGTACATAGATGGATAAGACAATATGAAGAAACAGGTGATTTATCAGATAAGNCTGNANAAAGANNCTAAAAAATATGTTCAGCTATAAAGAACAAAGTCCTGAAAAAGTAAAAAAATATATAATAGATTTCCTCGGAAACTAAAGCTGAGACTCAAAATTTATAATACCACAAATAAGGTTTACAGCAATTCCACTTTAGATTAATAATAGCCGCATGCAGAAAACCAATGGTCAATATTTTCAGTTGTAACAGNAAAAAAGGCTTCTTGAATAAACTGGTTGAGAGCTTCAGAAGAACGTGCTTTCCATTTGCG
>WFLZ01000289.1 GCA_009177225.1 Clostridia bacterium
GCGTAAAATTGTGAGTGATTATGATGACGAGGGCAAAATGAAGCTCTATGTGGAGACAAGGCTGAAAACCAATTCCACAAGAAGAACACTTCCGCTGATACCTCACATTGAGGAACTGCTGCTTGAAAAAAAGAAGATGGAAACTCAGTTCAAAAAAACTTGTGGTAAGAGCTATAACAAGGAGTTTGACGGATTTATCTGCCGTGATAATCTCGGTAAAATGATAACTCCTAACTATGTCACGCAGCACTTTCACTATGTTGTTACCAAAAACGGAATGAAGCATCTGCGTTTCCATGATCTCCGTCATTCGTGTGCAAGTCTTTTACTTGCGAACGATATTCCGATGAAAGCAATTCAGGAGTGGCTCGGACATAGCAATTTTGCTATCACCATCCCCGTTCTAAATAGTAACATCAAACTCACGCAGTACCTACCGATAATTATACTGATAAGTAAAGGGAGATTCTCATGCTTGTATGCAAGGAATCTCCCTCTTTTTTTCAGAAGTCTTATTCAGTTTTCGTATGCTAAGTTTACTATTTCAAAATCCAAAATTGATTCGATATCGTGATCAATTCAACGTAAATACGTAATTTGAGTGCTTAATTAGCAACACTGTGTAAGCAGATTTTTTCAGAATAAAAGACCAAGCCGATTTTGAAGGAAAATGAAAAAGGAGAAAGCACTGATATTTCGATGTTTTCTCCACTTCAATAATGTCTTGCGACTATAAAATAGATGAACGGTAAAAGAAGTAGTTTGCCNCNTTANACGATATNTATTCTCTNGCTGAATTTCTGCTGACANTCTATAATGCTCATCTTGCTTTTGTTTTTTATTTAATATATAACTCTTTTGCCTCANCTTTTGTTGNTATGTTATTATTATAATCACATTATCTGTCCATTTATTTAGACTTTTCACTTGCTGAACTAAAAGTTATAAATATATTTTCTCTTTACTATTATCAATACTCTTATGGGTGTGTAAAAGTATATTTCTTTTCTTCATCAGTAAGTCGATGAAATAATATTCTTGTTGGATTACAAATAATTGTTTTACATCCGAATATATCACCTGTTTCATTTGTAACTTCTCCTGGGCAGTATCCACGACAATATGGAGCAACGGAGCAATTTGAACACGACTCCAATTTTTGATATANTNGTNAACGCNAATAATCAATTTTATCTTGNTAATAAATTATTTTCTTTTTTTCTTCATCCCACTTTCCATAAATGAAAACATCCATATGATTATTATCATTTCCAAATAACGCCATATCACATGCAGATATATATCCGTCAGTTGTAAGATGAGGAACAGGAAGTAATGCACGACAAGCAACTTCTCCTGGTTCATCAAAGTTACATGTTAATATACTACCATATGTCATTCCATGTGAATACGCATACCTTACAGCCTCAATAAACTTTTCTATAAATTTCCCCATATCAAATTTCCAACGATTATGACTCTCTATTTCACCAATTGACGGAAATACAGGATCTACCCAAAAATTTTTTATGCCCATTTTACTAAAGTATTTGATCATCTCAATCTGCTTTTCATAATTCGAATCAGTTATTGTTGAGCGAATCCCTACCACTCCACTTTCGCATTTTTGATTAACAATATATCTGATATTTCTTTCAAGTATTTCAGAAGATTTACTGTTAGAAAGCATTGGACGATAATAATCTTGAATATCAGGTGTCCCATCAGATGAAATCCATATTATATCAACATTCCAAGCAAGCCATTTAGCAACTTCTTCTGAAAAACAGCCATTTGTTTGTATTTCCGC
>WFLZ01000066.1 GCA_009177225.1 Clostridia bacterium
AATATTCTGAAAATCTAATTTTTCAAATAGTTTTTAAAGAAATTAACTCCAAAAACATAGTTCAAATTTTGTTATTTGTTTTAAAATATTGAAACAAATTAGGTTTTCGAACGGGTCTAATACAACGAACAGATTTCATTAAATTTCAATTTTTGAAGTAATCTAATTATTGCTATATATGTATCCTGCATTTTTTTACCACTGTAATACTAATTATCTTATAAATTCTAGTTCATCAGTCGCAGATTACAGAAATCCCTCCATATAGACATTTTATTCATGGAGGGATAATTTTATATTACTACTCTTGTTTAATTAGATGTATTTTCAGCTTACTCACAGACTTATCTGAAAATATATAAAAATGCTGAAATCAAATATAACTTCATTCAGGTCAGATTACACTTACACATCATATTCATTAACTTCATAATGCTTGTCCCTATCAGAACCGTACTGCACAATCCAGAACTTATCCCCTGTAACATTCTTTATGTAGTCAAGAAAGGCATATATCTCTGTATAACTGCCACTGAACATCTTACCGTCTATGTAACTTACAGAATTCATCACAAAGTGAGCATGGTATACAGAAGCACAACCGCCATATTTTTTAGAACAGAACTTTTTATGAATACACCATACTATCTGAAATCTATCCGAAAAATACGATGCAATACTACGACTTATGTACCCAGCTTTTTCAATATTATCCCCCCATGTAGTCCTCGCATTATATGTAACGATGAAATGAAAAACAGAGTTTCCGCTTGTCTTATAAAAATATCTCTTCACCAATAAGAACTGCTCATAAGCATTATCAATATCAGTATTTAAACTGTATCTCTTATCATAGTCCGTATGCCCGTAAATAATATAATTCAAAGCGTTATACATATACTGTAAACCGCTGTCCGTATTTCTTATTACTTTAAGGATTCCCATATCTCATAACCTCCCTCTACAAAAAGACCGATGTTGCTTTCAAGTTTATTGTACTTTTCCCGTGGCGAAACAGATGTAAACAATCCTTCAAAATTATGTACTTTCTGTCTTAATTCTTCTCTACGAATATAATCTTTTTCATCAAGACTATTCGCAATATCTTTCACAATATTCACCATTTCCTGCATCTTAACCGCCATATACGGTGTAATACCCTGATTACCGTGTAAAGCACAGTCAAGCATATACTCACTGAAATTCATGCCGTTCTTTTCAGCCTGCTCCTTTATCTGCTGTTCCTGNTGCGGTGACATCTTAATGGACTTTGTGACAGACTTCTTTTCATTNTCATTTCTCATAATGTACCNCCATATGATAATTATTATATTTACTTATATACATATATTACTATATTTGTATACGCACTATAGTTATATGTATTAACTATATTATCTATGCATACTATCTATATCTATTATATAGCATATATACTTATATTACTATAATAAATCTATTTATATAATTATTATACTTTATATATTTAACATACTTTGCAAGACAGAGGTAATCGTAATACCTCTGTCTTTTTATGTTTATCAGCATTCGTTACTGCTGTATATCCAAATATCNAGTATGAATTTTTCAAGTTTATTGGTAATACCTTTTATCTTTATNTTATGTNGTGCTGTAAAAAAGTAATACNTTTTTTCTTCAGTTNTATATTATTGAAGTGCTACAGTAAGCTCTGCTGTTGATTACAGTAGGGACATAGGAGCATAGCAAATCAGCGAAAGGAGGACAGAAGATGTTCAACAACCAGCGTTNTATCACAAAGGNAGNTCAGGCGGAAATACCGATTGAACTCCAGCTTTTTATGTGGAAGTGTATTGACAGAATGCCTGAACTGAAAGATTATCTTCAGGTGTTTACATTTGAATCAGTCGGTATATTGCAGAAAATCACTCACACATCAGAACAGCCTGAATACTGCATGAACTACTTCATTTCGTGCAGTAAACCTGTTACAGCAAAAGTTTATATCATTGACAGCATCGAATACAGCACAATGCTTTTAGCAGAAGAATATTAACTTACACAACAAAGCCCTTCCGATTAATCTCGGGAGGGCAATTTTTATTTTATGGAGGAATTTAAAATGGAAGAAAAAATTTACTGCTCTCACTGTGGTGAAATCATCGAGGGTGATGATTACGACACAATCTACGGCGAGCCAATCTGCGAGGACTGCGTGGACAGATACACAACAGTCTGCGACCGCTGTGAAGAAATCGTATGGGACGATGATATACACAGCGATGAAAGCACCTGCCTCTGCCACAGCTGCTTTGAAAACTACTACACCCGCTGTGAGGAGTGTGACAGTATAATTCACAATGATGATGCCTACGAGTATGATGACTGTTACTACTGTCACGAGTGCTATCAGAATATCCGCAGAAACGCATCAATACACGAATACAGCTACAAACCTGCACCTGTTTTCTATGGAGACAGCAACCGTTATTTCGGTGTTGAGCTTGAAATCGACGGAGCAGNCAANGATGACGATTATGCTATGGAACTTCTNGAAATNGCAAANGAAGAAGATGANCATATCTACATTAAAANNGACAGNTCGNTTGATGATGGCATGNAGATTNNAACGCATCNGATGTNATTAGATTATCATAAAGACTTCTGCTGGGAGAAAATAATGCGTCATGCCGTATTTCTCGGTTATCGTTCACATCAGACTTCAACCTGCGGACTTCATATTCACATAAACCGTGACAGTCTTGGTCTTGACCNTGACGNACAGGACGAGGTTATTTCAAGAATCCTGTANTTTGTAGAACATCACTGGAATGNGATTCTGAAATTTTCAAGACGTTCCGAGTACGCTATGAACAGATGGGCGGCGAGATACGGATATGAAAACTCACCGAAAGCAATTATGGATAAGGCTAAGAAAAATTATGGTCGCTATGTCGCTGTCAATCTCTGCAACTACCACACTATCGAGTTCAGACTTTTCAGGGGGACTCTCAAATACAACACGCTTATCGCAACACTGGAGCTGGTGAATAAGATTTGTGAACTTGCCATTCTTATGGACGATGACGGAATTTCAAAAATTTCATGGTCTGAGTTTGTAGCANGAATTACTGAGCNTGAGNTAATTCAGTATTTCAANGAAAGAAATCTTTACATCAACGAAAAAGTTGAAGAAACGGAGGAATTTTAATTATGNGTGCNTTNTNCGGCNGGCTTGACTACAANCATATCGTACCATACAAAGTCCTGAAAAAACTTACNCAGGCANTCGNTAATGCAGCAGANGAACGTGGAACTGATGCGGCTGGAATCGCTTACATCAGGGATAAAAGGGTGACAATTTATAAACGTCCCAAGCCTGCTCATAAAATCCACTTCAATGCTCCCAACGGTACAACAGCGATTATGGGACATACCAGATTAACTACGCAAGGAAATCAGAAATTCAATCAAAACAATCACCCTTTTCCTGGTCATGCGGATAAGGAATTTGCTTTTGCTCACAATGGTGTTTTATATAATGACGAAGAGCTTCGCAAAGAAAAAAATCTGCCCGCTACTCACATCGAAACAGACAGCTATGTTGCAGTTCAGCTTATTGAACAGCAGAAAAAACTGGACTTTAACAGTCTGAAAAATATGGCTGAAACGGTACAGGGCAACTTCACTTTTACAATTATTGACGAGGATAATTCATTGTATATCATCAAAGGCAGTAATCCTATGTGCCTGCTCTACTTTGAAATGCTGGGACTTTATGTTTATGCCTCAACAGAATCTATCATGAAAAACGCACTGAAAAAAGTTGGATTACATAAATTTCCATATACAAAAATTGAAATCATTCACGGTGACATTATCAAAATTGACAACAATGGCATTATTTCACGTTCTGAATTTGAGAACAAAGAAGATTTCAGATACACTTCTTTCATGAGATATTATGATTGGGAAGATGATTATTATAACCAGCATGAACAGCTCCTCCTGGATATGTGCAACTGTTACGGCGTTGACGAGGAAGATATTATTATGCTTCTTGATTATGGTTATACCGCCGACGAAATCGAAGATATGCTTTGTGATTATTCGCTCATTACAGATACTGTCAAGGCTGTCAAAGGCGAAGAAGATTATGGAGACTTCCTCTTGGGAGTATAATAATATGGCTAAAAAAGGAAATAATGAAGGTACAATATACAAGGATAAACAGGGACACTGGAGAGGCGTTGTGTCCCTCCCAAGTCCTGACGGGAAATCAAAAAGAAAATATTTCTACGGTAAAACACGAAAAGAAGTTTCTGACAAAGTAAATGAAATTCTCAATCAATTACAAACAAATACCTACATAGAACCTTGCAGAACAACACTCTATTCCTGGCTTTGTACATGGCTTGAAACCTACAGTAAAAACGAAATCCGAATGACTACATACGTCAACTATGACACATATGTTAACAAACATATCAAAGAATCTATCGGAGGATATAGACTTTGTGATTTAAACACAACAATTATTCAGCAGTTCTATAACGAAAAGTTGAAAAACGGCAAACTCAATGGAAAAGGCGGTCTTAGCCCCAAAACGATAAAGAATCTGCATAATATGTTGCATAAGGCACTCAAACAAGCCGTATCTCTTAATATGATTCCCAAGAATCCTGCTGACTGTGCCGTTGTACCTAAGAATAAGAAAAAGGAAATGCGTTATTTTACTGTTGAAGAACAGAAACAGTTACAAGAAGCAATAAAGGGTGAAAGACTTGAAATGGCTATACTGCTGGCTTTATATACAGGTGTTCGCCAGGGAGAATTACTCGGTCTTACATGGTCTAATGTGCATATCGACCTCAGCGGACAAAGCTATATAAAAATCAATCAGACACTTAACCGTATTAAAAATCCCGATTTAAGTTCAGAAAAAAGAACCCTGCTTTGTATCAATGAACCTAAAACCCCACATTCAAAACGCATTATACCAATACTCCCAGATGTAGCTGAACGACTTGCAAAGCACAGATTACAGCAAGAAGAATTTTTCAAAAGAAACAATTTTCCCAAAACTGACTTTGTATTCACTTCAACCACTGGAACAGTTATCGACCCTCGTGTATTTCAGCGATATTTTAAATATCTGCTTAAACGTCATGATATACGAGAGGTCAATGTACACGGTCTCAGGCACACTTTTGCCACAAGAGCATTGGAGTCGGGAATGTCAATAAAAACGCTCTCCAAACTCCTCGGTCATGCTAATGTAGGATTTACGCTTGACACGTATGCTCATGTTACAGAGTCACTTAAAATAGAAGATATTTCATCAATGCAGACTTTTCTGTAATACAAAAGCAGATGGTTTCATTCTCCATCTGCTTATTTTTTCAATAAATTTTTGAAATACTTTTGGAAATCTGGAATTAAATATTCACAGAAAAACTTTTTGAAAATTTTTTGGAATTTTGGAACCAACCTTCTTAATCATCAATATTAAAAATTATAGGTCGGGGTTTATTATCTTTCTCTCTTTTGCTGAGTTCCGAAAGAATAGGAGCTATTCCCTGGTCGAAACTTTTTGCAACATAATCCGTTACAGATTCACTCAAATTCTGCTTATATTGCTTCATATTTTTATCAAAACGATTTTTAAGGTCTGATATTTTTTCTCTTAAAATATCATCTTGTTCACTTAAAAAATCAAATTTATTTGATATATCACCATGCTCCAAAGACAAATAAAAGTTATCAAGAATCATATCAATTTCTCCGCTTATTCCATATATGTCACCCATGCAGTAAACTCGTCTTATAGCTTTATTACGTTTTTTAAATTTATCTGAAATAGAAATTTCTTCATCAATTAAGCAATCAATTTCTGTTTCCATAAGGTCATATATCTTATCTTCAAGTATTTTAAATAATTCTTCACTGTTATAAAAAACATTTCTTTGTTTTTTAAACTCAGCATAATGTAACTTAACTCTAATTGTATCACTATAAAATTTATTTAAATCTGCTTTCAAATTTGAAATTCTTTTTTCCGTCAATGATTTACCAAGTTTAATATCGTTTAACGAATTTATAGACATTCCGTAATTGACTATATCTTTTTCATTTATAAATTCTTCTATTGGCTTTCGTTCCCCGTCCTTACTGTGAGTTACCGAGAGAATATGATTGATAGACTTTGCATAACAATCATAAGTCCTCATATAGATATTACTGAATATATCTAAGAAAAATTTATTTTCTTCATTATTAAATTCTTTTTTTGAATCATATTGTACCAATTCTGTATAGTTTTGAATTTGTAGTCTCAGAGCCTCAATATGATTCTCAAAATTAGAACTATAATTCCTATAAACAGTCTGAATAAAATATATAAACTGTCTTTCAAGCATTATTATATTGTCATATTTATCAAAAACCCGTATAACGCCCTCTTCAAACAAATATTGTGAAAAAACCAGCTTTTCAATATCTGAGAAATTTTTGATATGTTCCAAGACACAAGCAGTAAATTTTGTTACCTCTTCTAAATCTATTGCATTAATATTATCATCATTTACTTCCTGCGGGTGCTTAGTCCCGTTATATTGATATAAATTACAATCACGACGAGAAACCAAATCAAATGTTTTGAATAACCTTTTTAACGAAACAAATGAAGCAAATAAATTACTTATCTCAAACGGAATCATTATTCTTGTATTATTGCCTCTTGTCGATAGTGAATTATATTTAAACTCATAATGTGTACTAAGGTTATCATTTAAAGACCTTATAGCTTTTTCAATATCTCCATAAAGAATCTTTTCTTTCTTATTCTCCTCATTGGTCAATTTACGTATTTCTTTAGTTATTTCTTCTCCTGTTAAATCTAATTTCATATGTCAAACCTCGTTATTTATATTAACTATTTTTCAAAGTGTGGATTATTCAAAATTTTTCCAACAAATAAAGTTAAAATTATTTACAAATCTATTTTTTCATGCTATACTATAATCACACCTCGAAAAGGTGTAAAACAATCAGCAAGAACATAGTATCTTGAAAACTGAATATTTTAGAAAGGATGGTGGCTTATATGCCAAAACGTGGTAATGGTGAAGGCACTATTTATCACCGTAAGGACGGTAAATGGACAGCTGTTGTATCCATACCTCAGCCCAACGGGAAATCCAAGAGGAAATATTTCTACGGTAAAACACGCAAAGAATGTGCCTCCTGGGTGACCGAGATGCTCAGCCAAATTCGTATGGGCAGTATATCTGTTGATTCAGATATGCAGTTTAAAGAATGGCTGACAAAATGGAAACATGAGTACTGTATCAACATAAGAGACAGCACTCGCATGAACTATGAGACATACATTGAGAGACACATTGCTAAGAGTGAAATAAGCACAAAACCATTGAACCGTTTGACGACACACGATTTACAGACCTACTGCAAATATCTCTGCGAATCGGGTCGTCTCAACGGTCAAGGCGGATTAAATGCTAAGACAATCCGTAATATTTTCAATATGATTCATGCAGCTTTGAAACAGGCGGTAGGAAACGGACTTATTCTCAGCAATCCAGCAGATTATGTAGTTCTTCCAAAAACTAAGAAGTCTAAGATTACATATCTTGACCTCAGCGAACAAAAAGAACTTCTCAATGCTTGCAGCGGTGAACGCTGGAGTATAGGAATACGTATCTCACTTGAAACAGGTGTAAGAATCGGAGAGCTGCTTGCTCTCAGACGTTCCGACATTAAGTGTGAAAATGGTATATACTACCTTGACATTCAACGCAGCTTACAAAGGGTAAATGATTATCACAATGAGACAAAAGGAAAGCACAAGACGGTACTTCATGAAAGTGATACAAAAACTGAGAACTCCCAGCGTGTTATCCCCATAAGTCCCGAACTCAAAAAATCAATTGACTTGTTCTTTATCTCCCAGGATGAAAAAGCTAAGGAAAACAACATTAGACTTATTGATAATCCTTTCATCATTGCAAACAGCACTGGAGGATTTGTTGACCCGTCAACCTACCGTAAATGGTTCGGGGAGCAGGTCAGCAACGCAGGTTTAAGCAGTGACATCACTCCTCATAAACTTCGTCATAGTTTCGCTTCGACGGCACTAAGGTACGGTATGGACTTAAAGAACATATCTGCTATGCTCGGTCATTATAGTACAGACTTTACGGCTCGTANCTATGTACATACCAANATTGAAGGTCAGTATGAANCACTNATGAGAATGATAAACAATAAGGACGAGGAGAAATACAAATGCTGAACCGTAAAGAGCTTGATAATTATAAGCGTAATGACATGTGTAAACTTGCAAGAAAACAGGATTATCACGATATGCTATCAACTTATCTGATTAATAGAGGCGATATATTCTTTGAAAACTACCAGCCTTATCTCAAACTTAATGACCATTATGCAGCTATAACAGACGAAAATGTACTCTGCTCTGCCGTAAGGAGACATATTGCTCCTAATGTCAGGCATAAGGTAAACAACAAACTTATTCTTGATATTATTGAGTGTATATCTGATACTGAAAGGCTTCAGGTTGACCTTGAAATCGCAAGAACTCAAAATAAGCTCCTGATAAATTTCAATAATGGTATATACGACATAATCAATCAGGAGTTCAAACCTCATGATATAAAATATTGTTTCGATTACCGTCTTGCCGCAGATTATATATCTCCCGACAAGCGTAATCTGAAAGAGTACAATTACTTTATTGATTCAAGTATAGGCAAGGAAAATGAAAAATCTATGCTNACCACTATCGGAGTAGCCTCATCATCAATAAGAGACATTAAAAAAATGGTGATTATTATTGGTGACGGTGACTCTGGAAAATCAAAAANATGTGACATTATAGAACGTGGTGTCGGCAACGAGTATATTGTTACCAATGCCATTGACAAAATCGGAAGTGAAAAGGCTATTGCAAGCTATGCAGGCGGAAAACGTGTTAACCTTTCGAGAGATACCACTATAGGTACTATCAAAGAAGACGCTGGATTCAAAAGTGTTATAAGCTGTGAACCAGTCAACGGTCGCTTGCTTTACCACAATGAAATATCGGTAACACCAAGAGTATTTTGTGTAGCAGCATCTAATGAATTTCCAAAATTCAAAAATGCTGACGATGCAACTCTTAACAGACTTATCATAGTAAAAATCAAAGGTTATGACGGTAAGCCTAACCCTAAATTTTCTGAAAGACTTTTATCTGAAGCAGATTCTATTATTTCTCTTGCCGTGGACAATCTTAATAACTTTATAAACTCAGACTATGATTTCAATATGTCGGAAGAATCCAAGAAAGTTCTGGAGCAGGAGAAGAAAAAAATTCACATGATAGAGTCATTCGTTAATGACTGCTGTGAGATTGACGAAAACGGAACTATAAGCTCAGTAGAACTTCAAAGGAATTATCTGTATTGGTGTGATATTAATGCTATTGAGCCTATAGGTAAAAATACTTTCTTCGACAAGGTTAAATACAATATCAAAGGTATTGTTTATAAAAAAGTACCTTACGGCAATTCATACGTTAATGGCTTCCACGGGATTAAGCTCAAAACAAGTATGAGTAATGAAAGTAATGATAATTGTAACAAGATTAGCAAAGGTAATGACCATGACATTAAGGTAGCGAATGCCACTTAATTAACACATAACTCTCTCTCAGTCTGGTAACAGGCTGAGAGAACTGTTAATATTTCTTACTGAAACAATATGGAGGCA
>WFLZ01000082.1 GCA_009177225.1 Clostridia bacterium
CTATGCGGTCAAATTCGGGGTCTGTGGTTGGATAGAAATAATCGTCGATATGAATCCCATCAACGTTATAATTATTTATTATTTCGTCCACACAGTCGCAGATAAGCTGTACAGTCTCATCATATGCAGGATTAAGATACCAACGGTCGTTGACAATTTCCACAAAATGACAATCTGGATTTTCCGTCCACTGTTTTATAATAAAATTTTCTGACAGATTCTGCATTTGTCCTGTTGTCTGACAACGCAGAGGATTCAGCCACGCATGAACAGAAAGTCCGAGTGCATGAGCTTCGTCAAGCATAATCTGAAAAGGGTCATAACCGCCGTCAAGATATGTTCCCGACGGAAAAATATCAGACCTGTAATAAGCGTCTCCGCAGGGGTGAACGTGCAGATAAACAGTATTTACATCCTCCTTTTGTGCTTCAGAAAATTTTTCACGTACAGCCGTGCGGAACTCATCTTCCGCTTTCCCGTACATATATTCCTCAAAGTGCATATAAGGAAACCACATTCCGGTCTGATTAATATAATTTACCGGAATATATTCCGTATCAGAATCAATGTAAAGCTGTTCATATTCCTGCACATACGATGTAACTGGTTCTTCTGCCTGTCCGTAATTTTCGGGAACAGTGCAAGATGTACACAACAGCATAATTGCAGTCAGAAATATTTTTTTCATGACAAACCTCTTTCAGATACAAATAATATTAACGAAACAAGAAACAACGGTACAAAATCACGTCCGCAGAAAAGTGAAATTCCCAGAAGAAAAACCGAGAACATAATTTTTATACAGGTCAGAACTGTATTTACTGTACGTTCGTGAGGACTTCCATCTGTAAGCAAAGCGAGGGCAGAACCGCCGTCAAGCTGTCTGTAAGGCAGGAGATTGTATAAAGCCGTTCCCATATTGAGCAGACGGAAAGTCTGTCCGACACCCATAATACTGAATATAACAAATACGGCAAGATTCGCACACGGACCTGCAAGCATAACAAAAAATTCAGAATTTTTTTCCGGAGTAATCACAACGCCCGTTCCGCTGAAAACAACGGACTTTATTTTTCCGCCAGTAATTCCGATTGCAAACAGATGACCCAGTTCGTGAATAATGCACACCACATAAAAATTCATGATAACACTGTTTTCCCTCAGCAGAAAAATAAGTGCATTAAATAAAAGAAACGAAAATTTCACGCTGTAGACAGTGTTTTTTATCTTTATTCCGTTCAAAGCAGTTCTGTGATAAGGTCTATGGGATTGGGAAAAATTTCATTACTGCTGAACGCAAGTTCTTTCAGTTTCGCAAAAATTTCACCGCACGTTTCCGGATAAAATGCGTTCAGTCCGAAAAGCAGAACCACCGTAATAATACAGACAACAGTCTGCATTGCCGGAACGTCGTCGGCTTTTCTTCGGGTACGCCTGTCATACCTTTCAAGAAGTTCTTCCGTGCTGTCCTCCGTTTTTTCTGTCACCGAATTTTCTTCTGTAATTTCTTCCTTAGTTGTTTCTTCNGTTTCCATATTATCACNCCNTTTNAAATATATATGCAGAAAATCAGGTATAAAGAACAAAAAAACCGCCGTACATTTCTGCACGGCAGTTCTGTTAATATATTTTATTGCATACCGCCTCTTACATAGAAGTTATCCTGAATGATAAGAGAACAGCCTCCGAGGAAATTATTTTTTCCGTCAAGCTTGCTGAGAACAACTCTGTCAGCGATTTCTTCACTTATAAGGTGAATCATTTCTCTCTTTACATAGTCAAACTGCTTTTCATTGAGTTTGAAATTATGGAGAACAATTTTCTTTGCAAAATGGCTGATTGAAAGATTGTTGATAAGAACAGCATACTTTGCAATAAGACTGTCAACGAGAGTCTTAACAGCTTCTTCCCCTCTCATAAGAGCCATAAATACACTATCTGTATTTATTCTGCCCTTGTCGCCCTCTGTGAGTTCATAGAGAACAGGGGTCTTTTCCTTTGAATAAATGTCATAGAAAGCGTTGAGCATGGCAGTTCTTGAAAGTTCAGCTTTTACTGAACCGTTAGGATAACCCTCATACTGCTTTCCGTCAGGAGCAACGATATATTTTTCAATAGTTGAAGTATATGAAATATAGTCGCTTGAGAGTTCATTTTTATTTACAACNNCAAGATTCACCTGATTTCCGTTNNAGATAAACNCCTGATTTGTCTNATNACCGTTCTGTANTCTNAAATCGTTGTTTGCGAGAGCCATAAGACCGATAGCGTTTCCGCAGTGAATGTCAAAATCAAGACCACTTTTCAGTTTGTCGATAAAGTTGCTGAAATCAAGTACACCGTCTTTATAGAATATTTTCAGTTTTCCCCACATTGACGGAACAACGCCTACGCCAAGACCAAGAATCTTATCCTTTGTAAGACAGCTATTGTCAATCATTTCACTGCTTGTCTTGATTATGTAGTTGATAATATCCTTGCTTGTAGTTCTTTCATCAATAATCATGCTTGACTTGTCAAGGATTTCAGAATTAAGATTTGTAAGACC
>WFLZ01000054.1 GCA_009177225.1 Clostridia bacterium
TTTTTCGGCACTAATTCCTCTATACAGATCATTTCATACTGTCCTCGTTCTTCTCCTTTTGTTGTCAGCATTTCCTTCACCTTCCCTTTCTTTCTATTATATCACAGGTAGGCGAAAAAGCAAAGCTCTTGCTTGACTTTTTCGACAGACTGACTCCCGTGTCTGCAAAAGACAAGGGAGTAATTTTTTATGATTTGTTATATTCAATAATTTTGTCAATAATTCCCTGCGGAATGGGAACAGGTTCAAAAANAGGANGGTTTATGAAATATCCCTGCNACAAGTCAACGCCGCTTTCAATGACTGTTTTAAGTTCGCCTTCCGTTTCAACGCCCTCCGCAAGAACACGCNCATNTTTTGTTCTTGCAAGATTCACAAGACTACTTATAATAGTACGTCTGCTTATATCCTTATCACAACCGCTTATAATCGAACGGTCAATTTTTATGATATTCGGGTGGAGAGTAATAAGTGCATATTCACTGTTGTAACCCGTTCCAAAATCGTCAAGTGCAAGCTGAGCGTTCCAGTGTTCAAGACGTAGAAGTTTCCGGCTGTTGTATTCCTCGTTGAAATCTTCACTTTCGATTATTTCCATTACGATATATGGAAGCAAATCCATGTTTTCCTGTTCAACTATGTCAATGTCAAATGGTTCAAGTACGGAATTTGAAATTGTATTTATAAAAATATGAGTTCCATGTGAAATATTTCCTGCTTCANTCTNCTTNCGGAACGCCCTGAGAGACTCTGTCCATNTCAGACGTTCTATGTCANAAAGTTTAGCACCGGTTTTTGCAATGCGGAGAAGTTCTGCCGGAGAATGAAGAATTGCAGACTGCGGACGCATTAAAGCTTCATAGCCGTAGATTTCACCTGTCTTTGCTGAAATAATACTGTGAAACGCATATCTTATACGACATTCGTCAATAATCTTATTCATTTCCTCAACGCCCGTAATCAGAACAGAATCCTTTGCATAGGCGTTCATGTCGAACTCCGCAATAGCCCCCTTTGTGGTATGCTTGATTGTGTACATTGCAAAGTCTGCGTACTTCATAAGAAGTTCATGCGAAGTCGAATCGTCCGGATACCACGAAATTCCGGAACTTGCACGTATCTTATAATGTGTACCGTCGGAAAGCAGACAATAGCTGTCAAGTAAATTGGCACGTACTTTAGAAATAATATCACGTATTTCTTCCTTTGAGGAAAAACCCGAAAGACAAACATTAAATTCGTCCCCTGACAAGCGTGAAACAATACCGCCGTATTTCTGATATTGTTTAAGTACGGTAGCGGCTGTTTTGATACTAATCATCTCCGAAATCATGACNGTATGTATCATTTACNTATTTNAGATTATCAAGGTCTATCATCAGGAAAGCNGTNACTTTGAGATTTTCAGGGTGGCTGAAAAGTTCGTTTATCTTGTGATAATATGCGTGACGGTTGAGAAGTCCTGTAGTTCCGTCATAGTCACGCTCGTATTCAATACGCTGTTTTTCANGTACTGTGTTCGTNATATCCTGANGAACGCCGATAGNCTTGTTTNTGTTACATACAACGCNCAGGCGCNTCCAGCTTTTNCTGCCGTTTTCCTGTGCAATGCTGTATTCCTTNGAAAAACTCGTTTCAGAATTTTCGGGATTCATCGAAAGACATTCCCGAATAATTTCCCTTGTTTCCGTGGCAATTATATTTTCCAGAAAAAGCTGACGGCTTATCACAATATCTTCATTACAAGCAACCGGAAAATTTAGAAGTTTCAGCATACTCTGTCCGACAAAAACGCTGTCGTCCATATTGTCATACATAAATGTACAAAGTCCGACATCAGCAATACGAATCATTTTGGAAACCTGAGAAGAAAAGTTCTGAACATTTATCTGTAGCTGAGTGATAGCACTTGTAAGTTTGTCAAGTTCGTAAATATTGGTAGACTGAAAACGTAATACCTGATTATATTCCCTTTGTGAATTCATTGTCCTGATAACTGCCGAAAGAGGTTTTACAACGTTTCCGCAGCTTATGACTATTACAACAATACTTGTCGCAACTGAAATCAGTGCAGAAAACAGGAGCATCTTTATAAGATTTGTGAAAACAAACAGAACATCACTTTTTTCCGCAACTGAAATCAACGCCCACTGTTCATCTACATAAAAGCTTTCAGCGTCATAAAGGTTCATAATCTGTATATTCCCTACGGACGCAATGTTTGAATCCAAATTGAAATCATACATATTTTCATCAAGCTTCTTTGACGGACGTAAGGTTTCCTGTGTTCCTATGAGCCTGTTGAAAGCCGCACCGGAGTGCATACATATATTAAAATAATCGTCATTGTCCTTTCCGTTGCAAAGAACATAACACGCACTTTCGCTTACAAAATCATTCGGTGGCAGGTTGACAAGGAGAGTTTTTTCAGTAAGACCAATTCCGAGAACTCCGTAAACCGTGCCGTCGTCTGCGATAAGCGGAACAGTATATTTCATACTTCCCATACTGTTATGGTCAATTTTTGAAAAACCGCTCCAGCATCCGAGTTTTTCCATTGAAAGTTCATTGTTTTCCTGAGCATTTCTGATTGTTCTGTAATAAAAATCATAATTCTTGGTATCATCGGGGTCAGGCTCAAAACGTGCCTTCCAGCCCGAATCAAGGATAATCCCGAAATCTTTTGAAATAGACGAATAACCCATTTCCATAAGCAAATCATTATAACCCGAATCGGTAGACGGGTCAAGGTCACGGAGATATATTCCTGCCTTTGCTTCGTCCGCCATATTGTCACGGTACAGGTCGCCCGTTTCCAGAATAAGATATACATCATTGGAAAGACTTCTCCGCATAAGATATATAATACTGTCAACGGTGGATTCGATTATTTCACGGTTAAACTCCTTATCGGTCTGAATACGTGAAATGTCTGAGCCGTCCTGTTCAAGTCTGTCCATAATAATTGAATTTATTTCAGATGCCGACTCTTTTACAAAAGTCACTTTCTGACACAGTTCTTTTTCAACATAGCTTGTTCTGTTGCGTGTTTTCTCGACAAGAGTGTCATAGGCGTATTTTTTTATAAAAGTAAATTCACCGCCGAGAGCAAGAACGGAAAAAAATGTAATAAGCTGAAACAGTATCAGAAACATCATTGGAAGAAGCAGACGGACAAGCATTTTCTGTTTTTTTCCTGTTTTCTCAGCCGGACGGTTTAAATTCTGCTCCATAATGTATTTCTCCAAACTGTATAATCATTATTCAAGACCCGATGCTTCACGCAGACCTGAAGAAAACTGCTCATACCATTCTTCAAATGCACTGTCGGAAACATAGTCATTCATAACTTTTTCACGCTCCTCACCGCTGTTTATTCTTGCATATGCCTCATCATGAGCCTGCACAGCAGATTCATGAATAAAATCTCCTATAAAGTCTCTTGTATCAGATGTATTGTCAAAGGGTTTAGCTGTATAAAGCTTGTAGCTCTTGATTTCGTCAATAGCGACCTTCAAAGCACCGAGAAGCATACGGTCTTCTGCCTCCGAACCAAGTTTATCCGCTGAAATAAGGTCTGCATCATTTGCGTCTTTCTTTACGGGCATATATCCTGAACCGATTGAAAATGAAATATTGCGTTCTTTTTCAGTAAACCATTTAAGGAATACAGTGCAGGCATATTCTGTCTTTTCCTCTGATTTTGTAACAACCATTCCTGCTCCCTGCTGTACGAGATAAGGGTCTGTTCCCTCAAAATTAGGAACGTTCATTACAAGGGATTGAATCGGATATGAGTAATCGTCATCAATTGTAACCGATTCCGGAAAATACGCTGCTCCTGTAGTCGAACAGATAAGGGCAATTATCTGACCTATTTTTGCGTCGTCACTTCTGTAACGGCTCTGTGCGGTAAAATATCCCTTTACATAAGGCACATAATAATTTTCCCAAAGTTTTTTTATAACCGTTTTATCAATATTCAGACTGAATTTTCCGTCTTTATGTGTGACAAGCTCCGCACCGAGCTGTTTAGCACCGACAAGCATATAATTTGCGACGGAATCCCTGCCAAAGAAAGCCTTGCCGTCATTTTCAATATCGGGGGTGAGATTATCAGTATATTCATAATACTTTTCCGCTGTGTCAACAACACCCTCCCAAGTTTTAAGGTCGTCGGTACTTACGTTTTCAGAATCAGCGAATTTCTCCCAGTCAGTAAGGTTAAGCATCATAACCTCTGTACTTTTTGCAGTAGGGAAAATTTTCAGTCCGCCGTCCGCACTGATTCTTCCTTCTTCTATATATTCTTCAACATACTGACTGAGTTCTTCTTCCGTAAAATATTCCGAAAGGTCAACGACACAACCGAGTTTGTCAGCATCATAAGCGGTTTCAGAATAAGCTGCGAACATATTCGGTGCAGCTTCCGCACCTGCGTCCTCTTTGAGTGATGCAAGTACACTTTCTGAAAGTTCCGAAATACTTCCCTTGCTGTATGCCTCAACGACTATGCCCTGTTCACGTCCTATTGTTTCATTGAACTCTTTTACAGCATTATCAAAATTCTCCTGCTGTACACCGTTGTAATAGTGCCATATAGTAATTGCAACGGGTTTTTTCGGGTCAAGGTTATATTTTTTGACAGCGTCAGACTTTCCGCAGCCAAAAAATACAGTTGACATTATGCAGAGTGCTGATACCATAGCAATTATTTTTTTTATTCTCATAATAAATCTCCCTTATAATTTTAATGTTATTTATAAGTTTCGGATATTTGCAGTAAAAAATATTTTTGTATATAGTGCTGTAAAAAAACAATTAATATTTCCTGATGTTCTGAAAATTCCGGAATAATTTCTGATATATTTATCCTATCACAAATCTAAACCGGTGTCAATAAACATTTTGTAAATAAAAAATAATGACTACTTTTTTATTTCTTAACACATAAATATGTATCAAACGGAGTTTTTAAAATACATCATCATTTCATTAGTAAGACTGTAGTCATCGGGCTGACCGGATATATCTTTCTTTTCAGTCCATATAGCACTGCTGAGTTCGTTTTCGTCAAGAGTTATATTTTCATTTCCGTCAACCTCGCAGAAGAATCCGGCAAGAATACCGCCCGAAAATCCCCAAGGCTGAGACTTGTAATATCGTATATTCCTTACCTTAAGACCGACTTCCTCCATAACCTCACGGCTTACGGTTTCCTCAAAAGTTTCTCCTATTTCCGTAAAACCTGCAACAAGAGCATTATAAGAAACACCCCTGTTCTGAACATATCTTGTTATGAGAAGCCTGTCACCGCTTGTAACTCCGACAATTACAGCCGGATTCAGACGTGGATAAATAAGCCTTCCGCACCCTGTACATCTTACGGCACGTTCTGCACGGTAAAGCTCGGTTCTCTGTCCGCAGCGTCCGCAGTAGCAATTTGAACGATACCATTCGGAAAGATGATATGCAGTAAAGAGTGCAAAAAAATCCTCCTGATTAACATTTTCCGAATGTCTGAGAGTTTTTATATTTTTATAGAAATACCCGTCCGGAACTTCAATGTCTCTGTCACGGGCAAGAAAATAATTAACGTTTTCAATCGAAAACAGATATACAATATGTTCCGCTCTGAAAAGTTTATATACCGGAAACGGAGATTTGCAGTTTTCGCTGACAAGAACTTCATTTCCCTTAAAATGAAAAATCACGCTGTTCTTTTCTGGTTTCATGTCTGCTGAATAATGATTATCAAGCTTTTTCGGCAAAATATCCTGTAGCATAATATCATTCCCTCTCATCTGATTTTATCATATACATTATATCATATTCCCGTATAAATTGCAATAACCAAAATTTAAACTTACACGTAAATCAATAAGCTATATATACTCTCAGTATTATTATAAATTCCGGTATTCTTCAAAAATATCCATTATATCTTCCTTCAACTTATTCTGTAAGTCTTTATTTTTATAATAGTTTGTATATAATAACATTATTTTTCACAGAAAATTCCGTGTAACCCTTGACCTTTTTTACAAAAAGGTGTAAAATGTATTTAGAATATCCGGTAGCAGCCGGACATAAAACAATGGAGGTATGTTTAAAATGTCAAACAAATTTATAATTGAAACATCTGCAAGACACGTTCATGTTACTCAGGAACATCTTGAAATCCTTTTCGGAAAAGGCTATGAACTCACAAAGAAAAAAGACCTTTCTCAGCCGGGTCAGTTTGCCTGTGAAGAAAGAGTTACAGTAGTAGGTTCTAAAAAGGAACTCGCAGGAGTTTCAATTCTTGGACCTGTCCGCCCTGAAACTCAGGTTGAACTCTCCGCTACTGACGCACGTTCAATCGGTATTGCCGCACCCGTAAAGGAATCAGGCGATATTGCCGGTTCTGGTGCTTGCAAACTCGTAGGACCTGCTGGTGAAGTTGAAATTTCAGAGGGTGTTATTGTTGCAAAAAGACACATTCATCTCACTCCTGCTGATGCTGAAGAACTCGGAGTTACAGACAAACAGGTTGTATGGGTAAAAGTTGAAACTCCCGAAAGAAGCGCTGTTCTCGGTGACGTTGTATGTCGTGTTTCCGACAAGTACGCTCGTGCAATGCACATTGATACAGATGAGTCAAATGCTATAGGTGCACCCCGTGAACTTTACGGCGAAATAGTTACAATTGACTGATTAAAACCCAAAAATAGATTTTTGTTTTTCACATTTTTCTCTTTCTTATTTCCTGTCTACATAATTTTTATCCCTGCTTCCTTTCTGAAAGCAGGGATTTTTNTGTTATATGTCGTCCATTTTTCCGGAGGACGNATTTTTATATCTTTCCATAGTCTGCTGATACGGATTATTGTTGTTGTAATCGTTCAGACTGTTTCTTTTTTCCTCGAAACGTTCATTGNAGTATGGAAAACCGTCCTGCTGTTCAAGATAACGATATTTTTTATGTNTNAACGTAAGCAGTATGGAAGAAGTTACTGNTATGAAAACGTGCATTCCACCCATAGAGTTCAGTGNAAGAACGTNCAGAAAAAACATATCCTCNAAGCAGTTCACAAGTGATAAGATAATTGCAAACGGCAAAGGCAGATATGTGAATTTTGGTTCTTTTCTGTAGACACTTAAAAGTCCGGTTGCGAAGATTACAAGCAGTAAAATCATTGTTATAGCAAAAAAAGGAGAAGCGTTATCGTCAACGCTTGAACTATAAAGAATTCCGTATATAAGCGTCATAAAAGCTGTCGGTACACATGATATGCAATAAACCCAGAAAATAAATTTATAGATTTTTTCACATCTTCTGAGCATTTTAAGATTTTTTAAATAATTATTTTCCATAAACTGTCACATTCCTTTAAAAATCTGACCTTGTTTCCTTTCTGAAAGCAGGGAATTTTTTGTTATATGTCGTCCATTTTTCCGGAGGACGCATTTTTATATCTTTCCATAGTCTGCTGATACGGATTATTGTTGATATACTCATTCAGATTGTTTTTGTTTTCCTCGAAACGCTCATTGAAGTACGGAAAACCGTCCTGCTGTTCAAGATATTGATAACTTTTATTTGTGAATTTAAGCAGTATGGCAGAAATTACTCCTATTAAAATATGTATGACACCAATGATGTTCACAAGTGATAAAGTAATTGCAAACAGCAAAGACATATATGTGAACTTTAGTTCTTTTTTATAGACACTGAAATATCCCGTTGCAAAAATTACCAGCAGTAAAATCATTGTTGCAGCAAAAAAAATGGTAGAGTTATCGTCAACGCTTGCACTGTACAGAGTTCCGTATATAAGCGATATAAGAGCTGGCGGTACACATGATATGAAATAAGCTAAAAAAATAAATTTATAGATTCTTTCACATCTTCTGAGCATTTTACGGTTTTTAAAATAATTATTTTCCATAAACTGTCACATTCCTTTCAAAGTCTGAATATACTATTTAAGACGGGGGATATCAGCGATATTCATTACTATGCCGGCAAAAGATA
Organism: Clostridia bacterium; assembly: GCA_009177225.1. GTDB lineage: Bacteria > Bacillota > Clostridia > Oscillospirales > Ruminococcaceae > Ruminococcus. Next base: position 8,018 of record WFLZ01000054.1, read on the forward strand.
TGTCTATATGTCCGAAAGATGCCGGCTTGCTGTCACGGGGACACGACGCACTTCCCGGATTCATGATATACAAACCGTTTTCACATCTCATGAAACGTTCGTGAGTATGTCCGTAAAGAATGATATTACAACTATTTTGTATTGCAAGTTTTTTCAGCGGTTCAAGTGAACTTTTCACGCCGTGCATATGACCGTGAGTAGCAAGTATTTTAGCATTCATAACAGGCAGAGTGAAAACGTCGTGACTTAAACTACAGTAATCACAGTTACCGGCAACATGAATGATTTTTTGTGAAAACATCGGATTTGCAATAATAAAACGGTCGAGTTCACGCTCGCCGTCACCGAGATGGAAAAACCAGTCTGCGTCGGTATTGCGGAGAAAAACATTCTCAATAGCGGAATAGTTTCCGTGAGTGTCTGATATGACTATTATACGCATAAAAAAGCCCCCTTGAAATATCAGGAAAATTTGTTATTTAATTATAACATATAAAATCAGGAATTGCAAGTATATAAAACGAATTTATGGAGGTAATTATGAATAATAATAATATTGACCCTAAAAAAATCGGCGGACTTCTTGAAGCGGTGAGTAAGAAAATAGGCGTTTCCCCCGACAAACTTAAGAAAGAACTTGAAGCCGGAAAGTTTGACAGTGCAATTTCTGCTATGAACAAGAACGACGCAGCGAAGTTTCAGCAGGCAGTAAACAATCCCAAACTTGTTGAAAAAATGATGAGTACACCACAGGCAAAAGCTCTCTATAAAAAACTTTCAGGTGAATAATAAAAAGGGGTCTTTTCTGTGGACGATACAATGGAAAAAATAGGAAAACTGCTTTCAGACGAGGAAAGCATGAAACAGATTTCCGAACTTGCACAGTTACTTATGAATGAGACAAAATCTTCTGAAAGCGAAAACGGAAATGATGAAAATAACTGCGGTGAGGAAAACGGAAGTTTTCCCGATATAAGTTCGATTATGAAAATTACTGAACTTATGGGGATGTTCTCGCAGAGTGACAAGAATACAGAACTTCTTCTCGCTCTTAAACCACATCTTAAAGAGGAACGACAGCAGAAAGTTGACAAGGCAATAAAACTTCTCAAGCTTATGGCAGTATGGAACATAGCAAAGGAAACCGGACTGCTGAATGATATTTTATAACAGACAGGGAGGTGAACTGATGTCGGTATTTGACAATCAGCGNAGATATNNCAGCNACTATTTTCGCAANGCANATATACCNCCTNTCANACGNGATAATATCAGTGAANCTCATGTGTCTNATTTCNAGAAAGAAGATAANAAAACACCTGATTCACTTAAAAGGCTTATCGACAGTATTCTTGAAAACAGTCCTGACAGTGATAAACTTCTTGTCATTGCACTTATGTTCCTGCTTGCAAAGGAGGGTGCTGATATGAAACTTATTCTTGCTCTCGGCTACATATTATTATAAGAAAGGTTTTGTAAAAATGAGGACAGATTTAATTTTCACACTTATCTGCACAGGTGTTGTACTGATAATGCTTGTCTACTATATGAAACGTGAAAGGAAAATACTTTCATTTGCGTTCGGTGCATTTACCGGAGCAGCCGCACTTTTTATACTCAATAAGTACGGTGGATTTATCGGAGCAGATATTCCGCTGAATCTCTTTAATGTAAGCGGAAGTGCGATTCTCGGCGTACCGTTTGTGGTTGGTCTTGTTTTACTGAAATATTTGTAGATTTATGACGTTTTTTTCAAAAAAGCTCTTGAAAAATTATTTAAGATATGGTAAAATAATTATAACAGGAGGTGGAATATTATGAACACTATTGATATTATTAACAAAACAAAAAAATCCGCTGAACTTTCAGACGACGAAATCAGATGGCTTGTTGAAAGTTATACAGCCGGTGAAATTCCGGACTATCAGATGTCGGCATGGCTTATGGCGGTCCGCCTTAACGGTCTTACAGAACGGGAAACGGTTTCGCTTACAGAGGCAATGCGTGACAGCGGTGATATACTTGATTTGAGCGGAATCGGTTCGGTTACGGCAGACAAGCACAGTACGGGCGGTGTAGGCGACAAGACAAGTCTTATAATAGGGACGACAGCGGCAGCGTGTGGAATTGCCGTGCCGAAGATGTCGGGCAGAGGTCTTGGTCATACCGGTGGAACTATTGACAAGCTTGAAAGTATAAGTGGTTACAGGACAGAACTTCCGTTTAATGAATTTTCGGAAATAGTACGCCGGACAGGTTTTTCAATAATATCGCAGAGTGGAAATCTCTGTCCTGCCGACAAAAAAATGTATGCTCTCAGAAATGCGTCGGCTACTGTTGATAGTATTCCGCTGATATGTGCGAGTATAATGAGCAAAAAACTTGCACTTAATGCAGACTGCCTTCTTCTTGATGTTAAATNCGGTTCNNGANCGTTNATGNAAACACGCAGTGACGNANAAAAANTTGCNGGACTTATGGAAAGCGTAGGAAAGTCAGCCGGAAAGAAATGCCGTGCAGTTGTAACGGACATGGACAGCCCTTTGGGGAATAATATCGGAAATGCTCTTGAAGTAAAGGAAGCTGTTGAAATTCTTCAGGGAAAATATAAAGGCAGACTTTATGATATCTGTATGGAACTTACTGCAAATATGCTTGAACTTGCCGGAAAAGGTAAGCCAGAAGAATGTCGGAAACTTGCTGAAAATGCCGTTTCCTCCGGAAAGGCTCTTGAGGTTTTCCGTGAAACTATAAGACTTCACGGCGGTGACTGTCGTATATGCGACGACGTTTCACTTTTGCCACAACCAAGGTACAGCTATGAAATCCGTGCAGTGCATGATATGAAAATTCTTGGAATAAACAGTGAGGAAATCGGCATGACTTCGCTGATTCTCGGAGCAGGCAGACTTAAAAAGGACGATGTTATTGATATGTCTGCCGGTATTGTAATGAACTATGCTGTAGGTGACTGCGTTTCTGTTGATGATACTATTATGACGCTTTATTCTTCAAATTGCAGTGATTTTTCAGAAGCAGCGTTCCGTGCGGTCAATGCACTGAAATTTTGCAGTATATAACAAAATAATAATTTTTTCTATTGACTATTACAAAAAACTGTGATACAATATAATTATATTATTATCNATGNAGGNATTTANTATGGGTTTTTTTGAACAGGTAAAGGATTTAGCCGGAAAAGTCGGCAATACTGTTGAAAAANGNGCAAAGAGTGTTTCTGACAATNNTAANAAACTTGCTGAAAAATCACGAATCAAGAAAGAAATTTCTTCCCTTGAAAATGAAATTACTTCGGCATACGTAAGCATAGGAAAGGTTTATTTTGACAGAATTTCCGAAAATCCTGAGCCGGAATGTGCAAATGCTGTTGAAACGANAGTCAGCAAGGNTGCANGAGTGGAANAGCTCCGTCAGATTCTTGACAATCTTGAAGACAAACAGGCTTGCAGTAACTGCGGTGCAACTATTTCAAAGGCACAGAAATTCTGTGACAAGTGTGGTGCTAAAGTAGAAAGCGTTGTTTCTCCCGAACCGGTAGTTGCTGAAACTGTTGATGAAACTGTTGCCGAAACTGCTCCTGTTTCTGAACCGGAAGTTTCAGAGGACATAAAGATTTGTACTGAGTGTGGAAAACCTGCTGCAATGAGTCAGGTATTCTGCGAAAACTGCGGANAAAAATTCTGATTATAATATTTNATGGANTGTNGNATTGTGNTATCCGGNAGTTTTTTTGTATAAAAGGTATTTACTTTTATATGATTTTGTGGTAAAATAACTTTATCACTTTTAAGCTTTTAAATGTTAAAGCTTTTCAGGAAAGGAATTTTTATAATGCCAATTACAGAGTTATTAAAAAGAAATGCCGAATTGTACGGAGATGATGTCGCACTGGTAGAGGTAAATCCGACAATTACGGAAATAAAACGTGTTACATGGAAAGAGTACGAATTAATCGAGCCGAATCCGCTTTGTCATTACAGACGTGAAATAACTTGGAAAGTTTTTGATGAAAAGGCTAACCGTTTTGCAAACCTGCTTCTTGAAAGAGGTGTAAACAAGGGCGACAAGGTTGGCATACTCCTTATGAACTGTCTTGAATGGCTTCCGATTTATTTCGGTATTCTGAAAATCGGAGCTATTGCCGTACCGCTTAATTTCAGATATACCGCCGATGAAATAAAATACTGTCTTGACCTTGCGGAAGTGGACGTACTTATGTTTGGACCGGAATTTATAGGACGTGTTGAGGAAATTGCCGAAGAAATAAGCAAAAAACGTCTGCTTTTCTATGTGGGTGAAGGCTGTCCGTCGTTTGCGGAACATTATGACAGTCTTACTGCTAACTGTCATAGTTCTGACCCTGAAATCGAACTGAATGACTCCGACAATGCTGCTATTTATTTTTCGTCCGGAACAACAGGTTTTCCGAAAGCAATACTCCATAATCACGAAAGTCTTGTACACTCCGCAAAGGTCGAACACAATCATCACGGACAGACAAAGGACGACGTTTTTCTGTGTATTCCTCCGCTCTATCATACAGGTGCAAAAATGCACTGGTTCGGCAGTCTGTATTCCGGAAGTAAGGCTGTATTGTTAAAAGGTGTAAAACCCGAATCTGTTCTCAGAACTGTTTCAGAAGAAGGCTGTACTATTGTGTGGCTGTTAGTGCCGTGGGCTCAGGATATTCTTGACGCTGTTGACAGGGGAGATGTTAATATTGACGATTACAGTCTTTCGCAGTGGAGACTTATGCACATAGGAGCTCAGCCTGTACCGCCGACACTTATTGCACGCTGGAAGAAACTTTTCCCTAATCATCAGTATGATACAAACTATGGTTTAAGCGAATCAATAGGACCAGGCTGTGTACATCTCGGAGTTGACAATATACACAAGGTCGGTGCAATCGGTAAAGCAGGATACGGCTGGGAGGTCAAAATTATGGACGAAAACGGCAATACTGTAAAGCGTGGTGAAGTCGGCGAACTCTGCGTTAAGGGTGCAGGTCTCATGACTTGCTATTACCGTGACGAAAAGGCAACCGCCGAAACTCTCCGTGACGGCTGGCTGTTTACCGGAGACATGGCTCAGGAAGATGAGGACGGATTCATATATCTTGTTGACCGTAAGAAAGACGTTATTATTAGCGGTGGCGAAAATCTCTATCCCGTACAGATTGAGGACTTTTTAAGAAGTCACCCTGCTGTAAAGGACGTTGCTGTTATAGGATTACCCGACAAGAGACTGGGCGAAATTGCAGCTGCGATAATATCAGTAAAAGACGAGTGTACCTGTACTGAAGATGAAATAAATTCATTCTGTCAGAAACTTCCCCGTTATAAAAGACCACACAAAATTATTTTTGCAGAAGTTCCAAGAAATCCCACCGGTAAAATTGAAAAGCCTAAGCTCCGTGAAATTTATTGCGGTGAGGGACTTGTTGTGTCACAGATTAAAAGTTGATTATGTTTGATTTTTCAAGAATATTGTCCACAGAGTATGTTAAAGCCAATGGCGTACTTTGGAAGGATGACTTCACTTATGAAAGCTACTGGGAAAATGGTTACAATCATTATGAAAGACTTTTTGATAAACCTATGGACAAAGGCGGTAAACCTGTTACTGGACTTATTTATGAACTTTTTCCCGACGGTACGCTTTCGGATTATGCTTACTACAAAGACGGCTATAATCACGGTGAGGATGTTGAATTTTATAAAAGCGGTCGGTTGCGTAGTTATACATTATTTAAGTACAGTGAGTTTTATCTTTATGAATGGTACGAAAACGGTCAGCTTAAAGAACTTTTTGAGCGTTACAGAGATGACAATAAATATTTTCGCCGGACAACCCGTTATAACGAAAACGGAAACAAAATCAGTAAGTCTATAAACTGTGAAGTAAATTTCAGCTATAAATACAATGAACCTGATGATAAATACGAGGTATCATTTCATGATAACGGAGAATTTCATAAAATTATCTGGAAAAATCCTGACCGTGAGGTATTTTATAAATCGGCAGANTTTGANGAAANCGGNTATCCGGTCAACCTTGAAATAAACGCTTTCTACAACCCGAAATACCGTTTGCTGAAAGACAATAAAGTGCATTGGAATGTCAAGCCGTTTGATGATAAATTCCGTTTTTCAGGTCAACATCTTGAATATGCGTATTCTGAAAAATATTTTTCTGCCTTTACTGGAAAAGTTTATTTCTGTTNTTCTACGGGCGAAATCCNTANAGTAAACGAATATAAAAAAGGTATTCTNTGNNGTGAACAGCTTGAATATTATAAAAACGGTCAGATAGCCGAAGAGTATCATCTGACAAAAAACAGTAAACATTATGCAAATCATTACCGGTGGTACAAAAACGGCGTATTAAAAGAAGTGACTGAATATAAAAAGGACGGTACAATATATAAAATCACGCAGTTTAACAAAGACGGAAACAAAAGGAGCGATTAACATGAATGAGCAGGAATTTCTTGATATTCAGAACTCTCTAAGGGAAAAAATATCTCTTGAGGATAGTTTTGACATTGAAAATATAAAGACTGTTGCAGGTGTGGACTTGGCTTACTGGACAAAAGACGGTCAGGAATATGCTGTGTGTTGTATAGTGGTGACGGATTTCAGAACCTATGAAGTACTTGAAAAACAACAGTATAGTGGTAAGATAGAAGTACCATACATTGCAGGATTTCTTGCTTTCCGTGAACTGCCTTTAGTGCTTGAAACTGTAAAGAAGTTAAATATAAGTCCTGACCTGTTCATGTTCGACGGAAACGGCTTTCTGCACCCTCGTCATATGGGTATTGCTACACACGCTTCATTCTATCTTAAAAAAGCCACTGTCGGCGTTGCAAAAAGCTATTACCGTGTACGTGAGGGACTGGACTACGCTGAACCCGATTTACAGGCAGGAAGTTTCACGGATATAGTTTGTGACGGTGAAGTTTATGGGCGTGTACTGCGTACTCATGACGGCGTAAAACCTGTTTTTGTTTCAGCAGGGAACTTTATTTCACTCGATACAGCAATGAAAATCACTATGAAACTTGTCGGAAAAGAAAGTCATGTCCCGATACCGACAAGGCTCGCTGACCTTGAAACACATACGGCAAGAAAAGAACTGATATAAATTTTTGAGTGAGGATAAAAATTTATCGTCCCCGTTGCTTTTGACTATATATAGGCAAAAACAAGATTATTCGAAAATTTATGGGGACTATAAATATCATTTTTATAAAAACTGTATAGTTTTTAGTCTTTCTACGGTGAAAGATATAAACAGCTTATTATACTCCCTATAATCCCTTTATCGTCCCCAAATAAAAAAATTAATGAAAAGAAGATGTTTATGAATAAGATTTATCCTTATGAACGTAAAATATATTATTATGAAACTGATAATATGGGCATTGTGCATCATTCAAATTACATAAGAATATTTGAGGAGGCAAGAATGAGTTTTCTTGAACAAGCAGGTCTGCCTTATGAAAAAATAGAGGAAGCCGGTTTGTATGTGCCTATTCTTTCAGTTGAATGTCATTATAAAAAACCACTTACATTCGATGAACCTTTTGCTGTTTATCCTGTTATTACGAAGTTCAACGGTGTTATTCTGAATATGGAATATAATATAATTAACTGTAATACCGGTGAATTATGTATAACGGGAAAATCTTCGCAGTGCTTCACCGACAAAAATATGAAGCCTGTCCGCACTAAAAATAAATATCCTGAAATATACAAGGTCTTTTCAGAATATATGAATTACAAAATAAAAGACTGATTTTCTGATAATTTTCACAAAATATCTATTGTATTTTTCTGTAAAATATGATATAATATTTTTTATAAAAATTTACATTGAAGGAGAAACAAAATGGCTATTACAGAAGCAGTTGAAAACTATCTTGAGACCATACTTATTCTTTCAAAAAAACAGCCTGATGTCCATGCAATTGACATATGTTCGTATCTTGGCTATTCACGTCCGACGGTTTCTATTGTCCTCAAGAAGATGAAAGAAGATGACCTTGTTATTGTCGACAGGGATAACCATATTACTCTTACTGAAAAGGGGCGTGACATTGCGGAGCATATGTATGACCGTCATAATATTCTTTCGGAATTCTTTATGCTTCTCGGTGTACCCCGTGACAATGCGGTTGAAGATGCTTGCAAGATAGAGCATGACCTTTCAGACGAAACTTATTCAGTTCTGAAATCTCATTATCTTGAACTTGCCGGCAAAAAAACTGATTGATTTTTACGGAGGGTATAATGGGTAAATATGAGACATTCAGGGAAAAATATCCCGTATTTATATATAAGTCGTATAAAATAACAGAAAGCGAAAAAACGGTTGATATCAGCTATGAGTTTTCTATACCGTCGCTTGCTGATTTCAGACCGTCATGGAGTTTTCCGAAACCGCATAATATAAGCGTTTCCGGTGATTCAGTCTTTGAAAGACTTGCTTTTTCACTCGGAATGGCTGAAGCTGTAAGTTACTGGAAAGCTGTCTGTTCGCCGGAAATGCGTGTTGAATGTGGTGAACTAACGGCAGAACAGGGGCAGTGGTGNAAAAAACTTTATTTCAACGGTNTNGGNGNATTTTTCTATNTCAATAATATAAATGCAGATTATGATGATTTTATTAATATAAATCCCACGGGAAAGTTTAATAGTGAAAGTACGTCGGAACTTCCGGAACTTTCCGGCTGTCTTGTTGCTGTGGGTGGTGGAAAAGACTCCGCTCTTACTCTTGAAACATTTACACAGGCAGGAATCGAATGTAAATGCTATTCAATAAACAGGCGTAATTCAATAACTGCAACCGTCGAAACCGCAGGACTTCCGTCCAAATCGCTTATTGCTGCACAGCGGAAATTTGACCGTTCGCTTATAACTTTCAACAATCAGGGGTATCTTAACGGTCACACGCCGTTTTCTTCGGTGGTGGCATTTTCGGCTGAAATCACCGCATATCTTAACCGACTGAAATACATCGTACTTTCAAACGAATCAAGTGCAAACGAAAGCACTGTTGTCGGACAGAGTGTAAACCACCAGTATTCAAAAAGCTTTGAGTTTGAGCAGGATTTTCATTTGTATGAGGAAAAATATCTGCACACCGGAATTTATTATTTCAGCTTTCTGCGACCGCTTTCGGAATTTCAGATTGCAAAGATGTTTGCTTCCCACAGAAAATATCTTCCGGTTTTCAGAAGCTGTAATCTCGGTGGAAAAGTTTCGCCTGATATATGGTGTACGGAATGTCCGAAATGCCTTTTTGTATGTCTGATTATGTCACCGTTTCTGACAAACAACGAACTGACGGAGGTTTTCGGGAAAGACCTGCTGAACGATACTTCAATGTCCGAATATTTCAATGAACTTATCGGACAGTCTGACCATAAACCATTTGAGTGTGTCGGCAGTATCGACGAAGTAAATCTTGCGGTGTCGCTTGCGGTACGTATGCGTGAGGATAAAGGTGAAAAATTACCATTGCTTTTTGAGAGCTACCGGAAAAATTTCTATAATCCGGAAAACCTTGATAAAAAAAATACGGAATACTGCAAATATTTCAATGACGAAAATCTTCTTCCCGATACTTTCAGGGAAATACTTTTAAATGAAATGNANANACTTCTTTGAATAATTTCACGGAATATCTGAAAAAATACACTGAAAACAAGTCCGTCTGCATACTCGGTTTCGGACGTGAAGGAAAGTCTACCTACAGACTTTTAAACAAATACTGTTCTCCGTCGTCGGTTGCAATATCTGACCTTAATCCAGTTGACAAAACTGCAAATAATCTTCCCGAAGATGTCAGAATTATTACGGGTGAAAATTATCAGGACTGTCTTGATGATTTTGACATTGTTTTCAAGTCACCCGGAATTGTTCTTNAAAAACANCCGTCTGAACTCAGGTGCGANANAACTTCTGAAANACAGGTTNTCTTTACAGTCTACAGAGAGCAGATTATAGGAATTACCGGAACTAAGGGCAAAAGCACGGTTTCGTCGCTTATTTACCATATACTGAAAGAATCCGGAAAAGACACATATCTTGTCGGAAATATAGGCGTTCCTGTTTTCGACATTGCGGAGGACGTTAAAGAAAATACTATTATAGTATGTGAACTTTCGTGCCACCAGCTTGAATATATGACGGTTTCGCCTGAAACGGCTGTTTTTCTCAATCTCTATGAAGAACATCTTGACCATTACGGCACTATAGAAAACTACTACAACGCAAAGAAAAATATCTATCTTCACCAGAAAAAACATGACTGTCTGCTGATTAACAGCGATATTGGTACGGGATATACTCAGGCGGCTTATGAATATACAATATCTGCCGAAAATCCGGACGCTGATATTTACGTTTACAGCGGAATTGCTGACAAAATTCATATTCATCATAATAGTATAGAGAATATTTATAATATTCCTGTTGACAAAATAAAGCTGTTAGGTATTCACAATCATTATAATATCGCTGTCGCCTATTTTATAACGGCTTTCTACATCGAACAGGAAGAATTTGAAAAAGCACTTTTTACGTTCAATCCGCTTGCACACCGTCTTGAATATGTCAACACAGTGGACGGCGTTCGCTATTATGACGACTCTATTTCAACTGCCTGTGCTACTGCTGTTGAGGCACTGAAAAGCGTTCCGAATGCTAAAACTATCCTCATAGGTGGTATGGACAGAGGTATTGACTATACTTCGCTTGTGGACTTCCTGAACGGTTTTGACGTGAATGTGATTTGTATGGAAACTTCGGGAAAACGCATTTTTGACATGATTCAGAATATGGATTTTGTAAATCCCGAACGTGTTCACTATGTTCCGCATCTTGAGGACGCTGTGAATCTTGCTCATGAAATAACACCGTCCGGCACAAGCTGTGTGCTTTCACCTGCTGCGGCAAGCTACGGTATTTTTAAGAATTTTGAAGAACGTGGCGACGTTTTCAAGAATTTGGTTTCTGAAATGAAAGGAAACAAAAGTGAATGACCTTATAAAAAATATTGACAAACTTCATACAACGGAATTAGGTATTGAACGTATCAGAAATAATCTGTCAATAAAAACTGACGACGTTGTTGAATATTGTCGTAAAATGATTATGAACAAAAATGCAGTTATTGAAAGAAATGGAAAGAATTGGTATGTAATCATACAAGGCTGCCGTATAACAGTAAATGCCCACAGTTATACAATTATCACAGCTCATAAAACTATGTCTTGACTTTTTCCGTAAAATTATGTATAATAGATATACTGAATTTTTTACGGGCAGGTGATAATGTGGATAAACATAGACAAATTGCGTTTATTGTGGCTTTTATTATAGCTATGGTTATTATGATGATTGGAAAATCCTGCACTGACAGTGCTATAAAAAAGCGGAATAAGACTGTTAAAAGCAGTACATCGCAGAGCGTGCCGGACTATAGTAATAATAATTACAATAACAACTATAACAATAACTATAATAACAACAATTACAATGCTCCTCAACAGAATAATAATCAGGTTCAAACGGAAGCGGTTCAGCAGGTTACAGAACCGCAGGTTGAGTATGTCACCAATATGCTGGGTGAAGTTATAGGAACGGCAGAACCGACAACAACCGCTGTACAGCCGGAAACAGACGAAAACAGAGAGTATGCCGAAACAACTGTTANTCANGAAACAACTCAGGGAAAGTCTATNCTTGAACAGTACAACNAGGGAAAACAAAATAATCAGAATCAAAATCAGAATCAGAGTTCCGGTAATAAACGTCAGAAAGACGAAAATTATCAGATTCCTTCTGAAATAAAAATAACAATTCATTGAATTACGGAGGTTAAAAATGGTTACTATTGAAATGCAAAACGGAAAGAAAATCAAAATTGAACTTTATCCGGAAATCGCTCCGATTACCTGCAAGAACTTTGAAAAACTCGTAAAGGACGGTTTCTATGACGGTCTTACTTTTCATAGAATTATTCCCGGTTTTATGATTCAAGGCGGTTGTCCTCTTGGCAACGGTACAGGCGGTCCGGGTTGGAACATCAAGGGCGAATTTTCCTCGAACGGCGTTAAAAACGACCTTAAGCACACAAGAGGTGTAATCTCTATGGCTCGTTCAATGATGCCCGATTCAGCAGGTTCACAGTTCTTTATCATGCACGAGGACGCTCCGCATCTCGACGGTCAGTACGCTGCTTTCGGTAAAGTCGTAGAGGGAATTGAAGTTGTTGACGAAATCGCAGAGGTAAGCACAAATTACAACGATATGCCCCTTGAACCGCAGGTTATGAAGAAAGTTACAATAGAATAATATGAAAATGCCGGAATTTTTTTTGTTTCCGGCATTACTTTATGAAAGGAATGATTTTTTTATGCTGTATATAGGCNGTCATCTTTCANNNTCNANGGNTTATACGGCAATGGNNAAACAGGCNATTGANATCGGNGCAAANACTTTTGCATTCTTTACGAGGAATCCACGTGGAAGTTCCGCAAAGGAAATAAAATCTGACGATGTTGCGAAATATCTTGCACTTTCTGAAAAATTCGCTTTCGGAAAACTTGTCGCCCATGCA
>WFLZ01000067.1 GCA_009177225.1 Clostridia bacterium
CTATAGGAAAATACGGAAAAGCTGGTAATAGAATAATATCAGAGTTTAAGAAATAACTAAACAAGTTATTGTTGAATTCTTAGAGCCTGTTCAGTATCTTTTCAAAGTGAGAAAAAAGTGGTATAATGGAATAAATAAAACCATGAAAGCCGTGAAATGATGAGAAAAGAATATCCAAGTGATATCAGCAGAAAGCAATTTGAAATAATAAAAGAAGATTTGAAAAGTGTACGTAAAACAACGCATCCGTCAACATATGATTTATATGATATATTTTGTGCAGTACTCTATTTACTGAAAGAGGGATGTACATGGCGTGCAATACCGCATGATTTCCCGAAATGGACAACGGTGCGGTATCATTATGACATATGGGCAGAGGAAAATGAAAACGGAATCAGTCTTCTTGATAAAATACTGCATAAATTAATTGAAGTGGAACGTAAGGAAAACGGACGTGAAGACAAAACGACAATGATAATTGTCGATTCCAGAAGCGTCCAGAATACTGATACAGCCGAAATCAAAGGCTATGATGCAGGTAAAAAAAGTCAGGTATAAAGCTTCATATGGGAGTTGATGTTCTCGGATTGCCACATACAATTATGCTTACTGCCGCAAATGTGAACGACAGAAAGGGTGCAGTTGATATGATTGATTATTATTGCAGAAATACGGATTATTTATCTGACATAAAGAAAGTTCTCGTTGACGGCGGCTACAGCGGTGAAAACTTTGCTGATGCTGTCAAGGAAATTTCAAATGCTGAAGTTGAAGTTGTCAAGCGGAATGAACTGCATAAATTTGTTGTTCTTCCAAAACGCTGAATTGTTGAACGTTCTTTTGGCTAGCTTGATAAATGCCGTCGTCTCTAGAAAAATTGTGAACGTAAATTACATAATTCTTTTCAAATGGTCACTTTAGCTTTTATCCGTATTATTCTAAAGATACTGAACAGGCTCTAAGAATTCAACAATAACTTGTTTAGTTATTTCTTAAACTCTGATATTATTCTATTACCAGCTTTTCCGTATTTTCCTATAGAATAATCTGAAATTATTTCAGGATTATCAATACAACTATGACATTCAAAAGTAGGAGCATTAATTATAGCTTCATACATTAACATTGCACATGGACCTTTATCCGCTGGATTATTCNTTTTTAATTCTAATATTGCATTTATTTGATTTTTNNATGAATATTCANTNNTACATTCANNAATATTTAGTTGTTAATACNATCCAACAAACACTTAATTTNTGGNAAAATAGCTGGTAAAGGAATAATTCCATCATTTCTAAAAGAATACACGCCACTGACATCATTGACACCTGATATAATTTTCTATAATGCTATGCGTGATATAGCCGAAAGATTACATATTTAATCAAACAACCGATAACAGTTTGGATTATTTTTGACTGTTATCGGTTATCTTTTTATATTCAGTTGAATTCATTTAAAATTCCGTTTTCTAAATCCTTAATAGAATAAATATGCTCCATTACATCAAAAGTTTCTTCAAGATTATTCCTTGCACTTTTCCAACCTGAACCATCGGTAAACCATATAAAATCAAATCCGTCAATAGTTTTACATTCTTAAGCAATCTGCTTATAGCTACGGGCAGTTTCGTTTAATTTAGAGCCACCGCTTGCATAGAAGTTTGTTTCTATACCATAAATCATTTTATCTGTTTTAATAACAAAGTCAAAACGCTTTTCTGATTTTCCGCTGTTGGATATTGCCGAAAGGTTAATATTCCATTTAGCAGTTATATCATGGATATACATTTCCTTGAAATACGTTTTATATTTTACAAAACCTGCTTTTATAATATAGCTTTCAACCAAATTTTCCATAAGATGCCCACCACGATTTTTACGTCCGTTTGAGTCCAAACCGGTTTCAACGCCTGTTACATAGTCAACCAGATTATTTATTATATGATTTTCCAGAAGTTCAAACAAGCCTGTTTTATACATGAAAATCTTATACTGCTCCATACTGTAGTTTGCTTTGTTGAAATTGTAATTAAATGCACCGTCTCCATCAATAACATAAATCTCATTTGCTCTGACTGCAAGAAGAATTGGAATACATTTTAACGTCTCTGGATATTTGGTAACTAACTTTTCAAAATCAGTTCCAATATCCTTTGAACCAATCAGAGAATTTAAAATATTAAGTTCAATTTTTATAGACTCAATATTTCTGTAAACTTTATCAAAATCTATATAGTATTCATAATTAGCTATACTTCCACGAAAGTGAGATAACCAATCTTTAAAATTACGTTTTTCCATATATTATATCTCCGTATCATATTTCATTTCATATATAGTTTCTTCCTTTGTTCTTCTGCGAGCTGTTCTCCGGTTCGCTGTCTTAGCCTTTCTCCACCCATTATGATTGAAAGTCCAGCACGCATATTTTCTGTCAAATTTATCTTCATATGACATTTTTTTGTATCTGCTTTTCTGCATATAAACACCTTTTAATTTAAATTGAAATATGTGCATCTACCACCATATTATGATGGCAGATACACANTTCAGTAAACTTAATCTTTTNCTTTGCNAGGTTGACCTGCTTTACAGTGGGCTGAGCGACATTTTCTACAATATGACTGAGGAATTGTTTTGTCATTAGGTGTTCTCCAGCCAAAGAGTTCCTCAATTTTGTCAACNCCNACTGCAATTTTACCACAGCACGGGCATTCTGCTTTGATAGTGTATGGCATTTTTACTCCTCCTTTCCATAAATTTTAGTAATTAAAAATCAACAATTCATTTATACTACCTCTGCCTTTTGACTTACTGTTAATCATTCTTTTAGCTGATACTCTTAATATATTATAATCAGAGTATATAGTATCAAAAAAATTGTCATTTTCATCAAAATTTTTCGGGTCAGAATTGCTTGCTACAACTTTTGAGCCATAATCNGATATTCTATCAATNAATTTGCTCAAAGCAATCTGTTCATCATCTCCGAATTTAACGCTTGAATAAGATGTAAATGAAGCAGTTGCTGAAATCGGTCTGTAGGGTGGGTCTATGTAAACGAAAGTATTTTCATTTATAAAATTGTCTGTTTCAGAGTAATCACCACATATAATTTGTACATTCTGCAACAAATTACTTACAAGTCTCAGATTACCGGCATCACAAACAAGCGGTTTC
This sequence comes from Clostridia bacterium, assembly GCA_009177225.1. Taxonomy (GTDB): domain Bacteria; phylum Bacillota; class Clostridia; order Oscillospirales; family Ruminococcaceae; genus Ruminococcus. The sequence continues at coordinate 3,189 of WFLZ01000067.1, forward strand.
TTATACGAGCCTATCGGAACATTAAACAAGCCTTTTTTATTCACACGATAAAGTCCGTTAAAACAGGTTTTATTCAAAAAGATAAAAAGATATGCCATTTCTGCTTTTGAAACATTGTCTGTCTGAATCCCGAAGTTAAATCGTTTGCGTTTTTCCATATAAAACGTTTTTCGGCTATTTTCGTCCATTTTCCAATATAAATCTTGTAACTCGGATAAGTTTTCAATTAAAAATTCGACATTATCTCTTATCTGCGTATATACATTCATAAGTTCAGCATTTATATCATTAATCAAAATTTCCTTTGGCTGAAAATTTGCCAGAACATCAAGCAAAACAGCACCACCACCCACAAATGGTTCACAATATCTTTCTATTTTTTCCGGATATTTCTTGCGTATCTCATTAAGTAACTGACTTTTTCCGCCGACCCATTTAATAAATGGTTTTACTGTTCTGTATTCCATAGAACACTCCTTTTTATTTAGATATTATGCACCTCATCAATTAAGTTTTCCAACTGAGTATCATGTTTTACGCCAATAGATAATAAGTATTCTATATGCAACTTTTTCATTAAAATTTCAGATTCACTTTTATCAGATATATTTTCAATCATCATCGGACCGCATATAACTTTATCCCTGTCAATCGCACCTATGTATTGTATACTACCTTCAACTTCATGCTTATTACTGATCATTCCTTTACAGCCAACAATGGAAATACACAGAAATATTTTTTCATTATTCCATATATTTCTGCATATTTCAGCATAATTATGATATATTTTATTTATTATATCCCAAATTTCCCTGCGTTGAAAATTGCTATCTGGAATAACATTTCTGTTTGTATCAATAAAACATTCAATTATACCATTATTGTTAATATATCCCTCATCATTAAATTGTACCTTTGTATTTGTGGTAAATCTTAAGCCGTCTGCCGACGGAACAGAATATTCATTACAATTTAATGCTGAAAAAATTGAAGAAAACATTATTTTATTCTTTTTTTCNAGAACAAATACATTTTTATTATAGCTTGAATCAGTAAATGTTTCAGGTATTATATGGAANAGCACGAATTTAGAATATTTATCNNCTGNTTTTTNAGATTGAGAACGATANTAATTTATACGTTCTGTTCTGTAATTATATACTTCTTTTTCCAAAGACTGTGACTGATTAAACGTATTCTTCAACTCCGAATAAGATGCTGTTTTTTTGCCA
>WFLZ01000100.1 GCA_009177225.1 Clostridia bacterium
TTTTGACGAGGGCAAGGCAAAAAAGCGAAAGCATACTGTCGTATGGTGAGCTTTTTCAACGCAGCAATCGGCAAAATTTGCCGAAAAGACGTGTGCAGGGAGATACTGAACAGGCTCTAAAATCTTTGACTGCACCTGCTTCACCTCTTCCAGTATTCAGTTTTGTTTGGTTCTGCACCGTATGCACGTTCAAAAAACTTTTTTTTCTGCATTGGCTCTGTTATCAAAATAATGCCCTGCCCGTACTCCGAAGCTGCCTATCTTCCANACAGNATANCGNTAAGGAACGTCAGGATTTTCTGCAATGNAGTAGTCATTCNAGATTCCGAAANCGATATGACCATTGATTGACGAACCGATGTGAATGTTTTCTTTCACTCTGTCAAGGTCNGCCGGTTCNAAGCCTGATTTTTCATAGTCACGGAGCTTGCACAAAGCCCCATAANTATTTCCTTTGAGTTCTTTGAAATCCACTCCCTGACAGCTCCATGTGCCGTCAGAGTTTATTTTTGTAAGCATCAGCCTGCCCTCCTTTCTTCTGCATCAAGGAGCAGGTAATCAATACTTACACCAAGTGTAACCGCTATGCTTATAATCATCTGCGTTGACGGATTGAAGTCATCTTTTTCCAGTCGTGATATATACGGCTGTGAAGTCTGTGTTTTCCTTGCAAGTTCAGTCTGCGTGTAGCCGAGTTCTTCACGGCGGTGTCTTATTTTCTGTCCGAGTGTCATGAAATCACCCCTTTCCGTTTTTGAGTCCAATTACCTCTGTTAAAAGACCGGCAATTTTTTCAGACTTTGCCCTGATTGTGATTTCCACGGGCATTTCAGTGTCTGAACCTATGCCAAACAGTTCATTCGGTGTCACATCGAGAACCTTTGCAATACGAAGAATATCCGTATCTTTTATGGTTCTCTCGTCGTTGAGCATATAGCTGAGCATTGCCTGACTGTAGCCGATTTTTTCAGCCATATCTTTTATCTTCAGACCACGCTCTTTCATAATCTCCTTTATATACCCGGAAGTAGCGTTCTTTTCTTTCATGAAATCACTCCCTTATATAAAGTTGATGCGTTTGTATCGGTTGACAGCCATCTTTGAAATCTCGGTGTCGCTGTTGTTCATGATGAAATTAGCAATCTGCTGACACGAATATTCGCCTGAAACAATCATCTCATCGACTTTCTGTTTGAGTCCGGGAGCAAGCATTGAAATCTTACTGGGTGTAGTATACCTGTACTTCTTTCTGATACGTTTCGGTTCGGTGTTATCAGACGTTTTAGTCACTGCCGGAGCAGGTGATTCCATAAACGGTATCAAAACCTTTACAGTTTCACTTACTGCAAGCGTTACTGTCTTCACAATAACTTCTTCAATGTTGATATTTCCGTAAACGCCGGTGCGTCTGATTTCAGGAAGAACCTCATCAAACACCCAGCTTTCAAACTTTCTTGCCGTTGGAAGCTTTGAGTTGATAATCAGACGGTAGAGGTCACCTTCCGGAATATATCCGACTTTTTGAATACCTCCATTTGTGGGAGTGTCTATTTTGGACACCCCTTTGCATTTTTCTCTGACAGCTTTTGCCGGTTCTTTATATCCAAGAACTTTTGGCACACTNAGTAGCCGGAAAATATTCCTTTTCGNCAATCACCATAATTTCGAGCTTGCNGAACTCGCTGTTCTGGAACACTTTCAGTTCGTTCATAAAAAATCATTCCTTTCTGTTTACTTTTCAAGATACTTGTGATAAAATATAAATGGGTTTTTATGCCCTTGAATATTACCACCATTTATATTATAATTCTGATTTCGGAATTTGTCAAGCATTTTTATTCTAAAATCGGAAATTTGTAAAAATGTACAAGGAGGAAGATTATGTTTTATGATATTTTCACAAATTTATGTAACAAAAAAGGGCTATCACCGACTGCTGCTCTTCAAAAATTGGGAGTAAGCACTTCAAAATCAACAGCATGGAAAAATGGCTCTTTGCCAAGTGCTTCAATATTAATTCTGCTTTCGGAATTCTTTGGAGTATCTATTGATTATTTACTCACAGGCAAAGAACGCTATGCGGATAAACAGGAAAAAGGAAATAACATACATACTGGCAACGTAACAAACAGTAAAATCGTAGGAGGACATGACAATAGCTCAACTGCATCTGGTTCCATAAGTGATGATGCCTTAGAAATTGACAAAATAATAAAATCTTTTGACCCTAAAAAAAGAGCAAAATTTCTATATCAGGTTTATGATTTAGCAGAAAAATTAAAAGATAACTAAGTAATAAATTAATCGTTTGGCGTTTTACTATTTGTATAAAAAAATAGGGTGGCAACCAGTTGCCACCCTCATCAAATTTAGTTGCCAGTTGCCACCCCAATTTTTATCAATCAAAATCAGATTTAACCCTGAATTTTCAAAAACCTTTAAAAATTCTCAAAATCAATTTAAACGCTATTTTTCGGCATTTGTATCATTTTTTTAAACGCTAAAATGCTTTTTAAATGGTTCTTAAACGATTTTTTCAAGAAAATTTAAAAAACCTCGAAATTGGATTTTCACTCCAAAATCGAGGTTTTTTATTTTTCACATTAAAAATTTTAATTTTAAGATTTTCCAACTTATCCCACTGAATATTCAGCTATATACCGCAGATTTTCGCACATTGCACGCATTTTCACGGCTTTATACGGCTTTATACGGCTTTATACGGCTTTATACGGCTTTTTTCGTTTTTGTATTTTGTGTGTAAAATTACACTGATAGAATCATTCCTTCCCCATTCCATTTCATAATGAACGAGTGCATCTTCTTTTGAGTTCAGTTCTATTTTTATTTTACGCTTTATTGGCATTCTTTTCACCCTTCTTTATTATACCATTTTTGTCAGGAGTTTGCAATAGATGGAAGTATATTTTAATATAGGCAACACCGCATAATGAAAAATCAGTGCGAAGAGCAAAGAAAAACACTCGGCAGAAATGCCGAGTGAGCAGAGAAATATTCAGTTTTTTACGCAAAGACATACAGAATCAGACTGACGGAGAAAATCTGGCAGCCAGATACAGATTCGCCAATGCGAACATGATATTCTGTTTAGCGGTTTGTTTTTTCAAACCTCGGTATCGAGTACTGCGATAA
>WFLZ01000344.1 GCA_009177225.1 Clostridia bacterium
TCATACTGTCCTCGTTCTTCTCCTTTTGTTGTCAGCATTTCCTTCACCTTCCCTTTCTTTCTATTATATCACAGATAGGCGAAAAAGCCAAGCTCTTGCTTGACTTTTTCGACAGACTGAGCAGACAGATTTTACTCTGTCTGCATTTTATTATGCCATAAGCTTTACCATAACAGCCTTCTGAGCGTGGAGACGGTTTTCAGCCTCCTCAAAAATTTCTTTTGCGTGAGCCTCAAATACCTTTTCGGTAATTTCTTCCTCACGGTGTGCAGGGAGACAGTGAAGAACCATAGCGTCCTTATGAGCGACTGCCATAAGTTCGTCATTAATCTGATAGCCTGCAAACGCCTTTTTACGCATTTCAGCTTCACCCTCCTGACCCATAGATGCCCATACATCAGTAATAAGAACATCTGCATTTTCGGCAGCTTTGAGAGGTGAATCCGTAATTTCGAAATTGTCGTATTTTTCTGCAAATTCAAGTATCTCACTCGGCGGACGGTATCCCTCCGGACAAGCAACCGAAACTGCCATACCCACTTTAAGACAACCGACAATAAGGGAGTTTGCCATATTGTTGCCGTCACCGATAAAGCACATTTTCAGACCGTCAAAACTTCCCTTGAACTCACGTATAGTCATGAGGTCAGCAAGAACCTGACAAGGATGACAGAAATCAGTAAGACCGTTTATTATCGGAATACTGCCGTATTCTGCGAGGTCTTCAACTTCTTTCTGTTCAAAAGTACGAATCATAATTCCGTCGAGATAACGGGACAGAACTCTTGCGGTGTCCTGAACAGGTTCACCTCTGCCAATCTGCAAATCGTGCGACGAGAGGAAAAGCGGATAACCGCCGAGCTGATACATACCTGTTTCAAAAGAAACTCTTGTCCTTGTGGAAGCTTTCTGGAAAATCATTCCGAGAGTCTTGCCCTTAAGATGTGGGTGCGGAATGCCGTGCTTAAGTTCATATTTAAGCTGGTCGGCAAGATTGAGTATATCAATAATTTCGTCTGTACTCAAATCGAGCATTTTAAGTAAGTGTTTCATAGTAGACCATTCCTTTCATTATTACTTCTGCTTGTTCATAACGCCGAAAGCCCTGTCAATAATTACAGCAAAAAGCGGTATATAATCATCAAAAATCTTATCATCAACAGTTATATCATACTGTAAGTCGCCTGATACAGAAGAACGTGTGCTTATCGAACCCTTTTTATCGTTACCGCTTAAAATAGTAAATTCACGTCTGTCCTTGCTGGCAAGCGTAAACGACATATTTTTTCCTTCGCATGTAAGAGTAGGGTCAAGAAACAGGGATTTGCAGGATATTGTCATAAACGTTGCATCATTGAGGACAATGATGAATGACGGTTTTCTCTCCTCGCCGGTCTGCAATAAGGTATAGAGGTTATAATTGCTTGAATCAAGAAGCACATATTTTGAACTGAATCCTTTTTTCTTTACAGTATAAAGAAGTCTTGATTTTTTATCCTCAACAATATATTTGTTTCCTTTTGTAAGTACTACTAAATCCATCAATCATTCCTCCAGTATATCCATCAAAATTTTGATTCCGTCTCCGAGTTCGTCAATTGATATAGTAAGAGGAGGCAGAAGTCTTACTTTATCTTTGGCAGTAAGTACAAGCAGTCCTCTGTCGAGGGCTTTTTTAGCAACTTCCGAAGCAATTTTTGTTTTAAGTTTAATGCCAATCATCAGACCAAGTCCGCTTACTGATTCAACTTCACTGCATTTTCCGAGTTCTTTCCTTATAAACTCAGCTTTCACATTTATTTCATCAAGAAATCCCTCGCTGTTCAGTCTGTCAAGAACTGCAAGACCACCTGCACAGGCAATCGGATTTCCGCCGAAAGTAGAGCCGTGAGTTCCTGCCGACAGTACGCCACTGCATTTTTCGGTAGTGAGACACGCACCCATAGGCAGACCGCCGGCAATACCTTTAGCCATAGTGGTTATATCAGCTTTTTTTCCGAAATGTTCACCGGCAAGAAACTTTCCTGTTCTTCCTGCACCTGTCTGAACTTCGTCAGCGATAACAAGTATGTCTTTTTCGGCACAGAGTTCATAAACCGAGTTAACAAAATCTTGACTAAGAGCATTTACACCGCCCTCGCCCTGAACGTATTCAAGCATAACGGCACACACAGTGTCATCAAGCTTTGATTTCAGGTCATCAATATCATTGGCAGTAACGTTTATAAATCCCTCAAGAAACGGGAAAAAATAATTATGGAAAACGTCCTGTCCCGTTGCGGAAAGAGTGGCAATGGTTCTTCCGTGGAAAGAATTAACGAGAGTTATAATATTATGGCGATTTTTTCCGTACTTGTCAAAGCTGTATTTTCTTGCAATCTTGATTGCACATTCATTTGCTTCCGCACCGCTGTTACAGAAAAATACGGAATCATATCCAGATGTCTCACAAAGTTTTCCGGCAAATTCAGCCTGAACGCCTGTATAGTAATAGTTTGAACTGTGCTGAAGTGTTCTTACCTGCGTACATACCGCATCAGCCCATTTTTCATCACAATAACCAAGGGAATTTGTACCTATACCACTTCCGAAATCTATATATATCTTTCCGTCCTCGTCTGTACAGCGTCTGCCCTCTCCCTTCTGCATAACAAGAGGATAACGTCCGTAAGAGTGCATAACGTGTTTATCAAATTTTTCCATTGTGTTCATAACAAAAAGTTTCTCCTTAACTGCCGTTAATAAATTACGGCAAATTCACAGTTATCCATATAATTATAACTCTCTTTGCAATATAAAATCAATATCAGGAACAAGCAAATAAGTAAATTTTCTGTTTATGTGTTATAATTTTATACAAATTGTGTGCCGATACCCTCATTTGAAAGTATCTCTATAAGTATCGAATGCGGAACTCTGCCGTCGATGATAACGGTCTTGTTTACGCCACGTCTTACCGCCTCAACACAGCAGTCAATTTTAGGAATCATACCGCCTGAAATAATGCCCTGCATTTTCAGGAACGGAACTTCACTGACATTTACTTCCGGAATAAGAGTAGAAGGGTCGTCCTTGTCTCTGAGGAGTCCTGCGATATCAGTCATAAGAATTAAATTCTCCGCACCGAGTTCAGCGGCAATTCTTGCGGCTGCGGTATCAGCGTTTATGTTGTATGTGTTCCCCTGCTCATCTGTTGCAACCGTTGCGATTACGGGAATATTACCGTTTGCAAGAGCGTCAAGAATAGGTTTTGTGTTTACTTCTGTAACCTTGCCTACCCAGCCTAAATCCTGACCGTCGTCGGTTGTCTGTTTTTCAGCCTTAATCATACCGCCGTCAATTCCGCAAAGACCTACGGCACTGCCCTTGTGCTGTGCAAGAAGCTGTACAAGTTCCTTGTTTACCTTTCCGGCAAGAACCATTTTTACTACATTTACGGTATCGTCGTCAGTATAACGCAGACCGTTCACAAAACGGCTTTCTATACCGAGTTTGCCGAGTATATCGTTAATTTCAGGACCACCGCCGTGTACGAGTACGACTTTAACGCCTACGAGTGAAAGCAGTACGATGTCCGTCATTACTGCGTCTTTGAGTTCCTTGTTAGTCATGGCGTTACCGCCGTACTTGATAACAAGAATTTTGTTGTTGTACTTCTGAATATATGGAAGTGCATTTATAAGTATCTGTGACTTATCACTGTTTGAAATCTTTTCCATTTGTCTTTCCTCCGCTTAAGAACGGTAATCTCCGTTTATTTTTACATAGTCGTAAGTAAGGTCGCAACCCCATGCAACAGCCTTTCCTGCACCGTCATCGATTGAGATATTGATAATAATTTCTTCTTCACCGAGAATTTCCTTAGCCNTTTCTTCNGAAAATTCCACGCCTGCACCGTTTTTGCAAACATCAATAACGCCGTTTGACGAACCTATTGAAACATCAACCTTATTTATATCAAAATCAGCGTCAGCATAGCCAACTGCACAGAGTATTCTTCCCCAGTTAGCGTCCTCACCGAACATTGCAGCCTTGAAAAGACTTGATGTTATAACAGATTTTGCGACAATTTCGGCAGTCTTTTCGGTATCAGCGCCGGAACATACACACTCAATAAGTTTTGTCGCACCCTCACCGTCACGAGCCATTTTTCTTGCAAGGTTCATCATTACTGCATAAAGAGCGTTGATGAACTTTTCAAAATCTTCGTTTTCCTTTGTTACGGGAACGTTTTCAGCAGTACCGTTTGCAAGTACACAAACCATATCGTTAGTGGAAGTATCGCCGTCAACACTTACACGGTTAAGGGTTACTTTTACAACTTCGCTCAATGCACGCTGTAAGAGTTCCGCAGAAATATCGACATCAGTTGTAATGAATGTAAGAGTTGTAGCCATATTAGGGTGAATCATTCCGCTACCCTTTAACATACCGCCCATTGTGCAGGTTTTTCCACCGAGTTCAAACTTTACAGCAACTTCTTTTACCTGTGTATCGGTAGTCATGATAGCTTCAACAGCTCTTGAATTTCCGTCATAAGTAAGACCCTCCGCAAGTTCTTTCATGCCGTCTGCGATAGGTTCAATGGGAAGAATCTGACCGATAACACCGGTCGAGGCAACTATAACATCATTTTCGTCAATACCTGTTTCAGCAGAAACAAGACTGCACATTTTTTCAGCCTTTTCAACGCCGTCCGCATTGCACGTATTTGCATTTACCGAATTTACAATAACTGCCTTTGCAGTACCGTTTTTAATGTGTTCTTTAGTTACGAGGATAGGTGCACCCTTTACCTTGTTTGTGGTGTAAACCGCTGCCGCTGTACATTCCTTGTCGGCAACGATAAGTGCAAGGTCATTTTTCTTTTTTGCAGACGGAAGTGCATTATTTGCAACGGCTGAATTTTCATCTGTGCTGGTGAGAGGATTGTGAGCAAGTCCGCAATGTATACCATTTGCCTTAAAACCCTTTGCGGCACATACTCCGCCGTCAACAAAAGTTACTCCCTTAACTTCTTTCAAATTCATTCTTTACATCTCCTTATTATCAAATCTTACATTAATCTGAGGGTCATAAAGCGGACAATCAAATTCAAGCATAATATCAATTATCTTATTGAGACTGCTATAATCCAGGTTTTCCGAACATTCAAAAATTACAGCATTTTCATAAACTTCAACCGTAAACGAACCTTTTTCCGATTCAAAATTATATTCGTCAAGCCACCAGTCCAAAAAAATTCTGCTTAAACGTTTCAAAATTCCGTCCGTGTCAAGATTTTCCAGTCCTGAAATTTTCTCACCATTGCATAACTTCATATAAATTTCCCGACTGTCCATATGAAATCCGTCTGTATTTTTCCAGAATACTAATTGTCTGCCCATATCAGACTACTCCTTTAACTTTTTTCAATTCCATAATCCTCTATTTTGTCAAGTATCTATACGCACCAATTCACAAAGAGCTTTATTCCGATAGGCAATATCGTTTCTTAAANTAAANCCCTGATTNTNCNAGAAANCNTTTCCAACTTCATTGTATTTGAAAACAAGCAGTGCAACTTTGCTTATTCCCTCGTTTTTCAAAGCAGAAAGACAGGTATTCACAAGTTTTGTTCCGATTCCGCATCGTCTGTATTTTTCAGCAACGGACATATGGTATATATAACCTCTGCGACCGTCATTTCCGCTGATAATTACGCCTGCAATTTCACCGTTTTGTTCTGCGACAAAACAAGTTGACGGATTGCGTTCAAGAAAACGTTTTATTCCATCATGAGAGTCATCAACATTATTGAAACCCATGTTTCTGCAAGACATCCAAAGAGCATAAACGTTGTCATAATCTGAAATATTCATTGTGCGTATATTCATTGTTAATCCCTCCGTCTGAAACTTATACAAGACCTGTGGTTTCGTCAATTCCCATCATAATATTAAGACACTGTACTGCCGCACCGCTTGCACCTTTACCAAGATTATCAAGACGTGAACACAGTAAAATCTGTTCGTCGTTTCCGAAAACAAACAACTGCATTTTGTTAAATCCGCTGAGTGTGTTGGAAGCAAGGAAAAACGCTTTTTGTTCCTCTGCTGACATAAGCGGCATGACTTCAACAAGCTTTGCATTTTCGTAATGCTTTGAGTACATTTCATGAATCTTTTCGGCAGTGACATTTTTATCAAGCTGTCTTGTCTGAATCGGAACACTTACAACCATACCGCTATAATAATCGCATATTATGGGGTTGAACATTGGTTTATACTTAAGTCCTGAAATCGCCTGCATTTCGGGTAAATGCTTATGTTCCTGAGAAAGTGCATACTGACGGGGACTATTATATTCATATGGTTTTTCGTCACTCTCATAAACGGCAATTGCTTTTTTTCCCGCACCGCTGTAACCTGATGTTGCATATGCAAACACCGGAAAATCGTCCGGAATAATTCCGTTGTTCACAAGCGGATATACTATTGATGCAAAACCGCTTGCATAGCAACCCGGAACCGCTACTCTGTTAGAACTTTTAATTTTATCTCTGTGAGACTGTGAAAGTTCCGGAAAACCGTAAGCCCACGCCGGATTAGTACGGTGAGCAGTTGAAGCGTCAATTATTCTTACATGGTCGTTGTCCACAAAAGAAACTGCTTCCCTTGACGCAGCGTCCGGCAGACAGAGAAAAGTATAATCCGACATATTTATGAATTTTGCCCTTTCTGCTGAATCCTTACGCTTTTCCTCGCTTATACGGAGAATTTCGACATCATTCCTGTTCTCGAAACGCTCCAGTATTTTAAGTCCGGTAGTACCCTCCTGACCGTCTATATATATTTTTACAGACATATTTGTTTCCTCCGAATTATTTATTTTTACGTTTGTTTTTTTTGCGTTCATACTTTGCACGCTTAGGGTCTTCAAGGTCTGATTCGTCCTCAATAAGAGAATGCCATACACTTATTCCGAGTGTAACAACCACAACAAANACAANCCAGAAAATATGTGCTTTCGGAACGACCGCNATCCACAGACCCATTANAAGCTCACCGACAATCCNTATNACGNCCNTGAGTATNGAAAGACCCATTATAAAAATTACATCTTTTTTCTTCATAAAATTCAAATATCAAGCGATTTTTTTGCAATAGCAATCTGTTCACTTACTGCGTTGGGAGACGGTCCACCCTCTGATTTTCTTTCACGGACACACGTTTCAAGATTTATAGCTTCGTAAACGTCATTATCAAAGAGTTCAGTCATAGCCCTGTAGTCGTCGAGCGGAAGTGTTTCAAGAGTTAGACCCTTTTCAATACACTGTGCAACAAGAGTACCTGTAATCTTGTATGCGTCACGGAACGGCATACCCTTTTTAACAAGATAGTCCGCACAGTCTGTAGCGTTTATGAAACCTCTTGCAGCGGCGTTACGCATATTTTCCTTTAATACTTTCATAGTCGAAATCATGGGAATGAAAGTTTTCACACAAAGTTTTACATTGTCAACTGCATCAAAAATAGCTTCTTTGTCCTCCTGCATATCCTTATTATATGCAAGCGGAAGACCTTTCAGCATGGAAAGAAGTGTTATAAGGTCGCCGTTGACACGTCCTGTCTTGCCTCTGATAAGTTCAGTAATATCAGGGTTTTTCTTCTGAGGCATGATTGACGAACCTGTAGCAAAAGCGTCGTCAAGTTCAATGAACTTGAACTCCCACGAACACCACATTATTATTTCCTCGGAAAAACGTGAAAGATGTGTCATAATAAGAGACAACGCACAGTTAAGCTCAACACAGAAGTCACGGTCTGAAACGCCGTCAAGACTGTTTGCCATAGGTGCGGTAAATCCAAGAAGTTCAGCAGTCTGTTTTCTGTTGGTACGGTAAGTAGTACCGGCTAAAGCACCACTTCCGAGCGGACAGTAATTCATTCTCTTTGAAACGTCCTGAAGTCTTTCGAGGTCACGCAGGAACATGAAAACATACGCCATTAAATGATGTGAGAAAGTTATCGGCTGTGCTCTCTGTAAGTGGGTATATCCGGACATTATTGTTTCTGTATGCTGTTCAGCCATATTTACGAGAGTTACAGCAAGTTTTTTTACAAGGTCATATATCTCTTGAATTTCGTCACGTAAATAAAGTCTTATGTCAACGGCTACCTGGTCATTTCTTGAACGTGAGGTATGAAGTCTTTTTCCGACATCACCGAGACGCTTTGTAAGTTCTGCCTCAATAAACATATGAATATCTTCGGCGTTCGGGTCAAGCTCCAGTTTACCAGAGTCAATATCCGACAAAATACCCTTTAATCCGTCGATAATCTGCAAACTGTCCTCTTTTGTGATAATACCGCAGTCGCCGAGCATTGTGGCGTGTGCAATACTTCCCTGTATATCATGACGGTACATACGACCGTCAAAGGCTATCGACGAATTGAAAGCGTTTACAGTGTCATCAATTTTTTTGGAAAATCTTCCTGCCCACATCATATCAGCCATAATTTTAAATCTCCTTTATAATTTCATTAAATATCAGTCAGACATACATTCTTTATGATTGTCAGTATAACCGGCATTGTTTGCTTCTTCAATTGACGAAAAATAAACCCTGTTTCGCTCATAAGGCAGACTGTCGCAGTAAATACTGTGAAGTTTCTTACTTTTTTTATTGGCAATATAATTTTTTTCAGGTTTAGCAGTTTCGGAAACATATTCAGTTTCAGTTGTAGTAGTTTCAATTGTAGTAGTTTCGGTTGTAGTAGTTTCGGTTGTAGTAGTTTCAGGTATGTATTCTGTTTCAGTTGCATCAGCTTCAGATGTGTATAAAATTTCAGCTGAATTACTTTCGGTAACAGATTTTTTTGAAGAATCACCACCATTACAGCCCGTAAGTATCATCATACCGGCTATTACAAAAAAAGTTATAGTTTTCTTTATATTAATTTTCATATTCAATACCCTCCTTTACCAGACTTTGATTCATCATGCTTTTAAATTACAACAGGCAGGAGTTACCCTGCCCGTGCAAATTTATTATATCAACTTGAAAAATTACTTGTTGTTACGTTTCTGGTCGAGCTTAGCCTTAACGTGAATCGGGAGACCAAAGAGATTGATAAAGCCTGTAGCATCAGCCTGATTGTAAACTTCGTCAGCGTCGAAAGTAGCAACTTCCTCATCATAGAGGGTATACGGAGAAGTAACACCTGCATTGATGATATTGCCCTTGTAAAGCTTGAGTTTAACATCACCTGTAACTGTTTTCTGAGTTTCAGTAACGAAAGCACTCATAGCTTCACGGAGAGGTGTGAACCACTGACCGTTGTAAACGATATCAGCGAACTTGATTCCGAGATACTGCTTAACTCTTGCTGTTTCCTTGTCGAGACAGATTGTTTCAAGAACTTCGTGAGCGTGGTAAAGGATAGCACCGCCGGGAGTTTCATAAACGCCTCTTGACTTCATACCAACAAGACGGTTTTCAACGAGGTCAGCGAGACCGATACCATTCTCACCGCCGAGTTTGTTAAGAGTTGTAACGATTTCAGTACCGTTCATTTCCTTGCCGTCGATAGCAGTCGGGATACCTTTTTCAAAGTGGATAGTAACATAAGTGGGCTTGTCGGGAGCGTCAATGGGAGATACACCGAGTTCAAGGAAACCTTCCTTTTCGTACTGCGGTTCATTTGCAGGGTCTTCGAGGTCAAGACCTTCGTGAGAAAGATGCCAGATATTCTTATCTTTAGAGTAGTTTGTTTCTCTGTTAATCTTAAGCGGAATGTCATGAGCTTCAGCATAGTCAATTTCTTCATCTCTTGACTTGATGTCCCATTCTCTCCACGGAGCAATAATAGCCATATCAGNAGCAAACGCCTTTANAGNGAGTTCANAACGAACCTGGTCGTTGCCCTTACCTGTACAGNCGTGACAAATAGCGTCTGCACCCTCTGCAANAGCGATTTCAGCAATTCTCTTTGCAATAATCGGACGTGCGAAAGAAGTACCAAGTAAATATCTGTTTTCATAAACTGCACCAGCCTGAACAGTCGGGAAAACATAATTCTGAATGAATTCTTCCTTTAAATCCTCGATATAGAGCTTTGAAGCACCTGTCTTTTTAGCCTTTTCTTCAAGACCATCAAGCTCTGTACCCTGACCAACGTCAGCAGAAACAGCAATAACTTCACAGTTATTGTAATTTTCCTTGAGCCACGGGATAATAATAGATGTATCAAGTCCGCCCGAATAAGCAAGAACTACTTTTTTAATTTCCTTAGCCATAATAAATTTTACCTCCTGAACTTAATCATGTAATAAGTATATTATACACTTATTACCGCCAATGTCAAGAGGGTTTGAATAAATATTCATTATTTTCCAAAATATTCATGTTTATCCGCATATTATTCACAATTTGATATAGATAATTTTTAGTGATATTTCTTTTANCAATAAGATATGGAAAATCTCACANTAAAACTGCTTCTGTTTTGTGCGTTTTTACGATTTNTAATAAATTATTATTATTTCTCTTGATATTTTCTGTTTTTATGTTATANTGATACTATGTATAAGTTCGCATTACAATCCCATAACTAATCTTTATTCATATGNGGATAAGTTTCTTNTATGCGAANAATCTAACTATACGGAGGTTCTTAAATGGAAGCTAATAAAGGAAGCAAAATCTCTATTCTTGGTGCAGGTAACGTAGGTGCTACCATTGCTTATACATTCGCAGTAAACGGCACTTGCTCAGACGTTGTTCTTGTTGATATCAACGAAGCTAAGGCAAAGGGTGAAGCTATGGATATCCGTCACGGTATCTCTCTCGCNCACAATATTGATATGAAAGAAGACAATTATGATGATATCGCCGGTTCTGATATCGTTGTTGGTACCTTCTGTATGGCAAGAAAACCCGGTCAGTCAAGAAT
>WFLZ01000273.1 GCA_009177225.1 Clostridia bacterium
TCGGTAAAGGAAATAGTACTTTCCGGCTGTCTTGCAAAATGCGGTTTCAGACCGTTCTACAACAAAGTCGAAAAGAAACTTGCCGAAAATACCATGAAACAGCTTCACATTGAGGAACTTGCAAAACGTTGTTACAGGGAACTTTCCGGCGGTCAACAGCAGCGAGTACTTCTTGCCCGTGCCTTGTGTGCAACAAGAAAAATGCTCCTGCTTGACGAACCCGTTACAGGTCTTGACCCTAAAGCTCAAACCGACCTTTACGAACTTATTGCAAAGCTTAACCGTGACGGTATAACAATTATAATGGTTTCCCACGACCTCAATGCTGCACTGAAATATGCTTCACATATCCTTCATATAGGCAAAAAACAGCTTTTTTTCGGCACTAAGGAAAACTATCTGACCAGTCAGACAGGAATGGATTTTATTGAAACGGAAGGCGGTGAACCGAGTGAATGAAATTGCTGAAAAAATTCAGTATTACTTTCAGTTTCCGATTGTAAGGTATGCCATTATAGTCGTGCTGCTTGTGGCACTCTGTTGCTCTCTGCTCGGCGTTACACTCGTACTTAAAAGATTTTCATTTATTGGCGACGGTCTTTCTCACGTTGCTTTCGGAGCTATGGCAGTGGCGACCATAACCAGTATTACGAATCAGATGATAATAGTCCTGCCACTTACGGTAATCTCGGCGGTTCTTCTTCTGCGTACGGGACAGAATACCAAAATAAAAGGTGACGCTGCTGTTGCAATGATTTCAGTAGGTGCGTTGGCAGTCGGCTATATGCTTATAAATATGTTTTCAAAGTCTGCGAACATCGCCGGAGACGTATGCAGCACGCTTTTTGGTTCAACGTCGATTATGGGACTGCAAAAGCATGAAGTATGGCTATGTACAGTACTTTCTGCTGTGGTACTCTGTGTATTCGTGCTTTTTTACAATAAAATATTCGCAGTTACTTTCGACGAAAGTTTTTCAAAAGCTACAGGCATAAACGCTGATACATACAATCTGATAATTGCAATAATCACGTCCCTGATTATAGTGCTTGCAATGAGCCTTGTGGGTTCTCTGCTGATTTCCGCACTTATAATTTTCCCGTCAATAACAGCTATGAGAATTTTCCGGAGTTTCAAAAGCGTTATCATATGTTCTGCTGTGATTTCTGTAATCTGTGCAGGAATCGGATTTTTCGTATCGCTCCTCTACGGAACACCAGTAGGTGCAACAATCGTTACAGCAAACATTGCAGTATTTTTCATATTCAGTATAATAGCCACTTTTTCAGGCAAAAAAAAATGACCCGCAAAGGTCATTTTTTACTATCAGTTCAAATCATTTATTTCCATGAAAATTCTCTGCATCTGCATATCCGTTTCCGCTATTCTTTCGGCACACTCCCTCAGTTCTTCGGAAATTTCCGGAGTTATTGAGGCAGACGGCTTGTATTTAAGCTGATGTTCAAGACTTGCCCAGAAATCCATTGCAATGGTTCTTATCTGAATCTCAACAGGTGCATACTGTTTCTTGGTGGACAGATAAACCGGCACGTTCACTATCAGATGATAACTTCTGTAACCGCTGGGTTTCGGGTTCTCTATGTAGTCCTTTTTCTTTATCACGGTAAAATCATCACGACGGCAAAGCATATCAACTATCGCATATATATCACTTATATAACAACAGGTCACTCTTATTCCGGCAATATCCAGAAGATTTTTTCTTGCCGCTGACGGAGTAAGCGGAAGTTCCTTTTTCTGTAGCTTTCCTATTATGGATTGCGGAGATTTCAGACGGCTTTCAATTGTGTGAATCGGATTACGCTGAAATTTTACTTTGAATTCACTGTCAAGTATGTTAAGATAAGTTTTTGTTACTTCAATCGCCGAATCGTAAAGATGAGACAGTTCCAGAAAATCAAAGAACAGACTTGTTACCCTTTTCTTGACAGACTCAGGATTTTCCTTTGCAAGAACCGGAAGATTATCCAGTACTTCGGAAAAAATTTCCTTTTCACTCATATTTAAATTCCTCCCTTTCGCAAAAATAGTTAAGTTATATTATACTCTTATGAGACGGACAGGTCAATGGTGAACAATGAAGATTATAGTCTTATTTTGTCGATAACGGACATCACGGCAGACATATATGAATCTGATACTTTATTATTCTGTGCTTCTGAAAGAACGTCGTCAAAGCCTTCGGGAAATTTCCCGTCTGAATCGGCAAAAATCTCTCCGGATTTACTGTCAATCATAATAACACAGCCCTTTCCGTCACTGTAAAGGCGTTTTCTGTAATTTTCACAAAGCTTGTTTTCTGCTTTTCCGTGTACTGTAACAACAGAAATATTTCCGTTTTCAAGAACCTGTATAAGTTCTGTTTTTTCATCTTCACTGAAAATTCCTGCATTGTCAAAAATATACTGCGGACAGCTTTCAGCAAGTTTCATAATTCTGATAACTGCCGATTTATAGTCATTGTCCACTATTTCACGGGTTGCCGTATAAAAAGCAGACTTTTCATCATCGTCGGAAATATACTCGGCACAGTTTCCTTTTTTATAGAGAAAATCAACATTTGTATCGTCGTTAATCAGAAGAAGTAAACCGCTTTCATCATCGTCATAAAGTTCATTGTATGTCTTTTCAGCAAACTCTGCCGGTTTCTGACCGTCAAGGTTCGACGCTGTGACAACTGCCGTATTTATAAGATAATTTCTGTATAGAAATTCAGCATAGTCATTACATTCATCAAAGTCCTTTTTATTTAAAAGTTCTGCGTTGTCGTACACATAAACCCCGTCGGCGTGTTCAAGTTTTACAGAAGTCACGCTCTCTGTAGATGATTCCTTTTCAGTTTCCGGAATTTCATCTGAAACCGAAAAAACGGCTGAATTATCCATTTCGGGAACTTTTTCAGCACAGTCACACAAAATAACTCCTGAAAAAACGGCAATCATAACAATATAAAAAATTTTTCTCAAAAAAATCATTCCTGCCTCTTGTAATATTAATAATATTTTAGTATAATTTAATAGAAAAATCAAGTCTTTCAAAGACATTTCACTAAAATTTCATAAAGGAGAATTATTATGGACTATTGTGTAAAAGAAAATGATGTCATTGTTTCTGCAAAAGACTTTGACCTCGACGAAACACTTGACTGCGGTCAGGCTTTCCGCTGGAAAAAAATCGCTTCGGACTATCCCTGCACATATGAGGGGAAATTTCTTAACACGTCACTTAAAGTTTCCCAGACCGGAAATGAAAATTTCATCTTTCATGATACTACAGAAAATGATTTTGTGAATATATGGTATAATTATTTCGATTTCGGGACAGATTATTCTGAACTCAAAAAACAGTTTTCAGAGGACGAAACTCTTTCAAAGGCGTGCAGTTTTGCGGGTGGAATACGTCTGCTCCGTCAGGACAGCTGGGAATGTCTGATTTCGTTCATCATTTCGCAGAATAACAATATTCCACGAATCAAAGGTATTATAGACCGTCTGTGCGAACATTACGGCGGACTTTTTCCCTCTCCGGAACAACTCTCTGAGGAAACTCCGGACAGTCTTTCATATCTGCGAAGCGGATTCCGTGCAAAATATATATGCGACGCTTCAAGAAAAACTGCTGACGGCACAGTGAATCTTGCAGAAATTTCTGAAATGCCCCTTGATGACGCACGTTCTGAACTGAAACAGATTTCCGGAGTAGGTCCGAAAGTTTCGGAATGTGTTCTGCTTTTCGGTATGCACCGCACAGAAGCATTTCCCGTTGACGTATGGATAAAGCGAGTTCTTGAAGAATACTATCCGGACGGTTTTCCGGAATTTGCAAAGGAAAATGCAGGTATTGCACAGCAGTATCTTTTTCACTATATAAGAAATTTGTCCGCACAGTCTGAATAAAAATAAAAAAACATTCCCATAATATTCCTGAAAACTATTTCAGGAGGGCTATTATGATTAAGGGTGTAAACAAAAAAATCATTGAAGTGAATCACACAGACAGTATTTACTTTGAAAAGGCGGTTTTCTATCTAAGACCTAATGTGCGTGAACTGCCGACGGAAGTTTCAAGGGCAGAGGCTGAAAAATATGTTTCACGTCTCGGACTTGAATACAGAATAAAAAAACGCAGGTCAAAAAAGATAATTATTATTTCTGTGGTAATGATTCTTGCCGTATCCGCTCTTATCATATACCTGTTATAGACAAAAAAACTCCGTATTAAATACGGAGTTTTTCATTATGACCAGACCGATAAGCCGGGTTCTGTCGTGTGCAGCAATTTATCTACGCCTGCCGTCGCCGACAGGCTCAAGCCGTCATTACTTCATATCCGCCGAGCAAGCGTTAAGATATGAAGCACCAATAGACGTTGCATCGGGTAGGGTTTACATAGCAGTACAGTCTCCTGCACTCTGGTGAGCTCTTACCTCGCCTTTCCACCATCACCCCGCATAATACAGGGCAGTATATCTCTGTTGCACTTGCCCTAAGGTCGCCCTCGGCTGCCGTTAGCAGTTACCCTGCTCTGTGATGCCCGGACTTTCCTCATAAACTAAAACGTTTCCGCTGCTGCATAGTCTGCTCACGATAATATAATAACATTTTTCCGTACATTTGTCAAGTGTTAATTTTTTATCAGATTCTTTCACCTGTTTTATAGTCAAGCATTTCAGAAATTTTTTTAACGTCGCTCACACGCATGGCTTTTACTTTAAAGTGCGAACGTTCCTCACCGCCAAACCACAGGCATATACTACACTTTCCACTTATTCTCTGAAAAACCGACTGCTGTAATTCTATTTTTACAAGCTTGCTACGTTCTGCAACTACAGTGTGAAAACCTGCCCACTTTGAACATCTCACCATAATTTTATCATCATAAATAGAAATTCCGCTTGTAAAAAAGGCGGTAATCTTTGCGACTGCAAACCAAATCAAAGGGATTTCAAACATTATAGCAAAGAAAAAAGTGAGTTCCGAAATTTCAGGAACTAATTTTTTTACAATAATATGTGCCGGAAAAATCAGCAGTGAAATTATAACAGGCTGCCATATATACTGCCACCAGCCGTTTGACTTAGGACGGAAGTCGTTTTTCACACCGCTGAAAACTCCTATTTTTTCAAGATTATTGCCAATATTTTTCTCTTTTTTTACGGGAAGCAGGACGGGCAGGTGATTCTTTGCCGAACCGTATCCGGCACAGCTTATATTTACGGCAACTGCTCCGAAAAATTTCATGATAAGATTCTGACGCAGGTCTGTGTAATTTATATGTGCGGCGGTTATACGGTATTCACGACGGTTAAAAAGTCCGCATGAAACTTTAAGACAATATTCGTCGCCGTCAACAGTAAATCCCATATAGCGAAAAACGTTCACAAGAAACGATATCACCCACGCCGCAAGAAAGAAAACTCCGACAAGTACAGCGGCAGAGGGTATGTGCATAAGCAGTTTGTCGGTAAGTTTTGTGGTTGTTTCGGTAAGACGGTCAAGCGAAACGTTTATTATATCGTGGGCAATGTCTCCGCCTTTCAGAAAAAAAGTCGCTATATATATAGTTCCCGAAAAACCGCTTGAAAAGAATACCGAAAAAAGCAGGACAGAAAGCGGATTTGTTTCGGGAATATCGTCCAGCTTGTTTTTTTCGTTGACATCAGGCACTTTTTTCAGAAATTCACCGCAGAATTTTCCCGTAACCATAAGCTGCATATCTGCCGAGCGGTACATTCCCGCACTTGTATCACAGTTTATTTTTACAGCCCTCAGCGGTATGAGATAAAAAGGTTTTTCAACCGTAACGGAGCTTACACTTGAATAAGGAATCACAGTTTTTACTTTTGCGGTAATACCTTCCCAGCGTACAATTTCAGAATCAGTGAGTTCAATTCCGGAAAAGTGCCACCGTATATATCCGAACATAATGATAATTCCGATTACGGCAATATCAAACCATGAACCTCTGAACCACGCATAAAGTCTGTTCGTATCAAGACGAATGGTCTTTATTCCACGAAGAAGCGGAAAAATAAGAAGCCATATATTTTTTGCTGAATATCTTAAAATTCTCAAAGGGTGTTCATGATACACCGGTTACACCTCCTCATGTTCCATTAATTTCAGAATTTCCCTTGCGTCTTTGTGATTGAGAAACATAAGACGGAGCTGTCCGCCGTACACAAAGCAGACTATGAAATTAAGTCCGGTATACTGTGAAAAAGGAGTAGTAATTATATTAATATACTGGATTGATGAATAATGCACTGACTGGTGAAACCTCATAATAACACCACTGCTCTTTATAATTTCCGTTTCGGTCACAGTATAGCGGATTGACTTCATAAACAACGGCAGGTATGCAAACATTATAAAGAACGCCGCCGCACCTATAATGGTACTTATTAAAATAACAAGGATTTTAACAGTAATAAAATACCGTACTGCTATAATCAGAATAAAAGATAAAAAAGTTATAATTATTCTCAGCGTCATGAGACAATTTTTATCAGGTAAATAATTTTTCATTTTCGCCTCCTCTGTGGTTATATTTCTATTATACCACAAATATTCTTTACTGTATACCATTTTTTTGCAATTATAAAATAAAAAATTTGCGGAAATTTATCGGGAGGTAAATTATTATGACGGATTTTCTTGACAAAATAAATTCGTTTATATGGGGAGCAGGTCTGATTTTTCTTCTGTTGTTCACAGGTCTGATATATACGGTAAAACTCCGGTTTGTCCAGTTCAGAATGATACCGTTTCTTATAAGGAACGGCAGAAAGGAATCTCACAAAAATAACGACGGAATTTCACAGTTCAGAACTGTCTGTATGTCACTCGGCACGGCTATGGGTACGGGCAATATAGCAGGAGTTGCGACGGCGGTAGCGACAGGTGGAGCAGGTGCGGTATTCTGGATGTGGGTTTCTGCTTTTTTAGGAATGGCTCTTGTTTATGCTGAAAACAGTCTTTCCGTGACATACAGTACAAAAGATTCAAAAGGACCTATGGCTTACCTGAGCATCGGTCTCGGAAGCCGTAAACTTGCTGTTGTTTTTGCGGTATCATGTATACTTGCATCTGTAGGAATGGGAGGAATGGTACAGGTAAATACTTTTACGGAAAGTCTGAAAAGCTGTGTGAATATAAATAGTTTTGTCATTGCAGGAATTATTTTTATTATGATTTTTCTTGTCGTAAGCGGAGGTGCGGAACGTATCGGCAAAACCGCACAGATGTTACTTCCAGCGGTTTCACTGTTTTATATAGCAGGCTGTATAATGGTTCTTTTTGTTTTCAGAAAAAATATTCCTTACGCTTTCGCTGAAATATTCAGACAGGCTTTCGGAATCAGACAGGCTGTAGGTGGTATTTCTGGATATGCTGTTTCAAAGGCGGTTTCGACCGGTATAAGACGTGGTATTTTTTCAAACGAGGCAGGTCTGGGAAGTTCCCCTGTTCTGCACAGTGCGGCAGAAAGCGACTCCCCTGAATTGCAGGGTATGTGGAGTATGTTTGAAGTTTTTTTCGACACCGTAATTTGCTGTACGCTTACGGCTGTTACTGTAATATGTGCGTCTGACGATTTTTCCGTACAGACTGCTTTTTCATCTGTTATCGGAAATTATGCACCGCCGTTCTTAGCTTTTGAAACTGCTGTATTTGCGTTCTGTACAATTATAGG
>WFLZ01000026.1 GCA_009177225.1 Clostridia bacterium
GGTGACCTCCGTTTTCACTTCGTTTTTCCTCTCTTNTCAAGNATTACTCTTTNTTTNTAATTNTACTCAAAACTTCAACCCCGATNTCTATTCCNAAATCGGGGTTTTTCGACAGACTGAACGGTTCTTTTCAGAACCGTTATATTTAATAAATCAGTCTATGAATGTGGCTGAAATTATAGTATAGCCATAGGGCTTTATAGTTACAGTATCGTTTTCAAAATCCCCGTACATAGGCTTGAAATCCTTGAATCTCGGCATAAGACCGCTTATATTTTCAAGAATAATATCGTCACCGCTTCTGTTTACAAAGAATATAGCGTCCGTGTCGCCCTGTCTTGTGAAAGAAATCACACGTTCGTCAATAATTTCGTTGTCATTGAGAGTAAAGTAAGTTCTGCCGTACTTCATATTTGGAATAGACTTTCTTACACGGCTCAGCTCTGAAACGTATTCAATAAGTTCCTTGTCTTCATTGCCCCACGGATAACAACGGCGGTTGAACGGGTCTTTATAGCCCTGTAAACCTGCCTCGTCGCCGTAATATATACTTGGCACACCTGGCAGGAAGAACATCAGAGCCATAGCAGCCTTGAGGAGATTTTTTCCATGATTGTACTGATGTTCATTGAGATATTTTTCAGCCATCCAGTCCTTGTCCTTGCCGTCGCAGTTTTCACCGCCGAGACGGTTAATAGCTCTTTCAATATCATGAGTTGAAACGAAATTCATAAGAACGTCAACTGTCGGCTTCGGATAGTTTTCGATGATTGTCATTACAGAATATATGAAATCCTTTACATTTCCACCCTTTACATAGTTGATTATAGCTTCACGGAAAGGATAGTTCATAACGGAGTCAAGCTGGTCGCCGAGAAGATAACGGCGTTTTATACCATAGCTTTCCTTGTTTGAAGCGTCCTCCCATACTTCACCGATAACAATCTTGTCCTTGNTNTATTTCTTGNCGCACTTGCGGAGGTTGTTGAGNAACTTGTCAGGAAGTTCGTCGGCAACGTCAAGACGGTANCCGGCAGCACCCTTTGAGAGCCAGTAACTGAGTACGCCCTCCTCANCGCATATAAATTCAGTATAGCTNTCATTGTTTTCCCATACGTTTGGGAGAGTGTCGATNCCCCNCNATGCTTCATAAANGTCAGGGTAATTGATAANGNTGTACCATTCATAGTATTTGCTGTCCTTTGAATTGTAAGCACCCTGATTTTCGTAGCGGTTGAACTTGTTGAAGTATACGCTGTCTGCACCGGTATGGGAGAAAACGCCGTCAAGAATAACGGAAATGCCGTACTTTTCAGCTTCTTTGCAGAGTTCTTCAAATTCGTCATTAGTACCGAGAAGCGGGTCAGCTTTCATGTAGTCTGCGGTATTGTAGCGGTGATTTTCGTGTGATTCAAATATGGGGTTGAGGTAAATACAGGTTACGCCCAAGTCTTTGAGATATCCGAGTTTTGACTGAATACCGGCAAAGTCACCGCCGAAATAGTCGTTGTTCCACACATGACCGTTTTTATCGGGTTTGTAAAGGGGCGTACCGCCCCAGTCGTCACGGATAACACGGTCAGACGGTACATTTTCATGAACTTTTCCGCTTTTGCAGAAACGGTCAGGAAAAATCTGGTACATAACTCCACCTTTGAGGAAATCGGGGGTTTCGTAGTCCTTTGAATATACAGTAAGCTGGAAAAGGTCGCCAAAATCTATATTTCCCTCATGACAGTTTATTTTCTTTATATAATGGCGTATACCTCCGCTTGTGTATGAAAAATAGTAATAGTGTACATCGGTGTATCGTGCGGTATAGCTTGCTGTGTAAACACGGTCTTCATCGGTTTCTTCTGTAAGCTGCATATTGAGGAAACGCTCCTTGAAGCCTGTTCTGAAAAGAACGAGTACCGGCGGAAAGTCAAGCGTAATATTTTTGGGAAGTCTAATAGAAAAATCACAGGTTTCCCCCTGTTTTATTGCACCGAAAATTGACTTATAGTTTAAATTCCATGTATCGTAAATTGGTTTCATTTAATTCACTCCTGAAATATTAGTTATTTTGATAACTTAGAAAAAAGGGGACGGAAAATTAATTCGTCCCCTTTTTAAGTCGGGTAAATATATTTTATCTTAAGTGCCAGATATTGTCTGCATATTCTGTAACTGCACGGTCTGCGGAGAAGATTCCCGCACCTGCGATATTGTTGAGTGACATCTTAGCCCACTTCATAGTATCATTGTAGCACTCTGTACTGTACTTCTGTGCACGTCTGTAGTCATCGAAGTCAGCAAGAACCATATACGGGTCAACGTTCTTGAGTGAGTTTGCAACGTCATTGAAAGTACAGCCGTTGATGCCGTGATACATACGCTCGATAGCCTCGTGAATCATGNCGNNGTTNTTGAAGNAGTCGNTAGGGTGATATCCTCTTGCCTNGAGTGCGTTAACTTCTTCTGTTNNCATACNGAAGATANTGTTATTGCNNTCGCCTGCTGCTTCANTGATTTCAATGTTTGCACCGTCGAGAGTACCGAGAGTAACCGCACCGTTGAGCATGAACTTCATGTTACCTGTACCCGAAGCTTCTGTACCGGCAAGTGAAATCTGTTCAGAGATTTCTGACGCAGGCATGAGAATCTCGGAGAGCGTTACACAGTAGTTTTCGAGGAATACAACCTGTAACTTCTGGCTGATTCTCGGATTCTTTCTGATTTCTTCAGAAATAGCCCAAATCATCTTGATAATCTGCTTTGCGAGGTAGTAACCCGGAGCAGCCTTTGCAGCGAAGATATAAGTTTTAGGAGTATAGTCAGCGTCGGGATTGTTAAGGAGATAAGAGTAATCAGCAAGAATATTCATAACATTGAGGTGCTGTCTCTTGTATTCGTGGAGACGCTTTACCTGAACGTCAAAAATGCTGTCAGAATTGAGAATGATTCCGGAATTTTGCTTTACATACTTTGCAAATTTTTCCTTGTTTGCTTTCTTTACTGCTATAAGCTTTTTGAGTACAGTTTCATCATTTTCAAATGCTCTGAACTTTTCAAGCTCTGCACCGTCCTTGATAAACTTAGTGCCGATAGTTTCGCTGAGGAGGTCTGTAAGACCCTTGTTTGACTGATAGAGCCATCTTCTGTAAGCGATACCGTTTGTAACGTTCTTGAACTTTTCCGGAGTATTTTCAAATTCGTTATGGAATACAGATTCCTTGATGATTTCGGAATGAAGCTTTGAAACGCCGTTTACACTGTGTGAAACAGCAACGCAGAGAGTAGCCATGTGAATCTGATTGTCCTTGATGATTGACATACTTGTTGTCTTTGCACTGTCATGACCGTTTCTTTCCATGAGTGACTGACAATATCTGTTGTTGATTTCAACAATGATTGAGAAGATTCTCGGAATAACTGTTCTCACAAGGTTAACGTCCCACTTTTCAAGAGCTTCTGCCATAACAGTGTGGTTTGTATATGCGAATGTTCTTGTAACGATATCCCAAGCCTTTTCCCAAGTATAACCACAATCGTCGAGAAGTATTCTCATGAGTTCCGGAATAGCAAGAGTGGGGTGGGTGTCGTTGATGTGGATAGCAACCTTGTCAGCGAGATTTTCAAGAGTGCCATAAACGTTCATGTGGTTGTTTACGATATCGCCTACTGATGCAGCACAAAGGAAATACTGCTGACGGAGACGGAGAGATTTACCCTCAACGTGATTGTCATTAGGATAAAGAATCTTTGAAATAGCGTTTGCAATGGAGTTCTGTGCAAGAGCCTTGTCGTAGTTACCCATGTTGAACATTTCCATATCAAAGTTAGGTGCTTTTGCAGACCACAGACGGAGAACAGAAACGCCCTCAGAGCCGTAGCCTGAAACGTACATATCATAGGGAGTAGCAACTACAGTGCTGTAGTTTACGTGCGAAATATAGTGGTACTGACTGTCCCAGTATTCCTGTAAATCGCCTTCAAAGTGAACGTCAATTGAAAGCTCCGGCTTGGGAACGAGCCATACAGAACCACCGGGGAGCCAGTTGTCAGGAAGTTCTGTCTGCCAGCCGTCCTCAAGTTTCTGCTGGAAAATACCATATTCATAGCAGAGTGAATGACCCATAGCAGGGAAACCTGTTGTTGCAAGAGCGTCGAGGTAGCAGGCAGCAAGACGACCGAGACCGCCGTTTCCAAGACCTGCGTCGGGTTCGTGTTCATAAATCTTGTCAAGGTTTATATCATACTGTTTGAGCATTGACTTTATGTCGTCTGCAAGTTCAAGATTGTAAATGCTTGTTTTGAGGGAACGTCCCATGAGGAACTCCATTGACAGATAATAAATCTGTTTGCCTCCTACTGAATGAGTATGATTTATAAAACTCTGTCTCTTTGCACCGAGAATCTCCACGATAATAGCAGAAAGAACATGATAAACCTGCTTGTCGGAAGCTTCTTCAGGTGATACACTGTAGAGGGCTTGAAGTCTTTTAGGGAATTCCTGTTTGATTTTTTCCATAAGGGGATTTGCCTGTTTGTTTGACATAATTATTCTCCAATCTGCCGTACAATAAACGGCGGTATTACTGAATGTAAAGTATCTGCACTGATTTACAAATGGTTTTATGAAGAAAATCAGGGAAATAACTTTACAATTGGTATATTAACTATTGTATCATGTTTCTTGTCTTTTTGCAATTGTATATTTCAACAAATATTTTTCAACGAAATCTACATATTCCAAAAAATCACATTAAAAACCGACGAAAAGCGTCCGACAGTCTAATTTATTTTGATGATATAGTTATTTATATATACATATAAAAAAAGAATCCTGTCAGCATAAATATATACTGAATCAGAAAAAATAAAGTAAAATATTAAAAAATATCAGAAATATTTGAAATCTCTGTAAATATGTGGTATAATAAGGTTATTGTTATATTTGATACGGATAAACAGGATTAAAAATTAAAAAAGGACGGGTTTGATTTATGAAAAAGAAAAAAAGATTTTCCATACTGAGATGCTTTATATCAATTATATGTGTGATTTTTATTGCATTAACGGTTGCAGTGAATGTCATATATTCGCAGAATAAAACACCGAATTTTCTCGGAAGATATTTTTATATCGTCACCGAAAACGATACGAACGGTATCAGTGACGTGACTGCGGGTGCGGCAATTATTGCAAAAGATGCCGCTGGTATAAGCTTGGCACAGAAAGACCTTGTTCTTTGCTATCCTGCCGGCGACCCTGATAATCTTCGTCTCTGCGGAATATATAATATAGTACAGGCTGAGGACGGTACGGAAAAATATCAGGTTTACTATGACGGTCATGAAGATAATACCGACCTTATCACAAAGGAAAAAATTGTGGCAGTATGCACGGGTTATCCCCAAAATGCAGAACTAGGAAGTTTCATTACATTCACAAGAAGTGTTCCGGGAATAGTTGCAGAGCTTATCATTCCGTGTATAATCCTGCTTGTGTTCTTCATTTCAAAACTTTCGGCAAAGGAAGAAGAAGCAGAGGAGGAAGAAGAAGATTTCGATTTTTCAGATATCAGCTCCGGCAATAAAAAGTCCATGAAGAAAAAATCTGCATCAAAGCCTGCTACACCTCTTTTTGAACCGTCACAGGAAGTTCAGGCAAGTGACGAACTTGAACGCAAGAAGATGTCCATTGCAGAGAATTTCAGTCAGAAAAAAGTAAATCCCAATTCTCCGTATCAGAAAGAAAAGGAACGTACAATGCAGTTCAAAGCGGCAACCCGTTCCGAATCTACAAGGACTGCCGGACGTGTTTCCGCTGCTCCGTCAGCCGACAGTATAAGGGAAGATATCCGCAGAAAGAACGAATATGAGGGTAATCACGTAAGAAAGCTTGAAAGGATTGAATCCGAACCTCCTAAAAATGAGGTTATCGACAATACAGGTGTTATTTCTAAATCACAGATTGCTGAAATGTCAAGAAATGCCGAAAATTCCAGAAGTACAGTATCACAGTTAAAGGCAGCTGCTCCAAAGCCTTCCGCTGAACCAAAATCAAGCAGTTCACCAGATATTTCCGATATTCTCAATAAGTCGGAAACAAGCCGACGCAAGAGAAATGCTTCAAATATGTCTGTTGACGATTTGCTTAAAATTATCGAGGAAGAAAAGAAAAAACTCTGATATATCAAGGACTGCTCCGACAGTCCTTTTTTTTATGAATAATAAGACCTTAAACAGCAGATAATTATTATACCACATTAATTTTATAAATTCACGTCTGTTAAATACTTGACAAATTATACCTTATTATGTATAATAAAATTACTACGTCCGGATATTTGTCAGAATAGTATTTTACGATAAAAAGGTGTGGCTATAATATCCCTGCCGATAACTTTTCGGTAATAATGATATAAATCCTGAAATAACAGGTTCTTTATCAAAAAATAAAATTATGGAAGACGTGAATTAATGAAAAACACCAGAAACACAAATTTCCTGAAAACCCTTATAATACTTATGATTGGNANNNNACNTCNTACTCTCGGACTTATGCTCATGGAAAACGTGAGAGACAATAATAATACTTATGTTGCGATTGATGTTAACAGCCTTGACCTCGTTCAGCTTGAAGAACCAAAGGAAAATGACCCTATTGCAATAGTCGAGACAACTCTCGGAGAAATCCGTTTTGTGCTTTATCCGGATTATTCCCCGAACGCTGTCAGGAACTTCACCGAACTCGCTGAAAGCGGATATTATGACAACACATATTTCTATAATTCCGAAAGTGGAGTTTATTCTTCAGCAGGTTCAAAAGAAAAGGACGGTGCTTATGCTCAGGGAAATGCGTGTGAGAGAATAGAACGTGAACTTAGTCAGGATTTGTGGAGTTTCAAAGGTGCTGTATGCTGTGCCACCACTGATTTTGAAAGAACTTTCAAGGAAAAGCTTTTCGGTGGTGGTACTTACTATTGTGGAAGTCGTCTTAATTTCCTCAATACTATAGAATTTACCGACGAACTCAAACAACAGATGCGTGTATCTGATACAAGTGAAAAGCTTGTGGAGGCTTTTATTGAAAAAGGTGGAGTACCTAATTTTTCACAGCAGATGACCGTGATAGGACAGGTTTACGAGGGTATTGACGTAGTTGAAAAACTTGCTTCGCTTGAATCTTCCGACAACGGAAATTATAAAATTCCCGATGATGATATAATGATTATTTCCGTAAAAACTGATGTATATTCATCACGGGAAAAAGCAGGATAATTAACGTTTTACTGATAAAATTACGGCAATTTAGAGTAAANATTATTCGTTTCTGTTATNGCTTTTCCCGTTTGTCACAANTTTAAGNGGAANCTATTTACAAATCAAGAATTATGTNGTATNATNGTTANGTNGAATTATATTTGTTATTCAAAANTGTATTTTTGTATACATTAATATTTTGTTTTTAAGGAGTGAAATGTATGTTAAAAAGAGTGCTGGCTGTTCTTATCTGTACATTTACATTGACGACGGTTTTTTCGTCGTGCGGTAAAGAACCAGAGATTGTTGAAAATTCCAATGAGGAGTCTGTTGACAATTCTTCAAATGCAAGCGTGCAGATAGCTAATTTTACTGCTCCACAGATGGACGATACAATTATTACCATGAATATAAGAGACTACGGAACGGTTAAAATAAGACTTTTCCCCGAATATGCAGACAAGGGCGTTGAAAATTTCGTAGGTCTTGCAGAAAAGGGTTATTATGACGGTCTTACTTTCCACAGAGTAATCAATGATTTCATGATTCAGGGCGGTGACCCCGAAGGTACGGGACGTGGCGGTGAATCACTATGGGGTGGAAAGTTTGAAGGCGGTACAGACCCACATCTTATTCATGCAGCAGGTGCTTTGGCATATGCAAACAGTCAGGGTACTTCAACAAACGGCAGTCAGTTCTATATAGTTACAGGTACAGTATGTTCAGATGAAGATATTGAAAAATACAGGTCATACGGATACAGTATCTCCGATGAAGCAGAGAAGGTATATAAGACAGCAGGAGGTGTGCCGTATCTCGACGGTGGCTACACAGTTTTCGGACAGGTTTTTGAGGGTCTTGACATAATATTTCAGATACAGAAAGTTTCTACAGATACAGGTAACGACAAGCCTATGCAGGACGTTATAATTGAATCTGTTACAGTTGACAAGTATAACGGTGAGGAACTCAAGTGGTATATCAGCGATTATGAGGGTTACGACGCAAACGCTGTACCCGAAGAAAATACTCTCCCTCCGGAAGAAGTTGCTGTAAAGAATTTCTCGGATATCAAAAAGGGCGATAAGGTCATAAGCATGAACATCAAGGACTATGGTGAAGTAAAGTTCAGACTTTTCCCCGAATATGCAGACAAGGGCGTTGAAAACTTCATAGGTCTTGCAGAAGATGGATATTATGACGGTCTTACTTTCCACAGAGTAATCAATGATTTCATGATTCAGGGCGGTGACCCNGAAGGTACNGGNATGGGCGGTGAATCANTGTGGGGTGGAAGNTTTGACGGCGGTACAGACCCGCACCTTATTCACGCAGCAGGTGCAGTTGCATATGCAAACAGCGGTGCAACTTCAACTAACGGCAGTCAGTTCTATATTGTTACCGGAGAAACTTACTCAATGGAAGATTTGGAACAGTACAAGAACTATGGTTACANCTTTTCAGATGAAGCAATGGAAATATNCTCGACAGCAGGCGGTACTCCTTGGCTTGACGNAGCTTACACGATTTTCGGACAGGTCTATGACGGTCTTGACATTATTTTTGAAATTCAGAAAACTGAAACGGGTGCAAATGACAAACCTGTTGAAGATGTTATAATTGAGTCTGTTAAGGTCGGTGAATATGACGGCAGTGCAGTTCGCTGGTATATCTCCGATTACAACGGTTCTTCACCGGTAACGGAACAAAATGCGGAAACACCCGCAGATGATGCTTCTGAAGCTTATTCTGAAGAATCACCCGTATAAAACAGTTATATTATTTTAATTTATATATACTGCCTGTGTAGGCTTACAGCAGAAACAGTTGTTTCTGTATAAAAGACATTCAGGAGCAGAGAAAAAATTTCCTGAGAAATAAGGAGAGAGTATATTTGGATAAATTTGTTATAAAGGGTGGTCGCCGTCTTACTGGTGAAGTAATGATAAGCGGTGCGAAAAATGCTGCTGTAGCTATTCTGCCAGCCGTTATCCTGTCGGACGAACCGTGTTATATTGAGAACGTCCCATCAATAAGTGATGTAAGAATAAGCCTTACAATTCTTAAAGAAATGGGTGCAGAGGTTACAAGCATCGGAAAAGATGCTTACAGAATTGACCCGACCAGAATTGAAAGATGCTGTGTTCCGTATGAAACAGCAAGAAAAATGCGTGCTTCATACTATTTTCTCGGTGCTTTACTGGGAAAATTCAACAAGGCAAGAGTTTCAATGCCCGGCGGCTGTCCTCTCGGTGACCGTCCTATTGACCAGCATTTAAAGGCTTTTTCGATTCTCGGTGCGGACTATACACTCAGTCAGGGAATGATTGACCTTACGGCTGATAAGCTTACGGGAAACCAGATTTTCTTTGACGTTGTTACCGTCGGTGCGACTATGAATGCCATGCTTGCCGCTGTAAAGGCAGAGGGTTTGACTGTAATTGAAAATGCCGCAAAAGAACCGCATATAGTTGATTTGGCTAATTTTCTCAACTCTATGGGTGCTAACATCATGGGTGCAGGTACGGACGTTATCAAGATAAGAGGCGTTGAACGTCTCCACGGTACTAACTACTCGGTCATACCTGACCAGATTGAAGCCGGTACGTTTATGATTGCCGCTGCCGCAACTAAAGGCGATGTGACTATTAAAAACGTTATTCCTAAACATCTTGAATCAATCACAAAGAAACTTGAAAAAATCGGCGTTAACATTGAACCGTATGACGACAGTATAAGAATATGGGTTGACGGTCCTCTTGTCAAGACAAATGTCAAAACCTCGCCACACCCGGGATTTCCCACCGATATGCAGCCTCAGATTGCAACCCTGCTTACTCTCGCAGAGGGTACAAGTATTATAACAGAGGGAATATGGGACCAGCGTTTCCGTTATGTTGACGAACTCAGACGCATGGGTGCGGACATTACAGTTAATGGTACTGTTGCACTTATCGAAGGTACAGGCAGACTTATGGGTGCGCCCGTCAAGGCTTGTGACCTCAGGGCAGGAGCGGCATTGATTATTGCCGGACTTGCAGCAAGTGGTATTACCGAAATTGAGGATATATTCCACATTGAAAGAGGTTATGACGGCATGGAGGTAAAACTCCGTGAAATAGGTGCGGACATTAAAAAAGTGTCTGTTCCTGACGAAGTTGCCAAAAATGAAACTGATACAAAATCTGTAAGCAGAAACGACAGTGCAGACGACGCAGAAGCTGTTTAATCTGCCGGAAATATGATATTATATATTTATGGTCTGGGAAAATCACCTGAAAACCGGCAGAACTTCTACAATCGTATTAAATAATAAAACAAAAGGCGGAGGAAAACTCCGTCTTTTTATATAAAATATTTGTTTTTATTGAAACTATCATTGCTACAATATCATCAGAAATTTCAGAAACTAAAAATGAAAAGGGGTATGCCCAAAATTGGGCACACCTAATTTTTTTATAAAATATTTGTTTCTATTGACAATAGCATATATTATGTGATATCATAAGTACAGGGCATATCGCTCGCCGTCTGAAAGGTGCGGGAACACCATAACAGACACTAAAACAAAAGTTACCAAAACTAACTTTGTAATAGCTTGCAAGCAATACGTCCTATGAATGTATTATATCATATAGGGTTCAGTTTGTCAAGGTTTTTTCACTGTTGGTAACTTTTGTTATCAGCAGTTTTTTATTTAACAAAGGAGAAAAATTATGAACGAAATAAAAATCAATAACACCAACGGTATGCTTACTGTATCCAGTTTGCAGGTAGCCAGAGATTTTGGCAAGCAGCACAATAACATAGTACGTGATATTGAAACTATCATTTCTACAATATCATCAGAAATTTCAGAAACTAAAAATCAAGGGGGTGTACTCAATTTTGAGCACACCCCTATGGAAAACTTAAAATTCAATGTTTCTGATTACTTTATTCAGACAACATATCAGCATTCACAGAATAAACAATGGTATAAGTGTTATGACATCACCCGTGACGGTTTTGCACTTCTTGTTATGGGATTCACCGGAAAGAAAGCTCTTGTCTGGAAGCTCAGATATATTGAGGCTTTTAACAGCATGGAAAGACAGTTGCAAAATATAAATTCCAACATAAGAGAAATTGTAAATGAGGCGGTAACAGAAGCTGTCAGTGAAACGGCAAAGTCGTTAGTGCCGTACTTTGATACATTGAATAAGATGTTACATAGTCTTTTCAGATACTTATTAAAATGACTTTTACTTTATTTTAAAGAATTGACAAAAACAAAAATGAATATAACGGACATTGTTGATATTCAAAAGGACGAAATTCGTCCTTTTGGATTTGAAATTCTAAACAGGGAATATAGAATAACTATTTGACTAAAATAAAAAGGAACGATTAAAACAGAAAATACTTTATTGAGGGGGAGATTTTTTTGTAAACCAACCGGACGAATTTCGTCTGGTTGGTTTAGTAAGGCATCAAGGCGGTACACTATTAAAGGGGAGTTTTTTTATACTTGAACTAACTACGAACGAAATTCGTACGCAGTTCGTAGCGGGAAAAAACGCCGGAAAAACAATGATTCTTATAACAGAGAATGGTTATCTTATGCTTGTGAAATAATTTACCGACAAACTTGCATGGGACATACAGCGTCAGCTTGTAAACACTTACTTCAAAGCACAGGTAGTTAACAATTCGTATGATGAGCTTCTTAAACAGTTGCATAATGAAATAAACCTCAGTATTGAGGAAACCATCAGCAAGGTGTTAGACAAAAAATTAAAAGTTATTATTAAGGAATTAAATAAAAATTCAAAAAATANCTATTACAGAAGCCNTCANCGAAACAGCAAAGNCATTGGTTACATACNTTGACGTTTTAATTAAAATACTGCATAATATATATTAAAAATAATTATACGGATAGATGTGCTGAAAAATATCCATATCAATAAAAGATGGAGTAAAGAATACCCCGTCTTTTTTATATACTTTATAATGCAAAACCTGTTTTTTCGCCATACCGGACAACAGTTTCAAAACCGTCCCTTGTGTTNTTCAGAATATCCGAATCAGGACGTATTCTGNCCTTTTCAAAGAGCTNTACTANAGTTGAACCGCCGAATTTGAACATTCCTTTTTCTTCGCCTTTTGTGAAACTGTATTCACCGTGATGATTGCAGATTTTTCCGACCATCATAGCACCGACTTCAAGCTGAACCACGTCGCCAAAATTATCCGTATGCAGAACAGTATACTCACGGCAGTTTCTTTTATAGATATTGTATTTTTCGAGTGCTATCGGGTTAACTGTGTGAAGTTCACCGGAAATAAAAACATTGTTGGTTTTTGTTCCGTCATCGATATAGCAGTAGCGGTGATAATCGTCAACTTCAAGACGATAGATAAGACAGTAACCGCCGTCATAGCGTCTTGCAAGAAATTCATTTTTCAGCATATCGGAAACCCTGTAAAGTGAGTTTTTTATTCGGAATATACTGTTTCTTTTTATTTTGTATGCGGTCACTTTTGAATCGCACGGACTTATAAGGTGCTTCTGATTATAGTCAACCGGACGTTTTTCGGGTTTTACTTTTCGTGTGAAAAAATCGTTGTATGAATGAAAATTCTTCATTATATACTGTGATGTATCAATATTATTGTTTCGTACAAAGAACTTAATCAGCGGTTTTGACAGTGGTGAATCCATATATTTTCCGACCGCTTTTGAAATAACAGGAGCAGTCAGGAACTTAAGAACCATTCTTCCCGAAACCGAGCCGTAAAGTTTTTTTAGCACCTTGTTCTGTTTCTGATTTGTGGCGATTATTTCGCCATTTCGTTTTTTAATCATCATAAATTACCTGCGTGCATTTGCGAGCATGAGTTTTATACGGTTTTCCTGATTTACACGGGTTGCACCGGGGTCATAGTCGATTGCAACTATATTGGCATGGGGATTATCCTGTTTTATTGCACGGGACATACCTTTTGCAACTATATGATTCGGCAGACAACCAAAAGGCTGTGTACATATTATATTTTCAACTCCCGACTGCACAAGAGCAGCCATTTCAGCAGGAATAAGCCAGCCTTCGCCCATTACGACACCCTGATTTATATATTTGTCTGCAAGCTTTCTGAGGTGTTCAAAATCGTGGAAAGGTTCAAAGCTTCCCTGTTTTTTCATTATGGAAATAAGTTTTTTCTGCTGACGGTATATAATTTCATATCCCAGTCTGAAAAGACGTGAATGTGAATCAGCGTTGTCATATATTTTAGCGTTATTGAAAGTTCCGGCAGCACAGTACATTACAAATTCAAGCAGTGACGGCACAACAGGTTCACACCCCTCAGAAATAAGAAAATCTTCGAGGTGATTATTTGCGAGCGGAGAATATTTTACATAGATTTCCCCGACTATTCCTACACGGATTTTCTTTTCACTGCTCAGTGGTATTTCTGAAAAGTCGTTGAGAATATCCTTGCTTATCCTGCTCAGTTTAAGGTAGAAGTTACTTTTTTTACGGTAAATATTTCCGAGTCTTTTCTGCCATTTTTTCAGAACTTTTTCAGACTGTCCCTTGTTTATTTCGTATGTACGGCATTTATTGTAACAGGTCATAAGCAGGTCACCGTAAAGAATGGCATAGAAAAGTTTAAGGAATATAACAGGCGTTATTTTAAAGGCACTGTCTTTTTCAAGACCGCTGAAATTAAGCGATACAACCGGAATCTGCGGATAATTTTTGTCAACTGCTTTTCGGAGAAGATGAATATAGTTTGAAGCACGACAGCCACCGCCGGTCTGTGTTATCATAAGAGCAGTTTTGTCAAGGTCATATTTTCCACTTTTAAGAGCGTCCATAAACTGCCCTATAACAAGCAGAGCCGGATAACACGCATCATTATGGACGTTTTTAAGACCTTCGTCTATAACAGAACGTGAATTATTCTGTAAGAGTTCCATTTTATAGCCTTCAGCTTCAAATATACTCATAATAAGCCTGAAGTGTATCGGAAGCATATCGGGAACAAGTATAGTATGTGTTTTAATCATGTCCTCCGTAAATTTAGCATATTCGGGCATATTGCACCTCCGTTATTTTTCCATAGCTGCAACAAGACTTCTCAGTCTTATTCTCGCAGCACCGAGATTATTTATTTCATCAATTTTAAGTTGTGTATAGAGTTTGCCGTGACTTTCAAGAATATTTCTCACCTCGTCGCCGGTAACGGAATCTATTCCGCAACCGAAAGAAACAAGCTGAATCAACTGCATATCAGGTTGAGTTGTGACGTACTGTGCGGCACGGTAAAGTCTTGAATGATAAGTCCACTGGTTAAGGACATTAAGCTTTGGAGTACGGGCAAGAGCCGCAACACTGTCCTCTGTGATTACAGCCATTCCGAGACTTGTAATAAGTTTATGTATACCATGATTTATTTCCTTGTCAATGTGATAGGGTCTGCCGGCAAGAACGATAATTTTTCTTTTTTCCGCACGAGCCTGACGGATTATACTTTCAGCTTGTGAAGCAATATTACTGTTATAGCGTTCCATAGCCTTGTAAGCCTTGTCTATAGCGTCGGGAATCCTGCATCTTAGGTTATAGCCTTTCAGTGAATTTTTCAGAACCCTGATAATGTTCTTTTTTACATTAAGGTCAAGATAAGGGTGAATGAAATTCCTGTCATTAAGGCGTGGATTATTGGCAAGAAGCAATTCCGGATAGTAAGCCACAACGGGACAGTTGAAATGATTATCGCTTTGTCCTTCGTCAATATTGTAACTCATGCACGGATAGAATATAAAGTCAACGCCTTTATTCAGCAGGTTTTCTATATGACCGTGAGTAAGCTTTGCAGGGTAACAAACAGTATCAGACGGAATTGTGTGTTGTCCGAGATAGTACATATTTCTTGAACTTTCATCAGAAACTACTGTGCGGAAACCAAGTTCCGTGAAAAGCATATGCCAGAAAGGAAGCTGTTCATAGAATCCCAGTGCAAGCGGAAATCCTACCGTACCAACTGGACGTTTAGGCTGATGAAACTTTACAGTATTTATTATACTGTTATACTTGTATTCATAGAGATTCGGGACAGTGTTTCTGTTTGCGATACCTCCACCTTTTTCACAGCGGTTTCCGGAAATAAATCTGCGACCTTTTCCGAAATTTATAATATTAAGCTGACAGTGTGCGGTACAACCCTTGCACTGTGCGGAACGTGATGTATATGCAAATGAATCAAGGTCATCTTTTGATATTATAGAGGACTTTTCTCCGGCGTGTTCCTTAGCGTACAAGGCACAGCCGAAAGCTCCCATAAGTCCCGAAATTGCCGGACGTATTACATTTCTTCCTATTTCCTTTTCAAAGGAGCGGAGAACTGCGTCGTTAAGGAAAGTACCGCCCTGAACGACAATATTCCTGCCGAGTTCGTCGGGGGAGTTTGCACGGATAACCTTATAAATGGCGTTCTTGATAATGGACATCGAAAGACCAGCGGAAATATCCTCAACGGTTGCACCGTCTTTCTGTGCCTGTTTTACGGAACTGTTCATGAAAACAGTACAGCGTGACCCGAGGTCAACAGGGTGCTGTGCAAAGAGTCCGAGCTGGGAAAACTCGGAAATATCGTAACCGAGAGCCATAGCGAAAGTCTGAATAAAAGAACCACAACCCGAAGAACACGCTTCATTCAGCATAATGCTGTCTATACTTCTGTTTTTTATNCTGAAGCATTTTATATCCTNTCNGCNTATGTNNATAATAAAGTCAACGTCCGNANAGAAGTNNGAAGCGGCTTTGAAGTGTGCGACCGTTTCGACGATTCCGCAGTCTATTGAAAGACCTGCTTTTATCAAATCCTCACCGTAACCGGTTACAGCAGAACCTTTTATAATAATATTGGGATTCATTTCCTGATAGATTCTTTTAAGCTGTTCGGAAATCTTGTCAAGGGGCTGTCCCATGTTTGACGAATAGTGATGATAGAGTATTTTTCCGTCGTCGGTTATAAGAACAAGCTTTGTTGTGGTAGAACCTGCGTCAATGCCAAGATATGCGTCACCTTTGTATTTATGTATGTCGGCATATGCAAGGTCAAATTTTTTGTGACGGTCTATGAAGTCATCGTATTCTGCCTGTGATCCAAAAAGTGGCTGACCTGTAACAATACCCTCTGAAGCTCTTGCGTTGCTTATTTTCTCAATTATTTCACCTGCCTTATAGAAATCCGAGGCAGTCGAGGCATAGAGTGAACAGCCATACGCAACAAAAACCGGAGCTTCTTCGGGGAACAGTGCGTTTTCCTCGTCAAGACCGAGAGTATGTACAAAGGCATTTTTCAGACCTTTGAGAAAGAAAAGCGGTCCGCCGAGAAAAAGGACTTTTCCTTCTATTGAACGTCCCTGAGCAAGACCCGAAACAGTCTGGTCAACGACTGCTTGAAAGATACTTGCGGCTATATCCTCACGTCTTGCACCCTGATTAAGCAGGGGTTGAATATCCGATTTTGCAAAAACTCCGCATCTTGATGCAATAGGATATATTTTCTGTGAACGCAGTGAAAGCTTGTCAAGTTCGTCTGCTGTAATTCCGAGNAGGGTAGCCATCTGGTCGATAAATGCACCCGTACCGCCGGCACATGAGCCGTTCATACGCTGTTCAACTCCACCTGTAAGGAAAATTATTTTAGCGTCCTCGCCACCGAGTTCTATAACCGAATCAGCGTCGGGGTATTTGTTTCTTACCGCAAGAAAAGCGGCATGAACTTCCTGTACAAAAGGAATTTCCGCAGAATTGGCAAGTCCGAGACCTGCCGAGCCTGTTATGCAAACAGTGAAATCATTGTCCGGATAGTCTGCTTGAATAATTTTAAGCTGGTCAGTGACAGTTTCCTTTACCTTTGAAAGATGACGTTGATATTTTGAATAAATTATATTTCCATCACAGTCAGATATAACTGTCTTGACGGTTGTAGAACCTATGTCTATACCAAGAGAGAGTTTTTTACTCATTATACATTCTCCATTCTCAAATATCCCTTTATTATTATTATACTATACTTTTTCAGAAAAAGAAAGCGGAAAATTCTGATTTCTGAAAAAAAGATTAATTTTAAAGGGACGGAAGAAAACCGTCCCTGATAATGTTTTACTTAGAATGCAATTTTTTCCTCAAGGTAAGCAACAAGGTCATTTATATTAACACGTTCCTGTTCCATTGTGTCACGGTCACGGACTGTAACGCAGTTGTCTTTTTCGAGTGTATCGAAATCGTAGGTTATGCAGAAAGGCGTACCGATTTCGTCTTGTCTGCGGTATCTTTTTCCGATAGTACCGGTTTCGTCGAAATCAACCATAAATTTCTTTGAGAGCATTTCAAATACTTCTTCTGCCTTTGGTGTAAGTTTCTTTACAAGCGGAAGTACTGCACACTTGAACGGTGCAAGAGCGGGGTGAAGGTGCATAACGGTACGGATTTCCTTTTTCTCCTTGCCGTTTTTGTCAACGCTGACAAGTTCTTCTTCGTCATAAGCTTCAGTAACGATTGAGAGGAAAAGTCTTTCAACGCCCAAAGACGGCTCAATTACATACGGGATATACTTTTCATTTGTTTCGGGGTCAAAGTATTCAAGTGACTTACCACTTGTCTTGATATGCTGTGTAAGGTCGTAGTCTGTTCTGTCGGCAACGCCCCAGAGTTCGCCCCAGCCGAACGGGAAAAGGTACTCAAAGTCTGTTGTAGCCTTAGAATAGAAACAGAGTTCTTCGGGGGAGTGGTCACGCAGACGGATATTTTCTTCTTTAAGACCGAGACTAAGCAGGAAGTCTTTACAGTAGCTTCTCCAGTAGCTGAACCATTCCAAATCAGTTCCGGGTTTGCAGAAAAATTCAAGTTCCATCTGTTCAAATTCACGTACACGGAAGATAAAGTTTCCGGGAGTAATTTCGTTTCTGAAAGACTTGCCGACCTGTGCAACGCCGAAAGGAACTTTTTTTCTTGTTGTACGCTGAATATTTGCAAAGTTTACAAAAATACCCTGTGCAGTTTCGGGACGGAGATAAAGTTCAGACTTGCTGTCCTCCGTAACGCCCTGAAAAGTCTTGAACATAAGATTAAACTGTCTTATATCTGTAAAATTGTGTTTTCCGCAGTTGGGGCATACTATTTCATGTTCATTGATGTAGTTCATCATCTGTNCATTTGACCAGCCTGCAACGTTAGTNCCGTCGAAATCCTCAATAAGATTGTCTGCACGNTGACGGGTCTTACNTTCCTTACAGTCCATAAGGGGGTCAGAGAAACCGCCGATGTGACCGGAAGCAACCCATGTCTGCGGATTCATNAGGATTGCACTGTCAAGACCTACGTTGTACTTGTTTTCCTGAACGAATTTTTTAAGCCATGCCTTTTTAATATTGTTTTTGAGTTCAACACCGAGAGGACCGTAATCCCATGTATTAGCAAGACCGCCGTAAATTTCAGAGCTGGGATATACATAGCCCTTTGATTTACATAAGTCAACGATTTTGTCCATAACTTTTTCGTTGTTTTTAAGCATTGTTAATTTACCTCATTTCAGAATGATNTTATTTATTATATTGTAAATGAAAAAGCGTAAAANGTCAAGACCCCTNAAAGAANATCGAAATTTTA
This sequence comes from Clostridia bacterium, assembly GCA_009177225.1. GTDB lineage: Bacteria > Bacillota > Clostridia > Oscillospirales > Ruminococcaceae > Ruminococcus. The sequence continues at coordinate 18,917 of WFLZ01000026.1, forward strand.
ATCTTCTGAATAAAAANCNGTACTTTTATGTAGTACGGCAGAAATAAAATAAATATATAGAAGGGGAATTGGGGGATTTGTTTTAATCCGTTTATTATTATATATTCGTTTCCTTAAAANAGTCTTANATCTGTATAGCAGTTTCAAGAGNGATTTCCATCATANCACNGNAACCCGACTGTNTTTCTTCTGCCGTNGTGGAAAGATTTCTGAGCGGACAGTCCGAAACCGTAAGTATACAGAGAGCATTTTTACCTGCTCTTGCTGCGTTCATGTAAAGACCAGCTGTTTCCATTTCTATTCCGAGAACGCCCATTTTCTGCCACTTTGAAAGGCTGTTTGAATCGTCATAGAAAGTATCGCTTGATAAAATATTTCCTGCGTGAAAATTTATTCCCATGTTTTCGGTTGTTTTTACGGCGGTTAAAAGAAGTTTCCACGAAGCAGTGGGGGCATACGTTCCCGGAAGATTGTACTGTGAGGCATAGGCGGAATTTGTGCTTGCACTCATGGCAATAATAATGTCTCTTAAATTCACGCTGTCGGAGACTGCTCCGGCTGTACCTGTTCTTATTATGTTGCTGACATCGTATTCGTTAAAGAGTTCCCAAGAGTATATGCTCATGGACGGAATACCCATTCCGCTGNCCTGAACTGATATTCTTTTACCCTTGTAAGTTCCGGTATATCCGTACATTCCTCTTANTTCATTGTAGCACACGGNNTNTTCAANATAANTTTCGGCGATGAATTTTGCACGCNGAGGGTCGCCGGNCATAATTACTGTTTCTGCGANATCGNCTTTTCGGGCATNGTTGTGAGGTGTAGGCATAAAGAATCCTCCTTTTTATTATTTTCTTAAAATTTTTCTTGCGGTAATCATAAGTGAATGATAGTTGTTTAAAAGTACGAAAGCAAGCAGGATAAACGAAAATATTCCGTACAACGCAGGCTGTGCAATCATGAAGCAGCACATTATGACGAGTGCAATGGTATTCACTGAAGATTTTACGCTGTTGAATCTGAAAGGTATATAATATCTTGCGTCGATAATTCTTGCCCAGAAACAAAGGTAATAGCTGAGGAATGTCGAGATTGCCGCACCCTGTATGCCCCNTACGGGAATAANGAAATAATTGAGAATGATATNTACTATACTTGCAACAAAGCTTGTCCAGAAAGAATTTTTAGTGTGTTTTGTAGCGGTATATATACTGCTCAGGAACTGGTCAAGGCACATGAACAGTACAGCAATGATAAGCACAGGAGTGTATTTGTATACTTCTCCGTATTCAGAAAAGTTCTTTGTACTTACAAAAAGTGGTGATATAATCTTTATTCCTGCAATAAGAAGTGCCGACGCAATAAACAGAATTGCTTCATAGGCTCTGTATACCTTTCCATAGAAACTGCTTCTGTCCTTTGAGTCGTTTTCCATAATTGCCGACATATTCCACGCCTGAAAGAAAATCGTCGATACCATTGAAATAAGATTGGGAACTTTTGAGGCATATCCGTATATACCGGCGGCACTTTCTCCGAGAGTTACTATGTCACTTTTCATGTAGCGTATAAAAAGTCTGTCCGAGAATCCTGTAATTACCCACATTACTACCGTAGGGATAAGCGGAACGGCGAATTTCATCATACTCCGTGCAAGTTTTTTATTGTAGTATCCTATATAGAAATATTGCCCGAGGTCTGCCAGAATGAAAAGGAATACCGCCGAACATAAGTCGGAGAGTATTACTGAAAGCATGAATCCCTTTACACCCCAGTGAAGTTTTGAGATGAAAATTATATTGAATATGAAAAGTGTAAATGTGGCAAATATTCCGTCAAACGAAAACAGCTTGACAAAGCCTTTTGCACGGACAAACTGCGAACATAACGACCTTAGTGCAGAAGTACATATATAGACAAGAAGTAATATTGTGTAGCCGTCTATGAAGTCAAGAAACGGTATTAATTTAAGAATCGGTGCAAATATAAACATCAGTGCAAGACCAAGCAGGTTAAGGCACGTTGCTGTTGTAAATACTTCTTTCTTCTTGTATTTTCTGTCAAGTCCGTAACGAATCATAGCCTCTGACATTGAAAAGGTAAAAATCGGCAGAAGGAAGTTTGCTGTTATTTCAAGAAGTTCTTTCGTACTGCTGTCGGCAGGACTGATGTTGTTGGTATAAAGACGTGTCAGGAGAATTACAAGGATTTTAGACCCGAAATTTCCTATTGCGAAAATAATCGTATTCATCGCAAGCTTTTTATATTTATTCATTTTTTGTTCACGCTCCGGAAAATTATGTTATACAAATTCATTATATCATATTTTTTGCAGTTTGTCATTACTTTTGTGAATTTTTTCAATAAAATTATATATTAAAAAAAGATTTTATCTGACATTTTTGTAAAAATTTCACTCTGCTCTTGTACTTTTATCCAAAATAATGCCCTTTAAATATTGTTTATTTATGATTTCTTTCAGAATTGTACGGGAAATTAAAAGGAAATTTGCAAATGACATAAAACTGTGATATAATATATTGATAATGAAAGCTATTATTAACTTTTTAACAGGAGTACAATATATGGAAACAGAGACAATGCTCAGATATGACAGTCCGGCGGAAGATTTCAGCTGGGCGATTCCGGTCGGAAACGGCAGGATAGGCGGTATGGTTTTCGGAAAACCTGCTGATGAAGTAATTAAGCTTAATGAAGATTCAGTCTGGTCGGGCGGAATGAGAAACCGTATAAATCCGGACGCTCAGGAAGGTCTCAGGGAAGTCCGTGAACTTATCAGAGCCGGAAATATTCCCGAAGCCGAAAAAGTTGCTTTTGAGAAGATGCAGGGAGTTACACCGGATATGCGTCGTTATATGCCGTTCGGAGACCTTTTTATAAATATGGAACTCAGCGGAAAGGCAAGGGATTATTCACGTTCACTTGATATGGCAAACGCCTGTATAGACGTTTCATTCACTGTTAACGGCGTTGTCTATACAAGACAGGTATTTGTTTCAGCACCCGACGAAGTAATGGTTATACATATTTCTGCTTCAGAACCGTCGGCAGTTTCGCTTTCATGCAGTATAGACGGACGTGAGGATTATTATGACGATAACCGTCCGTGCAGTGAGAATATGATTCTTTATACTGGCGGTACGGGAAGCCGTGACGGGATATTCTTTGCCGGAGTTCTCGGAGCAAAGGCACAGGGCGGTGAAATAAGAACGCTCGGCGGTAAGATATCCGTCAGAAACGCCGACGAGGTAACAATTGTTTTTTCAGCACGTACCAGTTTTTACAGCAAGGATTATATTGAATCCGCAGAAGTAGACGCTGAAATGGCTCTCGGCTGTGAATATGATGAACTTTATTTCCGTCACGTCAGCGACTACAAAGAACTTTTTGAACGTGTTGAATTTTCACTTGACGACAATTCCGGACATGATGATATATCAGGTCTTACAACTGACAAAAGAATTGCCCGTCTGCGTGGCAACGAACTTGACAACAAGGAATGTCAGAGACTTATCCATGACAATAAACTTATAGAACTTTATTTTAATTTTGCACGTTATCTCATGATATCCGCAAGCCGTGCAGGTACTCAGCCTATGAACATTCAGGGTATATGGAATGAGGATATGAAAGCGTCACTCGGAAGCCGTTACAGCGTCAACGTGCGTACACAGATGAATTACTGGATTGCAGAAAGCTGTAATCTTTCGGAATGTCATCTCCCTCTTTTTGACCTGCTTGAACGTGTCTGCGAAAACGGCAGGAAAACCGCAAGGGAAATGTATGGTANTAAAAAAGGCNTTGTATGTCNTCACAATACGGACATATGGGGTGATACCGCACCGCAGGACACTTTTCTCCCGTCAACTATATGGGTGACGGGCGGTGCGTGGCTTGCACTTCATATCTTTGAACACTATGAATATACAAAGNACAAAGATTTTCTTGCTGAAAAGTACCATATAATNAAAGAATCCGCTNAATTTTNTGTTGAGTATCTNATTGAAAANGANGACGNGAAACTTGTTACCTGTCCATCCGTTTCACCCGAAAATACGTATCTTACGGAGGACGGAGTAAAAGGCTGTCTTTGTATGGGACCTTCAATGGATTCGCAGATTATAACAGTACTGTTTCAGAATGTCATAAAATCAGCTGAAATCCTCGGAAAAGACAAGACATTTTCCAAGAAGCTTGCCGGACTGCTGAAAAAGCTTCCTGAAACTGAAATCGGAAAATACGGACAAATCAAGGAATGGGCTGTTGACTATGATGAGGTTGAAATAGGTCACAGACATATTTCACAGCTTTTTGCACTTCACCCCGCAAGTCTTATTTCTCCGCACAAAACTCCGAAACTTGCCGACGCAGCAAGGGCAACCCTTATCCGCAGACTTATTCATGGTGGAGGTCATACCGGCTGGAGCTGTGCGTGGATTGCTAATATGTGGGCAAGGCTTTATGATGGTCGTATGGTTTACGAAAATATAAAAAATCTTCTTGCTTATTCGACAAATCCCAATATGTTCAATAACTGTCCACCTTTCAGAATAGACGGAAATTTCGGTGGAGCGTCAGCAATTACGGAATCTCTAATGCAGTGCTGTGAGGGTGAAATAAATCTTTTGCCGGCACTTCCGGACGAATGGAACAGCGGTTATATAAANGGACTCCGTGCAAAAGGCGGATTCGGCGNTGATATTTCTTGGGAAANAGGAAAGCTTAAAACTGCNGTTATTACTTCTGATGACGGCGGTGAATGTCGTCTGCGTGCGAACTGCGTNGTAAGCANTGTGTGCGACGGCGATACAGTAGGCTNAAGAATTGAGGACGGCGTTANAATATTNAATACTGCCGAAGGTCATACATATACAGTAAAAGCATGATTNATTGGAGGAAAAAAATGAATATTCTAAAATATATTTCTGTTGCTCTGACTGCTGTTCTGTCGGTTACAGCCGTCACAGCCTGTAGTTCAAAGAAGAATACAGAAGAATCGTCTGAGGATATACCGGTCATTGAGGAAATAACTGAACCTTTAACAGAGCCTTTGACAGAAGAAATTCCCACAGAACCGCCTGTGGAGACATATCCGGAAAATCCCATATCATATGCGGAAATTCAACATTCCTACGCTTCCGACCTCTATGAAGCCGAAAGGGAAAGGTTAAGGGGCGGACTTACTGCAACAAATGAAAGATACGGTTACAGCGGAGGAGGTTACGTAACAGGTTTTGACAATGACGGACACAGGTCTGTTAAATTCAGGTTTGACGCTCCGGCTACACAGCATTATGATATTTCTTTCGGAATAGCTTCTGATATACAGGCAAAATGCCATGTTTTCCTGAACGGTTCGGAACTCTACAGTTTTGAAACAACATCTGACGGACAGTTCCAGAAAATAACGCATTGCGGTATTTTCATGGAAAAGGGAACTGCTGAAATAGAAATCTTTCCTCAGGGCGATATTATGCTTGATTATCTCGACATTGAAAACAGTGTTGCCATAAATAATATAAGTTATAAGGCTGACAGTGTTCCCGTAAACCCGAACGCTTCTGCCGAAGCAAAGGAACTTATGAAGTTTCTTTCTGACAATTACGGTAAATATACACTTACCGGACAGTATGTATCAGGTGCTGAAAATACTGAACTTGAACTTATATATAAGAATACTGGAAAATATCCTGTAATAAGATTTTCCATAATTGATGATGCACCCGCAGATTCAGCCATTACTCCTGAAAATGTTGATGCGTGTATTAAGTGGCACGAAAAAGGCGGTATAAACGCCATTACATGGGAATGGAAATCTCCGTCACTTCAGTCGTCGGTATATGCTCAGGAATGTGACTTCAATCTTCTGAATGCCATGACTGATGTCGATATTTCAAAATATTCACGAGAACAGGTTTACAATCTCTACAGCGAAAAATATATTTCCGAAGAATGTTATAAGCTTATGGCAGCAATAGACGACATCGCCACAAAACAGCTTATGCCACTCAAAGAAAAAGGCATACCGGTTCTGTGGAGACCTCTTTATGACGCTTCATTAGGATATAACAGTCCTGACGGTGCTGTATACTGGTGGGGTGCAGGCGGTGCAGAGGCTTACCGCTGGCTCTGGGAACTGCTTTACGACCGTCTTGCAGGATATTACCACCTTGATAATCTCATATGGGTATGGAACGGCATGAGTGACGCTTATTCTGTTGATTCGTCAATGTTTGATATTGCGTCGTATGACCTCTATACAGGAACAGAAAAGAAGTTCGGAAGCCGTTGTGAACAGCTTATGGCGGTTCAGAAGTACATAAACGGTAAAATTATTGCTGTAAGTGAATGTGACAACGTTCCCGATATGGACGCTTCTTTCAGGGATAATTCAGTGTGGTCATTTTTCGGCTTGTGGCACGGCGAGTATATCACTGACGAAAACGGTGAGTATTCAGAAAAATATACAAGCAAAGAGGAACTTATACGTGCATATAATTCAGAAGGTTCGCTTACCCTTGACGAATACAAGACTCTCCGTGCAGGTGGACAGCTTTCGGCAGGAACGAGAAACTTCTCGTCTGAATTGCAGGAAGAATATCCCGAACCGACAACAGAAACATCTGTGTATGATGATTACAACTATAATTATGATTATGACTNTGACTACAATGATTATGATTACGATTATGACTNTGACTATGACTNTGNNTATGNCTACGACTACGGCTACAGTGAATGGTAATATGTAATTTATTTCCGGAAAAGGAGGATTTCCATGAACTCATTTATTAATGAACGACCGTTATCGGCTGAACAGAATGAACTTCTTGGCAGGATAACAAGAGAAGTATCAGGAAAGAATATAAAGACAGTAAGTTTTAAAATGAATGATGTCCTTGTTGTAACTCCGTTTTCGGCAGTCAGAGATATATTCATGTTTATGGAGAATGATTTCCGGAAAATCAGCAAATCACGTAAAAGCTTTGNGGAANTGNGTACCGAAGCACANGATTCGGCTNGTNAGAGGNACGNAAAAGAATGTGNTAATATTGATAATATATATAGTATANTTATGAAANCCGCAAAAATAAAAAAAGAGAATGCAGAAATTCTCATGAAACGTGAATGTATGCTGACTGAAAAATTTTCGTTTGCGAGAGAGTGTGGAAAGGCACTTTTTCGTGAAGCTGAAAAGAACGGTAAAAAGATAATTATAGTTGCAGATTCGGTTTATCCGGACGATGTTATTCGGAATATTCTTGAAAAATGCGGTTACGGTTCTTATGACGAACTTATAATAAATCCTAATGATTTCGGAAAAATTCAGGAAGTGTCGGGCGTTGAACCGTCTGAACTCCTGCACATCGGTGGAAATGTTGAACATGATGTTGAAAATCCGATTTTAAAAGGTTCAAAGGCATTACTTCTTTCTCCGGTTGTTCCGCTTATGGTCAGGTCGGGCAGAATGAGGGGATTTATTGAGGCAGATATATTTTTTGAGGTCGATTCTCCTAAGTATCTCGCTCTAAGATGTGCTTTAGGACTTTACGCAATGTACGGCTTTGACGTTCCGCAGAACAAAATACCTAAATCAGACTTCTGCAAAGACCCTTATATGCTGGGTTTCATAGTGTACGGCACTTGCAGTCTGATTGATGGAAGTTATCAACCCGATACACAGTTAAATAAAGAACTTCTTTCGTTGACGGGAAATAATCAGAAAATTTTTCAGGGCAGAGACGACTTTATAAGAATGTTTAATGAATATTTCGGCGAATTTTCTGACTGCATGGAATATGTTGGTCTTGAATTGCCGTTTAAATTTCTGGCGTGCCATTCCGCACCTGCTGACAGAATGTTACTCAGGTCATGTATTTCCGACGGAACTTATAAAAAATGGTCAGAATCCGTCACTGAACCAGAAATTGCTCCCGTTTATGCACGCACGGTCAAAAAGAACGCTGTTTCAAGGCTTGCCGACAAACTGTTTCCGCCCGGTACTAAAGTAAGGACAATTGCCGACGGCATTCTTGCAAAATCGCACCGTTAATCCGACAATAATTTTTTCAGACTACTTTTTTATGTATTTCCCGTGCTTAAAATACATGAAACCCCTAAATAATCCGTTGCACTCCTTTGTACTGATGTGTTAAAATATACTTACAGAACAAAAGGAGGTAAAAAACAATGAATAACAAAATAAGAGTGCTTATCGGCGACGATTCTGCCGAAACAGGCGTGAGTATTGCAAACAAGCTCCGTGAGAGAGGTATGTACGCATATACCAGACGAAAGGATTGCAGTATAATCCTTGAATCCATAAGGAACGACCCGCCGGACGTTGTTGTGATTGACATTACGGCTCAGAACGGCGATGTTGTTTCCATTATGAAAAGAGTAAGGGAACTCGGAGTAAANTTTCCGGTTTTTGTNGTTACTTCTTCANANGACAACNAATTTATTGAACGNCAGGTTATAGACAACGGTGCGTCAAAATTCCTGCTCAAGCCCTACGATGCAGACGACCTTTGCAGAGCAATAAATTCTGCTCTCGGCGACAGGGCTAACAGTCTCAGCGACGATATGGAAGTTGTTGTCACGGATATCATTCATCAGCTTGGTGTCCCTGCTCATATAAAGGGTTATCATTATCTCAGAACCGCTATTCTTTATTCAATAGAGGACAAAACGCTCCTTGACAGTGTTACGAAACTTCTTTATCCGACTGTTGCCGGAATATATGACACTACTTCGTCAAGAGTAGAGCGTGCAATTCGTCATGCCATAGAGATTGCATGGGACAGGGGAAATGTCGATACACTCAATTCCTTTTTCGGATATACTGTTGATACCGGAAAGGGCAAGCCTACAAATTCCGAATTTATCGCCCTTATTACAGATAAACTCCGTCTGAGGTACAAAGCGGCTTTAAGGAGAGTATGATTTGTATAAGTCGGTAAATTCCGGAATTGATATAAATATAAATAAGGAGGATTTTACTTTGGCTTTCAAAAAAATCAGTCTTTCAGAACTTTCTTTCAATCCGTTTGAAAAAATCGGAAAGGAGTGGCTGCTCCTCACAGGAGGTAATGCAGAAAATTTCAACACCATGACAGCATCATGGGGACAGCTTGGCGTATTGTGGAACAAAAGTGTCCTTACCTGCTACATAAGACCAAACCGTTATACATATGAGTTCATAGACAACGGCGAGTATTTTACTGCGTCTTTCTTCGGTGAACAGTACAGAAACGCACTTGCTTTCTGCGGTTCTCATTCCGGCAGGGACTGCGACAAGGTTAAGGAAACAGGTCTTACACCTGTTGAAACTGATGGCTGTATGACCTTTGAGGAAGCAGAACTTGTACTTGTATGTCGTAAACTCTATAAATATGATATGCAGGAAAGCGGTTTTACAACTGATGACGGAATACCTGAACAGTTTTTCAGCAAAGACCCTTACCACAGGGCGTATATTTCAGAAATCACAGCGGTTTATGTTAAAGAATAACAAAAAAGTACGTACTTTAAGAGCGATACTCATATAGAAGTAATGCCCGAAAGTAGTTTTTCAACTGCTTTCGGGCTTATTTTAATTATTTGTTTATTCGTATAAATCAGAATTTAGTCAGACTTTTCCGTGAACTCATTGACTGTCTACGATTGCAACATAGGTTCAGAATTTCTCGCTATGCTTACAAACGTCTTGACAAACCATAAAAAAATTACATACAAAAAAGGCTCACATAACGCCCGTATGCCTATCGTATAGACCACTGAACTGTATATACCGCTGAAATGATTGTTCAGCATATCCACCTCATGCAGCCCGAGGATATTNAATNTCAGTGAGGNAATGNNCNGNGCTGTCATGNNGANATTGANGCGTTTCATATTTTTTGCAGTATTTATNTCATTCTNTGCNGNTGNNANCATNATCTTTATCANNATNATTATNGTTACAGCAGNTGCTNTGAACACGGGAATATCCTTTATCAGTCTGAATACAAGCACATTTCTGTATGCTTCCGGAGAATCGGCAAGCTCACGGGGAAACGATAGCATATCATAATAGAACGGCAGCATTGCATCATGAGTTTTATAACATATTATTTCATAAACTCTTGTTACAAAACGTTCCAACATAAAAGCTGATGCCACTGTGCCTGTCAATATAGCCATTACCTTCAATGCTTTTGTATTTCCGTTCGTTTCTTTCTTCTGTATATTCAGCGTGTGCTGTCTTGTGATAAGAGCTGTCATTATAATAAGTGCAGGGATACCGAAATACTGATATACCTGACAATAATATCTTTTGTTTTCAAATACCCCTGCAACATATTGCTGTTCGGCACTCATAACATATAGCTGTCTTATCACCGTCCATATGCCTTGTATCAGATAAGCTATACCTGCCGTCATAAGCATACGCCATCCGTTTTGTACGAAAAAGCGTTTTTTATCGGCTTTACGGAAAGCTATGAACATACATATAAATAACAATGTGGGAACAACAGTAACAATAATATTGTCTGTGATACCGTATGGGGTTTTCATGGTGAAAGTTGTGGCTGCCTTGGCTGCTTTANAGGCTTCGGGAGANTTATAATTGTTACCGACCATAAGNCAGATGTAGAATGTACCACAGTAGTCATGTCCTATGTCAGTATCCATTGTAACTTCCGNATCAGCTGTTGGCATATTCANAACATCTTCATCAAGGTCGTTAAAAAATAGAATGAATATCACCTGACTCAAAAAGAATAATATTACCCCAACAACAAGCGCTATAAACGTAAAGCTGATATTATGTATCTTTTTATGGGCTTTTTCCGGCATATCGTCTAAAACGACTGTTTCTTTTTCCATTGATTACCGCCTTTCTTTTTCACTCTTGTAAATTCAGATTTATTTTACTGGTATTATACATCAAAAAAACTGTTATGTCAATAAAAACGCCATAGTATTTTGGACTTATAATCAAAAATACTATGGCTAAAAATTTCTATATGAGTATCGACCTAAAGTACGTCTTTTATTTTTATGAATTAAACTTCCGGAAATGCTGCAAGCGGAAGGTCTGCTGCTGAAATAGTCCTTATTTCAACATACTGTATAGCAAGGGCATCATTATTTGTGATACCGTCGCCGTTTCCGATAACGTCACCTGCTTTTTTGCCTTTTTCAGATATCTTGAATTCTTCGGGATTTGCAATAGCCTGCATTATTAATACAGCGTCAGAGATGTTAACTTCGCCGTCTTCGTTAACATCGCCGTATTTTATGTCTTCTTTATCGCTGCCAATCTTTACGCCGTCATATGCAACAAGCTCACAATCCTTGTCAATGCTGTTTGTTGTTTCCGGATTCCATAAATTTGACCACCAAATCTGAATTTCGCCCGTTTTAACGTCTTCCGGAACTTCTGATGTATCAATTTTGATTACAAGGTTGCCGTCCTTATCTGCGTTGCCTGACCACTCAATGTTTACCCAGTCGTCATCAGAAGGACCGTTTGAGTAACCGAACGCAGCCGCNGATTGAAGCNNCNGCTGTNCCCTTGATNTNGATAGTNNTTGTNTCACCGAAACCGTCTTTNTTGTCAATTTTATACTTTTTAACTNCAAACTTGAAATCGTCCGGTATAGTTGTAGTAGTNGTAGTTGTTTGNTTTNAACCGGAAGAAGCTGTTGTGGTAGTAGTTGTTGTACCTGTGCCGGAAGTTGTTGTAGTTGTTGAATTTATCGGCTTGTCGGGCTTGTCAACGAGTACTCCCTTGTCAACAATAGCTGCCTTTACGACAGTAGTCTTTCCGTTTGCTCTTATGATAACGCTGTTGAGACTTGAAACATTGCCGTTATTAGCTTCCCATGCTGTTTTTATATCATCAGCCGAGAAGTAAGCAATACCGTTCTTTTCGTCGATATAGTAAGGCTTTACAGTTGTCCAGCCACCCCAGTCAGCGTCCATGAAAGCAAGTTCAGGGTCACCGCCTGTGTATTTTACAGCTATATCCTTGCCCTCAAATTCGGAGAACTTGATAATCTGTGCCGGAGAGCCTTCCTTGCCGTCCACACCGCTGTCATAAGCACCTGCTGTATTTGCAATTTCCTTGCCTGTTGAAATATCCTTATGTGTATACTGCTTTGCGGTTGTGAAGTCCTTACCGCCCCATACAACAGAATCATCAGCGAGTACAGCCATCATTGCATCGACAACCTGACCGGAATCCTCATACCATGTGTTAGTATCTCTATCAAGGTAGTCNNGTNCTTCGGANTGGTCTTCATTACCTCTTGCATCANTGNCCCAGAGTACGCACGGGAAACCATAGCTCTTTGCAAGTGAAACATATGTTGTAGCCCATTCACAGCGAGCNTCNGTGTTGTTGNAGTTTGAAGCACTAAATTCGCCGAGNATAACAGGAATATTGTTATCGATAAAAGTCTTTCGGATATTCTTGAGAATACCCTCAAGTTCAGTAGCATATGTTTCGGAGAAAGTGCTGTGGTCGCCGTCACCCATACAGAAATTGTAAGGTGAATAGGCATGGACAGATGCGGCAACATACGGGTCGTTCGGAATTTCGAGGGCTGCCATCATGTTTATATCACTGCCCGATGCACAATAAGGCGGACAGGAGAGAAGTCTCGTCTTCTGATAAGGAGATTCAACGCTTCTTACCGTATCAACGAAATCTTTATTAAGTTTGTTGACAACCTCAAAGAGCTTTTCCTTTGGAGCGTTGGGAGCTAACCACCATTCATATTCCTGTCCTGCGGCACGTGGTTCATTCATACCCTCAAAGATAAGATGCTGGTCATAATCCTTGAACTCAGTGGCAATCTGTTTCCATGTATTCTTCAACTTTGCTGAAATTTCGTCATAAGCCGTGTCAAAGTCAGGTCTGTTAATCCATTCTTCGTGGTGTACATTAAGGATAACATACATATCTTCTTCATAGCACCAGTCAATAATTTCACGTACACGTGCGAACCATTCGGCNTCAATAGTGCCGTCTNCGCTCATGTGCTGATACCATGTNGTAGGGNGANGAACANNATTGAATCCNTTATCCTTNANANCCTTGATAGTCNCTTTTGTGCAGGCANGGTTGCCCCATGCAGTTTCNGTTTCAAGACCTGCATGACCTTTACCGTTGGTTNCNTCAAGCGAGTTACCATAGTTCCAGCCTATTTTCATATCCTGTGTTATTTCAAAAGCTGTTTTAATGTCTGCTGCGTCAACGACCTGCTTGTCGTTAAGAGGAGCAAAATTGAGTGCGGACATCATGCATACTGCTGCTGCGGAAATGCTTACAATACGCTTGATGTTCTTTGATTTGTTAAACATTTTTAATACCCTCCTGTATTAGTATTTTTTTACGGATATAATATCCTACTATTTTAATTTTATCACAATACCATAAAAAAGTCAATATAATTTGTGCAGTTCGTCCAAATGTGCCGTAACAAAATTAATCCGGATATTTTAGCGATAATGTATAGCTTTTTTAAATCACAGCGGTTTCATAAAATAATAATTTATTAATATATAAAAAAATCAATCTTATATACTGCAATATTGAATAAATATGCAGACTGTGATATAATATGTATACAATTCAGAAGGAGGAAATTTTTATGAATTACGAAAGACTTGAAAAGAACATAACCGACAATATCAAAGAGGCACAAATAAAGCTGGGTTTTGACAACAGACCGATGAGTTTTAATTATATGCTCGGTTCACTTAATCATCTTATCGGGGAAAGTCTTGATTCCGACAGTATGAAAACGGCACTTGAAAATTTTGCGGTAAATACCCATGAAAGACTCGGTGAAATAACGTTCCGTCCGATAAAAGACGGTTTTTGTATAACTGTATCGGCTGAGGGTACTGCTTATGNAAACGGTCTTGACGGTTTTGAATTTATTACGGAATTTGTAAATACTGNCAGAAATCACGGTGTTTCGCTTGACGATGTTATGGNGNTATTCCGTAAATATTCAGACAATGTAATTGCTGAAAAGAAAGAAAACGGCGAATTTGACCGTCTTGTATACTTTGCCGACGGAAACCCCGACGAATATTTATATTGTATTGCAGCGGAAGAAATAGACGGACATATTCATGTAACGTATCACCGTTTTATAAGGGAGGACTATGAAGAATTTAACTTCTGAAAAAACGTCACTTATTGCAGGGATTATAATTATTTTCATGTCATATTTTTTTATAACGTCTGAAAGCGTTCTGACTGTCCACGACGATATACTGACCTATGCGGAGGTACAGCACGGCGACCTTTTCGGTACTATAAAAAGCTATGCCGAAAACGGAAGAATAAGTCATATTCCCATGACGTTTCTGCTGTGGATACCGTATTATTTTCATTCTGTAACTGCGGTGAGGATTTTTTCTGCTGTATCGGTATTGTTCAACATGAGTGGTCTTTATGTGCTTGTAAGGAACAATTCTGGAAAGTACAACGCATATCTTACATGTATTCTGTTTATTTCGTTTGCGTGTATATCTAATCAGCATAATCTTTTTGTCGCCTATACTTTCGCACATCAGTTACCGGTCGGAATTATTCTTTTTTCACTCGACCTGTATATAAAATATCTGAAATACGACAAATTCCGACATAAAATATCAAGTGCGATACTGTTTTTTACAGCCTGTTTCATGTATGAGGCTATGACTGTATTTTTTCTGATATTTGCAGGACTTTCACTCTACAGAAACAAAGATAAAAAATTATGCGNANGTANGAAAATTNTAATCAGANACATATTTNTTCATNGAATNTTGCTGTCTGTCTATCTGCTGNTATACGTTTTATGGAGATATTTTCACCCGTCATATTACGACGGTACAAGGTTTTATCTGAAAAATATACCCATGAGTATTCTTGCACTTGTCAAATTCTCTTTCGGCATGACACCAATGTTGCCGGCATTTGCAATGCTTGCGAAAAAATATATAACATGGCAGGAATTTATTGCTTCTGTAAGTTTATGGAATATTCTTGCTCCTGTTATTGCAGGTACGGCATTTTACAGGGTATTTCCGAAAATAAAGAAACCTGAAAAGACTGTTTCTGCGGTGATTTTCTGTATTTCGGGAATGATTGTTCCGAACGTTCTTATAAGTCTTACCGAAAAATACACCTACTGGGCAAGTATGAACGCTTATTCATATGTACCGTCATTTTACAGTTATTTCTTTATGATTATTCTTTTAGTCATTGTGTTTTCAACATTTAAACGTGGAAATGTTGAAAAGTCTGTTGAAAAAGTGTTGAGTATCTGTGTAGCATTGGTAACGCTTGTATGTTCACTGGGCAACACCGCATGGGACGCTTATTTCAGTAAGAATCTTGACAGGTACAGGGCTTTTGAAGAAGCGGTTTCTTCCGAATATTTCAAGGATATTCCCGACGGAACTGTTATATATATTCCCGATTATACAGGTATTCACAACGATATGAATCTTACGGCATATTATGCAGATGTGTATATTTCCGCAGACGTGACATTTGAAAATAATTATGATAACATTGATTTTTCAAAACCTGTTGTTTCAATGCTCTATGACGACAGTACACAAAAAATCACTATTGAGAGAATAAACTGAAATTTACCACATATTCCGCCCTGAAATCGTGNTATTNNCTTCACCTTTGATANTTGNCATTAATTCCCNTGCNTGATATAATTAAACTGTTGGCATATTATGTATATTCGTATGTATAGAATGTATTGAACGCCTGAATTTAAACTTATGGAGATAACAAATGTACAAAACAGTAAATAATATCAAGATAAATTACGAACAGAAAGGCAACGGAGATTTGATTGTACTTCTTCACGGCTGGGGAAGTAATATAAAGCTTTTCGCCAATCTCATTGACCTGCTTTCAAAGAAATATACCGTTGTGGCTATGGATATGCCGGGTTTTGGAGAGAGTGAAGAACCGCCGTCGGCATGGTGTGTTGACGACTATGTTAATTTTGTCATTGACTTTCTGAAAGACTATGACAACAAACAAATAATGTTTCTGGGTCATTCTTTCGGCGGACGTGTGATTATAAAGCTTAACAGCCGTAAGAATCTCGCCTTTAAAATAAGTAAGGTTATACTCGTTGACAGTGCCGGAATTATGCCCCCTAAATCGAATAAAAAGAGTTTCCGCACACGTAAGTATAAATTTTTCCGCACGATACTTTCAACGGGTATCATGCAGAAAATTGCCCCGTCCGCACTTGAAAAGCTCCGTGTGAAATATGGAAGTGCGGACTATGCCGCCGCCTCTCCGTTAATGAGACAGGTGCTTGTAAAAGTCGTGAATGAGGACTTAGAGCCTTTGATTCCTAATATAAAATGTCCGACACTTCTCGTGTGGGGCGTTAATGATACGGCTACACCTCTTTCGGACGGTGAAAAAATGGAGAAACTCATTCCTGATGCCGGACTTGTTAAACTTGAAAATGCAGGTCACTACTCATTCCTTGAACAGCAGTTCACATTCAACCGTGTAATGTGTTCGTTCATGAAAATTGAGGAATAATATAAGGNGATTATTTGATGTATACTATATTTTTCTGNATATACGCCATTNTAGCANTTTCCNGAATTATATTTTTCGGACTTAGGGAGTTCCATATGCTCCAGCTTAACGGCTANAAANCCCNCGAACANTCGTGGTGGATGAAAAAGAATTTTAAGAGATATATTTTTCCACTTGTACTTTTTGTGGGACAGTTTGCAATGTCTGCAATCTGTTATAATATGCCGTTTCGTTATAATATACCGTTTCTTACAGTATTTGCAGTTCTTAATATTTTCTTTTCAATTCTTAATAAACCATCAAAGAAGTTCAAGAAACCTCTTAAATATACCGCCCGTGTAAAAAGAATGATGACTACTTTCTTTATTTTGGTTTCGGTAATGTATGCAATAGGTACGATTTCCGGAAGTATGCCGTGTAAGTGTATCGACTGGAAGCCTTTTGATAATATTCTGCCGTTTATTATGGTAAACTCTGCATTGTATTTAACGCCATTGCTTGTGCCGTTGTCAAACCTTATAAACAAACCCATTGAAACATATATACAGCACTGGTATATAAACGACGCTAAAAGAATACTGTCCGAAATGCCCGACCTCCATAAAATCGGCATTACAGGCAGTTACGGCAAGACAAGTATGAAATTCTATCTCAGTGAGTTATTGAGTTCACAGTATAATACGCTTAAAACCCCCGAAAGTTTCAATACACCTATGGGCGTTACAATTACAGTAAGACAGCATTTAAAGCCTACACATGAGTATTTCATATGTGAAATGGGTGCAAGACGTGTACACGAAATAAAGGAACTCTGTGACATTGCACACCCTCATGACGGTATTATAACTTCTGTTGGTCCTCAGCACCTTGAAACTTTCAATTCAATAGAAAACGTAGTNAATACAAAGTTTGAACNCGCCGACAGTGTTCAGGCTGTAGGNGGAAAAATCTACCTCAACGGTGACAATGAACTTATCAGAAAAAAAGCTCCTCAGTATAAAAACGCTGTTATGTATGGTTTACAGGAACACAATGACTACCGTGCAACTGATATTTCCGTATCGGACAGAGGAACAGAATTTACTGTAACTGCTCCCGACGGTGAAAACTGTCGTTTCACTATGAAGTTATTAGGAGAACACAATGTACAGAACGTTCTCGGTGCAATTGCATATTGTCACGGTATCGGAATACCACTTGAAAAACTTGTACTTCCCGTCAAGAGAATAGCTGCCGTACCGCACAGACTACAGTTGCTTGACAAGGGTGGCAATCTCACTTACATTGACGACGCTTATAATTCAAATCCAAGCGGTTGCCGTGCGGCTCTTAACGTTCTCGGACTTTTCGATGCCTGTCGTATTCTTGTAACTCCCGGAATGGTTGAACTCGGTGCAAAACAGGAAGAACTTAATTTCGAGTTCGGACAGGAAGCTGCCAAAGCCTGTGACTATATCGTGCTTGTCGGAAAAAATCAGACTGTTCCGATTTACAATGGCATAAAGGAAGCAGGCTACGACATGAACAACGTCTATGTTGCGGACGGTCTTAATGAGGCTCTTGCAAAAGTACAAGAGTACAGAACCGACAAAAAGAAAATAGTCCTTCTTGAAAACGACCTTCCCGACAATTATTAATATACAAAAGGAGTAAATTATTATGAAAATCAATCTTGCTGTTCTTTTCGGCGGAAAAAGTGTCGAACACGAAGTATCTGTTATTTCGGCTGTTCAGGCTATGGCAAGCATGAACAAGGAAAAATATAACATTATTCCCGTCTACATGACAAAACAGAATGAATTTTGGACGGGTGAAAAGCTTTTTGACATAAACTCATTCAAGGATATTCCCGAACTCTTAAAGGAATGTACAGCCTGTGTATTTGTAAGAAGTGAGGGAAAAGTACAGCTTATCCGTCAGAAGATGAAGAAATTCGGTTCAAATCTTATTTCTGACATTGATATTGCTTTCCCGATAGTTCATGGTACTAACGTTGAGGACGGTGCTTTACAGGGTTATTTACAGACACTTGATATTCCGTATGTTGGCTGTGATGTTCTTGCGTCTGCCGTTGGAATGGATAAGTTTGTCATGAAGATTTTACTTAAAGATGCCGGATTCCCTGTGCTTGACTGTTGTCGTTTTTCGTCATTTGAGATTGATAAAATTGATGAATGTGCCGACAAGGTTGAATCAAAATTCGGTTATCCGGTAATTGTAAAGCCTATAAATCTTGGTTCAAGCGTTGGTATTTCAAAAGCGTCCGACAGGGACAGTCTTATAAAATCAATGGAAAATGCCTTTGAGTTTTCAGACAGAATCCTTGTAGAACCTGCCGTTGTAAAGCTCAAGGAAATAAACTGTTCAGTAGTCGGAGACAGTGAGTCAGCAGAGGCTTCAATATGTGAAGAACCCGTACAGGCAAGCGAGGACGATATTTTAAGCTTTGAACAGAAGTACGTCGGCGGTGGTGGAAAATCNGNCGGAAGCAAGGNTATGGCTACTCTTAAAAGAAAAATTCCTGCCGACANCACTCCCGAACAGGACGAATTTGTAAGAAAAACCGCAGTTGACGCTTTCCGTTATCTCGGCTGTAACGGCGTTACACGTATAGACTTTATGCTTGATATGGCTGACAACAAAATATATATAAATGAAATAAATACTATTCCCGGTTCGCTCGCATTCTATCTTTGGGAACCTAAGGGCGTTAAATATGCTGAACTCCTTGAAAGAATGATACAGCTTGCACTTAAACGTTACAGAATGGGCGAAAAAATAAACTACTCATTCGATACCAATATTCTTGCTATGGGCGGAAGCTTCGGAGCAAAGGGAAGTAAAAGATAAGGAGGGTCGTTTATGACCGAAAAGGAAAAATTACAGGCAGGCGAACTCTACAACGGCAATGACAAGGAACNTGTNGCTGACCGNNTAAGTGCAAAAAAGTTANNTGNGGNATNTNNNTCNNNNACANANAATGATTTTCAGAAAAGGGAAAGACNTCTTGACAGACTTCTTGCTTTCAAAGGTNAAAATANANGGANTGAACCGAATTTTTTCTGTGACTACGGATATAATATAATACTCNGNGANAACTTCTATTCAAATCATAATCTTGTGATTCTTGACTGTGCGGAGGTTATTTTCGGGGACAATGTTTTCATAGGTCCTAACTGCGGATTCTACACGGCAGGTCACCCGCTTGACTATAAGGCACGCAATGCAGGTCTTGAATACGCAAAGCCGATAAAAATTGGTAGCAATGTATGGATTGGCGGAAACGTCTGCGTTATGCCCGGTGTTACGATAGGCGACAACGTTGTAATAGGCGGTGGAAGTGTTGTTACTAAAGATATTCCGTCGGGAGTGGTTGCGGTAGGAAATCCGTGTAAACCTGTTAAGGACATTCCGGAAAGCACCTTTGTTCTGCCTGAAAAGCCGGAAAAGCCTGCACCGGAAGCTGAACCCGAAAAACCTAAGAAGAAAACTAAACANTATTCTGTTGAGGAAATANTAANATNNGTCNCANGNAGGGCAAGGCTGTGAATACACTTCATTTCANGTATGCGGTCGAAATCGAAAAGACACGTTCTATAACTCAGGCTGCTGAAAATCTGTACATGGCTCAGCCTAATCTGAGCAAGGCTATCAAGGAGCTGGAGAACACTCTCGGAATAACTATATTCCGCCGTACTTCAAAGGGCGTTATCCCGACAGACCAAGGGTTAAAATTTCTTGGTTATGCGAAACAGGTTCTTATGCAGATAGACAATATGGAAGCTATACATTCCCCCGAAAAATACAAGAATAACAAGCTCCGTATTTCCGTTCCCCGAACCGGATATATCTCAAAGGCTTTTTCTGAATATATCGCTGAAACTGACAATTCCGACGATATGGAAGTATATTTCTGTGAAACAAATTCCCTGCGTACTATAGAAAACGTCCGTGACAACGGTTATGATTTCGGAATAATCAGATTCAATACGGCTCATGAAAAGTATTTCATGGACTTTCTTGAAGAAAAGAATCTCAGCAGTAAGTTACTGTGGGAATTTGAAATGCTTGCGGTGATGTCTGCCGAACACCCTGCGGCACATACTGAAAATCTGCAATATTCCGAACTTTCATGTAATTATATAGAACTCACTCAGGGTGATGACGCTGTGCCGTATGTTTCCGGAGCAGTGGAAAAGCTGTTTGCCGCAAACCGTCCGGCAGATATTCCCGTAAGGAAAGTATGTATGTACGACAGAGGCAGTGCCTTGGATTTTCTGCTTACTGTTCCGCAGTCGTTCATGCTTGATTCTCCTGTTCCGGAAAGTCTCTGCGGAAAATACAGGCTTGTACAGCGAAAATGTTCATTCCATGATAACAGTTTCAAGGATATGCTGATATATTCCACCGGACACAAGCTTTCAGATATGGAACTGAAACTTGTGAATAAATTCTATGAAGTCCGCAATGAAGCCGCATTTGCTGAATACCGTTAATCTGACATATAAAAAACGGAATATAATTATTCTTTGTGCGGAAGTGTGTCAATAATATAGTGCGTTTACATTAAAGAATATTTGTGCATAACGTATAATTTGACGAATCTGTTTTGATACTTCTGATATCGATAACAGAATATCGATATTAAAATATTATATTTCCCTGTAAAAGAATTGTGTGATATAATATTTATAATCCGATGCCGTCCATATGGGGACGGCACATTTTTATGAAAGGAAAATTTGGATATGTTTGAAATTACAGAAAAGAGAAGTCTTAATCCGACTGTTACCCTTATGAAAATCAATGCCCCTAAAGTTGCAAAAAAATGCGAACCGGGTCAGTTCATTATCCTCAGAACAGACGAGGAAGGCGAANGNATTCCGCTTACTATTGCTGATTTTGACCGTGAAAGCGGTACAGTTACCATTATATNCCAGATNGTNGGNGCTACTACCGAAAAGCTCAATCACATGAACGAGGGCGATTGTCTGCATGACTTTGTAGGACCTCTCGGACGTGCTACCGAAATGGACGGACTAAAAAAAGTTGCTGTAGTAGGCGGCGGCGTAGGCTGTGCAATAGCTTATCCGGTTGCGAAGAAACTTCACGAACTCGGCGTTGAAGTACATTCAGTAGTAGGTTTCAGAAACAAGGATTTAGTGATTTTAGAGGACGAATTTAGAGCTGCAAGTTCAAAATTTGTACTCATGTCCGACGACGGTTCAGCAGGTGAAAAGGGTCTTGTTACCGACGCTCTCAAAAAACTTATCGAGAGCGGTGAGAAGTACGACCGTGTTATAACAATCGGTCCTCTTATCATGATGAAATTTGTCTGTCAGCTTACAAAGCAGTACGAGATTCCCACAGTTGCGTCAATGAATCCTATCATGATTGACGGCACAGGAATGTGCGGAGGCTGTCGTCTTACAGTCGGCGGAGAAACTAAATTTGCGTGCGTTGACGGTCCGGAATTTGACGGTCACCTTATAGACTTTGACGAGGCTATGGCTCGTGGTGCGATGTATAAGCCGTTTGAACGCAAGACACATGAAGATACTTGTAATCTTTTCAGTCAGGAGGTAAAATAAAATGCCTAATATGTCATTAAAGAAAAACGAAATGCCCGTACAGAATCCGGACGTAAGAAATAAGAATTTTGAAGAAGTAGCACTCGGCTATACAGAAGAACAGGCTATAGATGAAGCAAAAAGATGTCTCCACTGCAAGAATAAGCCATGTACCAACGGCTGTCCCGTACAGATAGATATTCCGTCATTTATTGCACAGGTTGCAGAGGGGANTTTTGCAGAGGNATATAAAATAATCACNANNTCACNGCTCNCTCCCTGCCGTATGCGGAAGAGTTTGTCCGCAGGAAACACAGTGTGAAGCGAAGTGCGTAAGAGGTATAAAGGGCGAACCCGTTGCAATCGGACGACTTGAAAGATTTGTTGCAGACTGGCACAACGCACAGCCGGAAACTGCTGTTGAAAAGCCTGTTTCAAATGGTCATAAGGTTGCTGTTATAGGTTCAGGACCGTCGGGACTTGCGTGTGCCAGCGACCTTGCCAAAAAGGGCTATGACGTTACTGTCTTTGAAGCTTTACACGTTGCCGGTGGTGTTCTCTCCTATGGTATTCCTGAATTCAGACTTCCGAAATCCATTGTACAGAAAGAAATTGACGGACTTAAGGCTCTCGGCGTTAAAATCGAAACAAATACAGTTGTCGGCAAGACCGTTTCAATAGACGAACTTATGAACGACGAGGGATTTGAAAGTGTATTTATCGGCTCGGGTGCAGGACTTCCGAGATTCATGAACATCAAGGGCGAAAATCTTAACGGTGTATATTCCGCAAATGAGTTTCNTACAAGAATAAATCTCATGAAAGCGTATAAGTCAGACAGTTCCACACCTGTTCAGGCAGGAAAGAAAGCTGTTATCGTCGGAGGCGGTAACGTTGCAATGGACGCTGCACGCTGTGCAAGAAGAATGGGTGCAGATGTATATATTGTCTACAGACGTACTGAAAACGAACTCCCTGCCCGTGCCGAAGAAGTTGAACACGCTAAGGAGGAGGGAATTATTTTCAAGTTTCTTACAAATCCTGTTGAAATCAAGTCCGACGAAAAAGGCTGGGTAAAGAGTATAGTATGTCAGCAGATGGAACTTTCCGAACCCGACGCTTCCGGCAGAGCAAAGCCTGTACCTGTTCCGGACGCATTCTTTGAAATCGAAGCAGACAGCGTTATCATGTCAATAGGTACATCACCGAATCCGCTTATCAAGTCAACAACAGACGGTCTTGACACTCAGAAATGGGGTGGAATTATTGCAGACGAAAGCGGTCTTACTTCAAAAGAGGGCGTTTATGCCGGCGGTGACGCTGTTACAGGNGCGGCAACAGTAATACTTGCAATGGGTGCAGGAAAGACGGCTGCCGCTGCTATGGACGAATATATGCAGAAATAAAAACGTGGAATCCTGTTATGTGCAAAGATTAAGGGGAGGACTGTAAAATGGCTAAAAATATAACTTCTCAGACGTTACAGCGTCTCCCTGTATATTTCAACTATCTCATATCACTTTCTGAAAGCAGAAAGTCGGGTAATATTTCCGCTACTGCAATCGCCGAAGCTCTTGGTCTTAACGACGTACAGGTAAGAAAAGACCTTGCATCTGTAAGCCGTGGCGGTCGTCCACGAACCGGCTATGTCACTGCTGAACTTATAAGCGATATCGGTCGTTTTCTCGGTTTTGAAAATCACGACGGTGTAGTTGTGGCAGGAATCGGAAATCTTGGCATTGCAATGCTCGGTTCTGACAGTTTTGCAGATTACGGCTTTGATATTCTGTGTGGTTTTGATTGTAATGAAAGTCTTGCGGGNACTGTTATANATGGNAAACCTGTTTNTNATATNANCGAAATGAGAAGTTTCTGNCAAAATGAGAATATAAAGACGGGTATTATCACNGTTCCGGAAAAATCCGCTNAGGAAGTATGCGACATAATGACGGATTCAGGTATAAAATATATTCTGAATTNTGCGTCAGTACANCTTAATGTGCCAAAAGGCGTTACCGTACATNACGAAAATATTTCAATAAATCTGGCAATGCTTGCAAGATGCAGTTTTTTTGAAAATCAGTCTTGACAAGTCGGGAATTTTGTGATAATATTATTGTAATATGATAAATCAATGACGAGGAAGGCTTTCTGTTGCTGTACCGTTTTCAGAGAGACTGTTATTAGCTGTGAGACAGTCAACGGTTAAACTTTAAGCATACCGCCTCTGAGAGTGTCCAATAAACACCGGTCGCTCCCGTTAACGAGCCAATGAGATACGGAATTTTGTATTTTTCTGTGTGAATCAGGGTGGAATCACGGTTTATAATCGTCCCTTGTGCCTTTATGGGTATGAGGGACTTTTTTGTGTAAATTTATTAATAAGGAGATGAAATATATGAATCAGATTCAGTATAACGAAAAGCAGGAAGCATATGAAATTACCTACAAACTGTGGGAAAAAGAAGTAATTATACGCTTCTATGTTGAGGAACAGCAGGAAATTATGGACAATTTCAGTGAAATAGCCCATAAGCTTGACAAGGTTAACCGGAACAAAAAGAAAATTGCTGAAATTATTGCTGACGAGGGATATTACGGCGGAGCTTCTGAAACTCTTGCTGAAAGTCTGCAAATCACAAGTGCGTATGTTGATGTTGACGAGGACGGCGTTGTGGTATGTTTCAATGTTGACAGCACTGACGGCTATTTACCGCCACTTTCTATGGAACTTGGTGTGGACAACGGCATAGAAATTGTCGGATGGGTATAAAATTTTATAAAGGAGAAAAAATTATGATTAAACTGACATTAAAAGACGGCAGTATTCGTGAAATCGAATCTTNTTCACCTGCAAGTGANATCATCAAGGGTATCGGCATGGGACTTTATAAGGCTTCATGCTGTGTTAAAATCAACGGCGANGTTAAAGACATCAGAACAGNTATTGACAGTGACTGCGAGTTTGAAGTATGTACTTTTGACAGCATCGACGGAAAAAAGACTTTCTGGCATACTGCCTCACATATTCTTGCACAGGCTGTAAAGAGACTTTATCCCGAAGCAAAGCTTGCTATAGGTCCGGCTATTGACAACGGTTTCTATTACGATTTTGACCTTGAAAAGCCTTTCACTCAGGATGAACTTGACAAGATTGAAGCTGAAATGAAAAAAATTGTCAAAGAGGGTTTACCGCTTGAACAGTTTGAACTTGCACCGGAAGAAGCTATTGCTAAACTCAAGGAAATGGACGAACCGTACAAGGTTGAACTTTGTGAGGAACACGCCGACAAGGGCGAACCGATTTCTTTCTATAAGCAGGGCGAATTTGTAGACCTCTGTGCAGGTCCTCACCTCATGACAACCGCTCCCGTAAAGGCTTTCAAACTTCTTTCATGTACTGGTGCTTACTGGAGAGGTTCGGAAAAGAACAAGATGCTTTCAAGAGTTTATGCCNTTGNATANCNTAANAATGCNGANCTTNAAGCAGACATTANACNGNGTGAAGAAGCAANACTCCGTGANCACNATANNCTCGGTCGTGAACTTGAATNCTTCACAACTNTTNACGTTGTAGGTCAGGGACTTCCCGTATTACTTCCAAAGGGTGCAAGAGTTATCCAGACGCTTCAGAGATGGGTTGAGGACGTTGAACAGAAACACGGCTATCTTCTTACAAAAACACCTCTNTNNGCTAAGNGAGAGCNTTATAAGANTTCAGGTCACNNGGACCATTATCTTGACNGAATGTTTATTCTTGGTGACCCCCATGACGAAACACAGGAATGTTTTGCACTTCGTCCGATGACCTGCCCGTTTCAGTATCAGGTATATCTTAACAGACAGCGTTCATACCGTGACCTCCCTATGAGACTGGGTGAGACTTCAACTCTTTTCCGCAAGGAAGATTCCGGCGAAATGCATGGTCTTATCCGTGTAAGACAGTTCACAATTTCAGAGGGACATCTTGTACTCCGTCCCGACCAGCTTGAGCAGGAATTTAAGGACTGTCTTGAACTTGCCAAATATATGCTTGATACAGTCGGACTTCTTGAGGATTGTACATTCAGATTCTCACAGTGGGACCCTGCAAATCCTAATAACAAGTATGAGGGTACTGCTGAACAGTGGGAAGAAGCACAGGCTGTAATGGCTAAGATTCTTGACCATCTCGGAGTTGAGTATGAGGTCGGAATTGACGAGGCTGCTTTCTATGGTCCTAAACTTGACATTCAGTATAAGAACGTTTATGGCAAAGAAGATACACTTGTCACAATTCAGATTGATATGCTTCTTGCTGAACGTTTCGGCATGGAATACGTTGATGCAGACGGTACTAAAAAGCGTCCATACATCATTCACAGAACTTCTCTCGGCTGTTATGAGCGTACTCTTGCATATATGATTGAAAAATATGCAGGTGCAATGCCGTTGTGGATTGCTCCCGAACAGGTGAGAATTATTCCGGTTGCGGACAGACATCTTGATTACTGTAATGAAGTTCTTGCAAAGCTTGAATCTGCCGGAATACGTGTTACTATCGACGACAGAGCTGAAAAGGTTGGTTATAAAATACGTTCGGCTACAGTCGAAAAACTTCCGGTTATGCTTACTGTAGGAGACAAGGAAGTTGAAAGCGGTACTGTTTCGGTACGTTCAAGACGTGAGGGCGATTTAGGCTCAATGTCTCAGAATGATTTACTTGTAAAACTTATTGACGATATTTCCAAGAAAGTAAGATAATAATAACGGGACGGACATTAACTGCCCNTCCCTTTTCGTAAGAGGTNANAATATGGGTTTGGNNTNATTNATTGAAGCAAAGATTATTGAAAAGAAAACTGGTCGTGTTATCAGCAGGGATTATGATTTTTTTGAGGATAATTATATTGAAATATGTTATTGGTGTTCATGGAGCTTTGAATATATACGGGACGGTCTTATTGAAATAGCAAACAAGTATTCGGGAAGCAATTATACAAGTGACGATTTTGAAATACCGCTTCCGGAAAACGCATTGCATGAGGTTTATGGCTATCTGCTGAAAAATTCATGTGTTCCGGAAAGCGAATACAAATGGTCTGATAGTATGGCACGGGAAATGTCAAACGTTGAAAATGCCTGTAAACTCCGGCGTTTTATATGGGGACTGGAATGTATAACGCATAATAATACATTTGTTTTGAATGAAATAAGAAAGTGTATTCCCGACGAAAACGACTGGAAAAATCTTAACGAAAACCCACAGGCTTTTGAATGGAAATTCAGGGTATTCAATTCATACTAAAAAATCCCGTCATTTCTGACGGGATTTTCATNAGAATTTTTCGGAGTTTATANACATATCATAAATTCTGCGAATAGCTTCGGAGAGGTCGTGTTCACTTACANCGATAATAACATTAAGTTCGCTCGAACCTTGGTCAATCATCTTTACATTTATACGGGCGTGTGCCATTGATGCAAAGATACGTGCAACAGTACCCCTTGTATTCTTCATACGGCGACCCACTATGGCAAGAAGTGCAATTCCGTCCTCAATTTCAAGGTGGTCGGGAGCGACTTCCTTTCTTATGCCTGCAATAACCTTTTCACGTACCGGATTAAGCTTTGAACTGTCAACAGTTATACTCATTGTGTCGATACCGGACGGCATATGCTCGAATGAAAGACCGTTTTCGTAGAGGACTTTAAGAACTTTCATTCCGAAACCTGTCTCACTGTTCATCATAGCCTTTTCAATATTGATTGTGCTGAAACCCTTTCGTCCTGCGATACCAGTAATTGTATGGTTAAGGCTTTCCCTGCTGAAATCAAAGTCGTCAGAAACAATCATAGTGCCTGCGTCTGCCGGACTGTTTGTATTTCTGATATTAATCGGAATACCTGCGGAACGTACTGGGAAAATAGCGTCCTCGTGAAGAACGGAAGCACCCATATATGCAAGTTCACGGAGTTCCCTGTANGTAATTACNTCAATAANGTCGGGATTTTCGACNATNCTNGGGTCTGCAACAAGGAAACCTGAAACGTCAGTCCAGTTTTCGTAAATTTCAGCTCTTACAGCGTTTGCGATAATTGAGCCGGTAACGTCCGAACCGCCTCTTGAAAATGTCTTTATATATCCTTCTGTAGTACGCCCGTAGAATCCGGGGATTACTGCGTTGTCGAGAGTTTTAAGCTTTTTGCGTACTGCCTTTACGGTATCGTCAAGCATGAGTACACCCTTTGTGTCAAAAATAATGACTTCGGCAGCGTTCACAAAATTGAATCCGAGATATTCGGCAAGGACTTTACCGTTAAGGTACTCGCCACGGCTTGCCGCAAAATCCTTTGCCGGACGTGCTTTAAGTTCCTTTACGATTGAATCAAATTCATCATCAAGTGACATATTAATGCCGAGTTCGGAAATAATTCCGTTGTACCTGTCCTTTATAAGCTGGAAATCTTCTGAAAAGTCCATACCGCTTCCGGCAAGTTCACAGCACTTATAAAGCATATCGGTAATTTTTATATCTTCTGAAAAACGCTTTCCGGGAGCAGACGGAACAACATATTTACGTTTGTCATCACTTTTTATGATATCTGCAACTTTTTTGAACTGATTAGCGTCTGCAAGACTGCTTCCGCCGAACTTAACAACCTTATTACCCATTGAAAAATACCATTCCTTTATCTATATATTGCCATTACAGGCGTTTTACTCACAATAACTATTATATTCCTTTTTTCCGCTGAAATCAATTGATATAAAAGCCAAATTTAAGACGGTAAATTCTGTGTTTTTGGTGAATACGCTTGTACGCCGGTGACGGACATATTTTGCGTAAATAATAATAATTCAATTGACTTTTAAAATATACTGTGATATAATTTATATAGAAAAATAAAGGAGAGATTTTTTGTGAACAGAAGAACAGAGATTTATTATTTTAATATCCGGTATGACGGCTGGGAGTGCGACAAATAATGAAAGAATTTTTAAAATCAGCTTCGTCTTTTGTACGGGCATTTCCTCATTTTGTTGTCTTTGAACTCCTGCTGAAACTTTTTCTTGTGGCGATAGGCGCTCCCATACTTGCATATATTCTGAAATATACAATGAAAGTTTCGGGCGTTACGTATCTTTCGGACGAAAATCTGCTTATTTACCTGCAAAATCCTACAACTATACTTGCTTTTATAGTACTTGTCTTTTGTGTGGCATTTTTTACTTTTGTGGAACTTTCCGCACTTGTTGCCTGTTTTGCGTGTTACAGCAGACATGAAAAGATTTCTGTCGGCGGAATGTTCGTAACGGGACTGAAAGCGTTTACAAAGGCTTTCAGGTGGGCAGGAATACCGAGATTTCTTGTATTCATGATATTTATGCCGATAGTACAGTTTACTTTTGCTTCCGGACAGTTTCTTGCTCCGCTTATGCCGATAGTGAGAACGGTTTTCAAGTCTGTAAGCAATACTTCTACGATAGTCGTGTATATTCTTATACAGATTCTTTTTGTTATTATAATAGTTGACCGCAGTTACAGTTTGCATTATCTGGTGCTTACTGAAAATCAATTCAAGGACTGCACTAAAAAAAGTCAGTTACTCATCAGGGGAAATAAGTTTAAAATGGCGGTTTCCCTGTTTTTCTGGAGTTTGTGTATGCTTGCCACAAGTGCCGTGCTTACTTTCGGACTTGGTTTTATTATAGTTTTTATCATAAAGGGCTTTTCAGAACCTGTAAACGCTTTCCGCAGTGCCTTGAAAGTGCTTAAATATGCGGTACGTGTTTTTGTAATACTGTCGTCGTTTCTTTCTGTTCCGGCAATTATATGCTGGATTACACAACGTTTTTTTGAGGACGTAAAGGACACCGAAAAAATTACACTTCCCGACTGCAATGCAAATAAATTCAGACCGCTTTCAAAATTTATACTTGTTATTTCCCTGACCGCTATAGGTCTGCTTATGAATATAACATATATAAAGGCACTTTACAGTGGGAATGTTAATCTCAACATGGGAATAATTACCAAAACTCAGGTTACTGCGCACAGGGGATTTTCGTCGGTTGCTCCGGAAAACACAATGTATGCCTTTGAATCGGCTGTTGAATCCGGTGCGGATTATATAGAGCTTGATGTTCAGCTTACAGCCGACGACCAGCTTGTTGTCTTTCACGACAAAACCATTGACCGTACAACCGACGGCAAGGGTGAATTAAGCACTTATACTTTTGAAGAACTTCAAAAATTTTCTGTCGGCAGGTGGTTCGGCATGGAGTTCAGCGACGCAAGAATTGTACTTCTTTCGGATGTTCTTGAAACCGTAGGTGATGACATAATGTTCAACATTGAAATAAAAAATCACGGAAATGTTGCAAAGACAGCAGAAAAGACAGTTGAAGTCATTGAAGAATATCACAAGGAAAAATCGTGCTATATTACTTCTTTTTCGTATTCGGCTTTAAAGACCGTCAAGAAACTCAATCCAAAAATAAAAACGGGTCTTATAGCAAACGTTGCAAGTTCAACGTCGTTTTCACAGCTTAAATATATCGACGCTGTAAGCCTTAATTATATATTTGTGAATCAGAGTATTGTAAATATGGCTCACCAGAACGGCAAGCGTGTATTTGTATGGACTGTTGACCGACCGTCTGATATTCAGCATATGATTGCTATGGGAGTTGACAATATTATTACAAATCGTCCGGACAGAGCGTGCGAAATGGTTGATTCAAACAGCGTTGGCGATACGATTCTTACAATTCTTGAAAAAATTTTCGGTTCATGATGAATATTATTTCCATGACCTGCATATAATATTAATGAAAAGTGATTCTCATTGCTTCTCTGACATTTTTTCAGGCNGATTTCATTATGAAGTCTGCCGTTTTTTTATGATTTCAGCAAGAATAACTTNACATATTATTTATTGTGTGATATTATAAGCATAGGGCATACCACCCNCCGTCTGAAACAGGTTTGGCGANCTGNATCAGACACTANAACAGNAGTTACTACCGNTAACTTTGTAATAGCTTGTGAGCANTACGNCCTATGANTTNATTNTATCATANAGGNTGTAGTTTGTCAAGACTTTTTCACTGTTGGTAACTTCTGNTATCAGCAGCTTTTTTATTATCNTTTAACGAANGGATTGNTTTTTTATGAATGAAATCACAATAACCAACACCAACGGTGTCCTTACTGTATCAAGCTTGCAGGTAGCTAAGGACTTTGGCAAACGTCACGACCATATTATTCGTGACATTGAGAATCTTATCGCTGAAACATCGGCGAAAAATTTCGCCAATCTCACTACCCAAAATTGGGGAGTGAAAAGTTTCTTTATTGAAAGCACCTATATCAACGAGCGTGGTAGAACATACAGATGCTACGATATCACCCGTGACGGCTTTTCACTTCTTGTCATGGGTTTCACGGGAAAAAAGGCTCTTGAATGGAAGCTTAAATACATAGAGGCTTTCAACAGTATGGAAAGGCAGTTGATAAATATTAATTCAGATATTGAGGAAATTGTCAGAAAAGTGCTTGACGAAAGAATAGAGAATGTTGTCAACAGAGTTTTGATGAAAAAATGAACGGTGTTATAAAAGCTGTTAAAGAAACCGTAGAGAAAACTTCCTGTGAAATGGTAAACACATTGATACCGTGTTTTCTGTATACCCACAAAAAATTAAAGAAATTACATAAGAAACTGAAAAATAAATAAAATTTCTGTTATCAGCAGCTTTTTTATTATCATTTAACGAAAGGAAGAATCTTTTATGAACGAAATTCAAATTTTTAAAAATGAAGAGTNCGGTNAAATNNGGANAATTGAAATCGATGGTCAGCCATACTTTGTAGGCATTGATGTGGCTAAGNNTTTGGGNTATGAAGTACCNAAAAAAGCACTGTTTGACCATGTGGACGAAGAAGACAAAATAGTTTTGTCTAAAAAAGTATACCATGAACTTCTAAGGGTCCAAAACGGAACCTTAGAAAATTTCCCTAACAGAGGCTTAACAATTATCAATGAAAGCGGTTTATACTCTCTTATTCTCTCGTCCAAACTTGACAGTGCCAAGAAGTTCAAACACTGGGTAACGGCAGAAGTTTTGCCAGCTATCAGACATACAGGAACTTATGGAGTTTCAAATATTGAGGAAATTGTCAGCAAAGTGCTTGACGAAAGAATAGAGAATGTTGTCAACAAAGTTTTTGATGAAAAAATGAACAGTGTTATAAAAGCTGTTAAAGAAACCGTAGAGAAAACTTCATATGAAACGGTAAACACATTGATACCGTGTTTCCTGTATACTCACAAAAAGTTAAAAAAATTACATAAGAAATTGAAAAATAAATAAAATTTCTGTTTTCGGAAATCAATAACAGGGAGTGGACTTTTTACGGTGTTTAAAACAATATTTAAAACAGCTGTCAGTCATTTCCCAGTGAAAATACTTCTTGACATAACACATCAAAAGTTATATAATAAAAATATATATCGGTTTTATTATTTTTGCCGTAATTCCGGCAGATTGGAGTATTTTATGGAATATTTCGAAAACAGGGAACTTTCATGGCTCAAATTCAACAAGCGTGTTCTTGAAGAAGCGTATGATACAAATAATCCTTTGCTTGAAAGGCTTTCATTTTCGGCTATATATCAGAGTAATCTTGATGAATTTTTCATGGTTCGNGTNGGTTCTATAACAGNNGACGAAAAANCANACAAAAATAAAAAGGACAGTAANACAGGCATGAAACCGTCACAACAGCTTGATGCGATATTCACAGCGGTCAGACGTTTACAGCCGTCCGTTGAGGAAGCCTACAGAAAGACAATGGGCGAACTTTCCGCTTACGGTTTTGAACACGTAAGTTTTGATACTGCCACAAAGGAAGAACAGACTTTCCTTGAACTCTATTTCAAGCGTGAGATAAAGCCTTTTATTTCCGGACTGGTAGTAAATAATTCACTGCCGTTTCCGTTTCTTAAGAATAGGGAACTTTATGCGGTTGTACAGCTTAACGCTAAAAAGGGTGTTTCTATCGGAATTATCCCGATAAATCATGACCACAGTGAGAGAGTGATTCCGCTTGGTGCAGGTGGAAAGAGATTTATTCTTGAAGAAGAAGTAGNACTGCATTNTGCACATCTCATGTTCAAGGGTTACAAGGTTCTTGACCGTGCCGTTATAAGAGTGACNNGAAATGCCGANATCATGGTATCGGGTAAGGGAGCGGATTTCCGTGAACGCATGGAAGAACTTGTTGCAAAGAGAAAAAAACTTGCNGCTGTAANACTTGAAATATCAGNCGNTTTCAGCCGTGAAGCACTTGATTATATATGTAAAAAACTTAAAATAAAGAATGTACGTGTGTTTACTTCAAGAATACCGCTTGACCTTTCGTATCTGTTTTCATTGCAGGAACTTTCAGACAATAAAGAATTNCATTATCCTGTNCTTTCGTCAANAAAACCTGCTGTTCTTGCCGACAACCGTTCAGTGTTCGCACAGGTAAAGTCAAAGGATATACTGCTGAGTTATCCTTTTGAATCAATGAATCTTTCATTTGTAAGANTTTTGCAGGAATGTGCGGTTGACCCTAAAGTAACATCAATCAAAATCACACTTTACCGTCTTGCGAGGGGGAGCAAGATTATTGACGCTCTCTGTACTGCTGCTGAAAACGGAAAAGAAGTTCTTGTCATGATTGAACTGCGTGCGAGATTTGACGAGGCGAATAATATTGAATGGTCAAAAGTTCTGCAAAAATCCGGTGTAAAAGTAATATACGGTCCTAAGAATTACAAGGCACATTCAAAACTTCTGCTTATAACAAGAAAGGCACAGGGCGGTAATTTCGACTATCTCACACAGGTCGGAACAGGTAACTATAACGAAAAGACATCAACTCTCTATACCGACATAATGTTGCTTACTGCCGACAGGGCAATTGCTGAGGACGCTGAAAAAGTTTTCAGTTGTCTGCAAAACGGAACATTTGTTGAAGAAACAAATAAGCTTCTTGTTTCACCTTTTTGTCTTAGAAATAAAGTTCTTGAAATGATGGACGAACAGATTGATATTTCCCGAAAAGGCGGACAGGGTTACATAGGTGCAAAAATTAACGCACTTTGTGACAGAACGATTATGAAAAAGCTTGTTGAGGCTTCACAGGCAGGCGTTAAAATTGAGCTTGTTGTCAGGGGCATATGCTGTCTTGTTCCGAACGTTGACGGCTTTACGGAAAATATTACAGTCCACAGTATAGTGGGACGTTTCCTTGAACACAGCCGTATCTATATATTCGGCAGTGACAAAAAGGAACAGAAAATATACATAAGTTCGGCTGACTATATGTCAAGAAACACAATCCGCAGAGTTGAGGTTGCCATTCCGGTTGAGGACGAAAAGCTTAAAAAACGTCTGTGGGATATGTTCAGGGTACTTATGAGCGACAATGTAAAAGCCCGTACAATGATGAGCGACGGAACTTATCTTCATGTTGTACGGAAAGAAGGGGAGAATCCTGTAAATTCACAGGAGTTTTTCTACAAAGAAGCGTACCAGCGTCTTGAGGACAAGCAGAACAGACAGCAACAGATGAAAACAAACCGTGAAAAAGGTGTGGTAAAAAGAACAGCACGGAAAAAAATTACAGGCAACAGAAAAAGCCGGAAACCTCTTGAAAAATAATTAATTCTGTGATATAATAAATAGAAGTGTCGGAAAATGATTCAGATTTTTCACACTCCGGAATTTATATTTTTTGAGGATTAAATAATGATTGGTTACTATAACTATACGGTTATTCTTACATATATGAGCCTTGTTTCGTCTGTTCTCGGAATGTTTTTCGCTATGGGAATCAGCGGAGACGTTCACCCTGAATATGCCATAGTATGCCTTATGGTTTCAGGTCTCTGCGATATGTTCGACGGAAAAGTTGCACGCACCAAAAAAAATCGTACCGAAAGTGAAAAGCAGTTCGGTATACAGATAGACTCACTCTGTGATGTCATTTGTTTCGGAGTTCTGCCGTCAATTATAGGGTACTCCGTCGGCATGAACGGCTGGTGTGACGTTCCGGTGCTTTTAATATTTCCGCTGTGTGCGGTAATAAGACTTGCGTATTTTAATGTTGCGGAGGAAGAACGTCAGAAGCAGACGAGCGACGTACGGAAAGTATACGAGGGTCTGCCGGTAACGAGCGTTGCCCTTATACTTCCACTTGTCTACAGTTTTCACAGGGATATCGGCAGCGAATGGTTTCCCACAGTGTACGGCGGTGCATTATTTATAATAGCCATTGCGTTCATTACAAGATTCAAGGTCAAGAAACCGAGTATGAAAACGATGATGACGTTTATAGGCGTGGGCGTTGTCGAACTCATATGGATGCTTTACAAAACAAAAATCAGATAATAATATAAAAAACTTCTGTTAAGGGCGATACTCATATAAAAGTTTTTAGCCATAGTATTTTTGATTATAAGTTCAAAATACTATGGCGTTTCTATTGACATATCACTCCTTTTGATGTATAATTTTAGTAATACAAATCGGAATTTAGGTGGTGGTACAATATGAAAAAATTTTTGATTGTATTAGTTTTCTATATTTCTATGATAATTCTCTTACAATGGCGCTATTTTTATTACGGGGGCAACCCAATTTATTTTTGGCTATCTGCATTCTTAGTAATATTATCTATTGTTTCATTGCTTGGAATAAGGTCTGGACTAAATCATTTTCTTTTTATCAGATATATCTGTAAAAATGGAGTATCTGCTAAGGCGGTGATAAAAGATTTTAATGTGGAATACTATAGAACGAAAACGTATTATCCAATTATTCAGTTTTGCGATACCTCAAAAATTTCGCACAAGTATCAAAGCAAGGTTGGAATGAGTATATTAACCCCAAAATATAAGAAAGGCTTGAAAGTCAAAATTGTATATATAGAAGACCAACCAAGTCAATTTGTAATTATTCCAGCTTACTACTATCAATCATTAATAGAAATATTTATGTTTGCATTTATTGGAATACCGTCTTTAATTGCTTCTATCATATTAGTTATACGCTAAATTCTGATTTATGCGAATAAACAAATAATTAAAATAAGCCCGAAAGCAGTTTAAAAAACTACTTTCGGGCATTACTTCTATATGCGTATTCGTTTTATAAGGAGTTTTTTGTTTATTTGTTTTTCCATTTAATTAAAATAAACGCCGTTATTCCGGTAAGAACTGCCGTGAGCGTAATCGGAAACCACGTATACGGCAAGGGCAGGTCTACGGTATTTATTCCGTAAAATGCAAATATGATATTGGGTATTTCAAGAATTACCGTCATGATAGTAAGTCGCCACATTACTATATTCTGATTATTTGAAATGACAGAAGAAAAGCCGTCCATCATACTTGAAAGAATCCCTGTATATATGCTTGCCATTTCAATAGCCTGTTTCATTTCAATGAGAACATCTTCAAGCAAATCCTGGTCTTCGTCGTAAAGCTTCAGAACTCTGCCACGAAAAATCTTCTCAATAGTTGCCTCATTTGCTTTGAGGGAAGTGGAAAAGTAAACAAGTGATTTTTCAAGTGCAAGCAACTGCATAAGAAGTTCGTTTTTCATTGCGTCATGTAGTTCCTGTTCAGCTGAAGATGAAATTTTGTCTATCTGTTTCAGATACAGGAGAAAAAGGGCTGCAATTCTTAACAGAAGCTGTAGAACGAATCTTGTCTTAAAATTCGGACGCAGGTTTCTGATATTGCCGTTGACTGCTTCTTTGAGTAGTTGTGTTTCGTGCATTGAGATAGTGAAGACATTGCTTTCAGTTATAATAATACCTAACGGTTGGGTATAGAAAAGACGTGTTTCCTCGTTGTCCACCGCCGAAACAGGTGTATCAATAATAATGAGTGTCTGGGAGTCCTCACGCTCTATTCGTGAAGATTCTTCTTCGTCGATTGACGATTTTACAAATCCGCTGTCAAGTCCGTAAACCTCAATAAGTTCGTTTACTTCCTGCGGTGTGGGATTTATGACGGAAACCCAGCACCCTGCGGAAAATTCGTCGCACTGGGTAAGCACACCGTTTTCCGAAATATAAAAATTTATCATGTTCAGTTTTTTGTCCGTATATCCGGACAATGCTCCTTTCGCCGTAATTTACTCAGGCAGGAGCATGGAGAGCATTAACTTCTGTCCAAGTATGGAATATTTTTTAAATTCCCGTAAGGGTCAGCGTTCATAACGCACCTCCGTTAAAAATAGTTTTACATATTTCATTATAACATATCTGCAATTATTTTACAAGTATTTTTTTATTTCCTAAGTGGTTTACAGCGGTTTTATTTTTCGTTTCAGGTAAGATTAATTCTCAAAGCATATTATTTAATATTTTAATCAGCGTATCAAAGTATGTAACTAATGACTTTGCGGTCTCACTTACAGACTCTATAATAATTCTTTTTGAATTTTTTTCTGATGATTTGGCAAAAGCTCTGAGTTTCTTATCTAACGTCTTGTTAATGGTTTCTATTCTCTCATCAAGCACTTTGCTGACGATTCCCTCAATATCTGAAGTGAGGTCATTACGCAGTAAATCAACGTGAGTTCGACAGAANNAANCAGNCNAGCNGGCATANNAAGNCCTCNNGNANANTAGAATCAGAANAGACAGNGGGNTTNNNAGGCAGAAAAGNGTAAGCNGNCAGAGCAGAAANAAGATTGACAAGGAAATTGTTTCCACTGCGATGTCTGGAATGCTCTATATCACAGATGTTTTTCAGAAAATCATTAACTGATTCAATAACAGCACGTTTGCGGAGCATAAGTTTGTCGTGTAA
>WFLZ01000305.1:0-6259 GCA_009177225.1 Clostridia bacterium
ACTATCTCTCACTTCTTGCGGAAATCGGTGTTGTAATGCTGATGTTTGAAGCAGGTCTTGAAACAAATATGAAAGACTTGCTGAAAACAGGACCTAAAGCCTTGCTGATAGCCTGCGTGGNCGTATTTGTTCCGCTTGCGGGGGGNACGGTTCTTTATGGCAGTTTTTATGGATTCGGTTCAATAGGCAGTGAAAGCTTTTTCAGNGCGGTCTTTATAGNTACTATAATGACAGCGACTNCCGTCGGANTTACCGTTCAGACGCTTAAAGAACTCGGTCATTTAAAGGAAAATATCGGAACGCTTATTCTAAGCAGTGCGATTATTGACGACGTTATAGGAATTATAGTTCTTACGTTCGTCATAGGTTTTAAGAATCCCGATTCAAAGCCGTCGGACGTACTTATAANTACAGGACTTNTCATTNTGTTCAGTTTCGGAATGGGTTTTCTTACTTACNATATATTCAAACTTATTGNCAAAANATANCCTCATCAGAGAAGAATCNCGATACTAAGTCTTGCAATGTGTATGTTCATGGCATTTGCAGCAGAGGAATTTTTCGGAATAGCAGATATTACTGGTGCATATGTTGCCGGACTTATTCTGTGCAGTCTAAAAGATTCAGAATATATTGCAAGAAAAGTTGACATAAATTCATACATGATTTTCGGACCTGTTTTCTTTGCAAGCATAGGTCTTAAAACGGAACTCGGCGGTTTTACAAAAGAACTCCTGTTATTCTCACTTTGTTTTGTACTTGTCGCACTTCTTACCAAAGTTATCGGTTGCGGACTGGTTGCAAAGCTTATGAAATATAATATTAAAGACAGTCTTAAAGTCGGTGTCGGAATGATGACGAGAGGAGAAGTGGCACTTATAGTTGCACAGAAAGGTCTTTCCGTAGATATGCTTGATTCAAAGTACTTTGCCTGTGTAATTCTGCTTATTATCGTTTCGTCCGTATCAACTCCGATTATACTCAAATGTCTCTATAAATCCGACGTTACTCCGGCAGAACAGACCGCCGTATAATTTGCAGTCTGTATTGACTTTGTTAAGGATATATGATATAATCTTAAAAAGACAGTTCGTTTGCACCATCCTGTCTGTAAACAAAACTACGGGCATTATATTTTAACTGAATTGAATTAAAATTATAATGCAGTTGGAGTATTTTCTGACTGCATTTTTTTGAAAAGAGGAATGATAAATGTATTATCTTAAAACTTCGGCTTCATTTGATTCAGCACATTTTCTTGCCGGATATGAGGGTAAATGTTCCAATATTCATGGTCATCGCTGGACGATTGAAGTAAGGGCAAAGGGTGAAAATTTACAGCAGTCCGGCACAAAAAAAGGTATGCTTATTGATTTCGGGGATTTGAAACACGAAGTCCGTGCGGTTGCGGACAGTTTCGACCATGCACTTATATATGAAGAAAATACGCTTAAACCGTCAACTGTTCAGGCACTCAGTGATGAAAAATTCCGTCTTATTCCGGTGGATTTCAGACCGACGGCAGAAAATTTTGCATACTATTTCTATAAGAAGTTTTCCGGAAAGGGTTTTGACATTAAAGATGTGACTGTTTATGAAACACCCGATAACTGTGCTGTGTACACGGAGGACAAATAAATGTTTTATCCTGTTGCAGAAAAGTTTGTTAGTATAAACGGCGAGGGCAGACGTGCCGGAGAACTTGCAGTTTTCATACGTTTCAGAAAATGTAATTTAAGCTGTTCGTACTGTGATACGCAGTGGGCAAATTCCGACAACTGTACGGCTGAAATGCTTACTGCTGACGATATTTTAAATTACGTAAATGAAGAAGGTGTGACAAATGTTACACTTACAGGCGGTGAACCGCTTTTACAGGAACATATAGAAATTCTCATTGAAAAGCTTATGAAAAGCAATCATAATGTCGAAATAGAAACAAACGGAAGTATTTCTATAGAAAAATTAAGTCAGAGCGAATACCGTCCGGACTTTACTCTTGACTATAAACTGCCGTCAAGTAATATGGAAAATTTTATGATTACAGAAAATTATAATTATCTGTCCGGAAATGATACTGTCAAATTTGTTGCCGGAAGTATTTCCGACTTGGAAAAGGCAACTGAAATAATTGAAAAATTTACTCTTACTGAAAAGTGTGCGGTTTATTTCAGTGCGGTTTTCGGAAAAATAAGTCCGGCGGAGATAGTTGAATTTTTAAAGGAAAAGAAACTTAACAATGTCCGTTTGCAGTTGCAGTTACATAAATTTATATGGAGTCCGGATAGGAAAGGTGTTTGATTTTATGAATAAAGAAGCGATAGAGTATCATATAAGGGGACTGCTTGAAGCTATAGGCGAAAACCCCGACCGTGAGGGTCTGCGTGAAACTCCGAAAAGAGTAGCCGGAATGTTTGAGGAGGTTTTTGAGGGGATTTCCTACACAAATCACGAAATTGCCGAGATGTTCGGAAAAACTTTTGAAGAATCCGCAGACGATACACAGACGGCTGTTGTCATGAAAGATATAACCGTTTTCAGTTACTGTGAGCATCATATGGCACTGATGTACGATATGACGGTTAATGTTGCATATGTTCCGAAAGGACGTGTGCTTGGTTTGAGCAAGATTGCACGTATATGCGATATGGCGGCTAAAAGACTACAGTTGCAGGAACGTCTCGGACGTGACATTGCTGAAATTATTTCAGAAGCTACAGGGTCGCCGGACGTTGGCGTAAAAATAATGGGTTCACATAGTTGCATGACCGCAAGAGGTATACGTAATGCGTCGTCAAAGACCGAAACAAGAACCTACTGTGGTGAGTTCAAAAATCAAAGGGATTTGCAGGAATTGCTTGATTAATTAATCAAATGCAGAACCCGGCACTAAAAGGAGGAAATTTTTAATGAAAGCACTTGTACTTTTCAGCGGAGGCGTTGACAGTTCAACTTGTCTTGCCATGGCAGTGAAAAAATACGGAGCAGAAAATGTTATAGNANTGTNTGNATACTACGGACAGANNCACGACAAGGAAATAAAATGTTCTCAAAAAATTGCAGAATACTACGGGGTTAAGCTGAAAACCCTTGACCTTGCACTTATTTTTGCAGACTCGGACTGTTCACTTCTTTCGGGTTCAAAGGACGATATACCGCAGGAAACCTATGCTGAACAGCTTGAAAAAACTGACGGCAAGCCGGTGTCTACATATGTACCGTTCAGAAACGGACTTTTTCTTTCGTCGGCGGCAAGTATCGCACTTTCTAACGACTGCTCTGTTATTTATTACGGCGCACACAGCGACGACGCAGCCGGAAACGCTTACCCTGACTGTTCGTCTGATTTCAATGATGCTATGAACCGTGCTATATATCTCGGAAGCGGTAAACAGCTTGAAATTATCGCACCATTCGTTAATCTCACAAAAGCGGACGTTATTAAAAAAGGTCTTGAATTAGGTGTANCCTATGAGATGACATGGAGCTGTTATGAAGGNAGTGACAAGCCGTGCGGAGTGTGCGGAACTTGCCGTGACAGAATATCAGCATTTGAAGCTAACGGTGTTACAGACCCTCTTATGAAATAAATTGATTTTAAGAAAGCAGGTGAAATTATGAATAACAATATTCAGTTCGGAAAGCTTACTTTAGGTGGAGTAACTTTTGAACTTAATGACTGCGAAGATACAAGGCTTTATATTTTCGACAGCGACGAATACGACGATACTATAACTGTTTCGTTTGACCTGATGTTCAGGAAGAAAGTTTTCGACGGTGCAGAAGTCTCTCCCTATATCTGCATTGGTGAATATGAAACACACAAAACCGAAATCAGCGAACTTGTAGGCTGTACATATTCGGTTGAAAGTGCGGAAGATTCAAACGAAAGAGAAGATACATTCTACATTTACGAACATGAACCATTTGAAAAATATAGCTTTACGGTACTTGAAGTGTCCGGAAAAATGGTACATATCCGTATTGAGGGAACGGCTATAACTGACGGTTATACAGTACCATATAAAACGGCTGATTTTTCAGGAAACTTTTGGCTGAGATGTGAATAATATGGACGACTGGAAAAATACTCAGTGGCAGGAAAAAGCTTTTAAAAAGCCCATGCGTTTTTGGATTCGTGACGAGGTAGAGGAAATTATAAAGGAAGAAAATATTGACAGAAAACGTTTTTATGAGTTCTCAAAATTCAGGTATCAGGATATAATAAATAAATTTTATTATTCATTCTGTGATTATAAGAATNTCGTTACTGATAAGATAAGGTTTGAATANNGCAGTTTGCATTTNCGTAAAAACTTGGAATACTACGTGATAGCAGGATTTTTGCAGTCTGCCGGTTGGGTGGACTACCTTGAAAAAATCTGTCGTGAAATAGCTACCGACGAAAAACTTTATCTTATTTTGTCGGAAAAATGGGTTTATGAGGGGTATTTAAACGAAATTATTACCGTATTGTCCGAAACAGACGGCTGGCTACAGGATTTC
Organism: Clostridia bacterium; assembly: GCA_009177225.1. Taxonomy (GTDB): domain Bacteria; phylum Bacillota; class Clostridia; order Oscillospirales; family Ruminococcaceae; genus Ruminococcus. The sequence continues at coordinate 4,507 of WFLZ01000305.1, forward strand.
TATATTGTGTCACCGAAATTTGACTGGTTCATTGTTCATGACGATATTGAAGAATGTGCCAAAATGTATCGTAAATAGTCGGGGAGGTAAGTAAAATGAAAATAATTATAAATCCTCTTGAAAGTATTGAGTTCGACGGTAAAAAAATCCCCCTTAAATGTTCAAGGGAGTTTGTCGAAAGTATTTTAGGTGAGCCACATATAAATGAAGTCTCATATTATTATTTTGAAAATAATTTGAGGTTTGATTTCAATAAAAACAATGAACTGGAGTTCATAGAGTTTTTAGGCGGTATACATGGTACGATACAGCCTGAAATATACGGTATAAATCCATTTACAGAAGATGCAGACAAGGTGTATGCAGTTCTGTCAGAACACAACAACGGTGACATTGACGACAGTGAAAACGGTTATTCCTATGCTTTTATAGAATCGGCAATAGGTGTTTACAGACCGAGTATAACCAAAGACGTTTCTGACATGGTTGAATCCTGTAAACAAATTGGTGAAACGCTGAGTGAAGAAGAATACGCTCATGAATCTGAAAGGGCTAATCACTGGGCAACTATAGGCTTAGGTGTAAAAGGTTATTATAACGTCAGAAATCTTGAAGAAAAGCTGTTTAGAGTTGAAGATATAAAGAAGTTGTATTCTGCATTTCTTACACTGTGCGACTTTGTGGAGGAAGATATATATTGTGGTAAATGTCCGTTATGGAAAGATATGTGCGGTGCTGATGACAAAACCAAAGTAAACGAATTTTCAGAGGCTTTGAAAAGAATACGTTATACAGCTGAAATAAAAAATAATTAAACAGGAGAAATATATGTACAGGAATTATGTCACTGTGAAAAAAGAAAATATAATCACGTCCGGAGTTACTGTAGAATCTTTTGGAAAACACAGATATATTGTGTATGTCAGTCCAAAAGATACAAACTGGAAAGTGCATATAAATTCTGACTTTTATGAAGATGATGGTGGAAATTATATCTGCTGTTTGTTTTATGACAGGAGACTTTGCCGGACGATTGAGGAGTTCGGAAGCATTACAGCAGAAGAAATAGAAAGTCAGGCATATGGTGCGTATATGGACGGTGCAAGGTAGAAAATAAATGCAATATTGTATTCGAAATATGGAGGATATTATTATGGATATGAATTTTCATGACGAAATGAAAAAAATGTTTGAGGAGGTGTTAAAAGAAATAAAATCAGGTACTGCTGATTTCTTCGACGATAAGAAAGAAACAGAAAAAAACGGTACACGTACTGACGAGGGTTTACAGAATCTCGGAAGCAAAAACACAAAATACGCCACAGACTATGCACCGGAAGTACTTGAAACTTTCGACAACAAGCACCCCGACCGTGACTATTTTGTAAAGTTCAACTGTCCGGAGTTCACAAGCCTTTGTCCGATTACGTCACAGCCTGATTTTGCCACTATTTATATATCATATGTTCCGGATATAAAGATGGTTGAGAGTAAGTCACTTAAACTCTATCTTTTCAGTTTCCGCAATCACGGTGACTTTCATGAGGACTGCGTGAATATCATCATGAACGACCTTATTAAGCTTATGAATCCGAAGTATATTGAAGTGTGGGGAAAGTTCCTGCCTCGTGGTGGAATTTCCATTGACCCTTACTGCAATTACGGCAGACCCGATACAAAGTGGGAAAAACTTGCGTGGGAAAGACTTTCGCATCATGACCTTTATCCCGAAAACGTAGATAACAGATAAATT
>WFLZ01000305.1:6266-28218 GCA_009177225.1 Clostridia bacterium
GGAAAAGATATATTTTCCAAAGGAGATACAATGAAAAAGTTAAAAAACAGTATTCTTGCCGTTCTTAGTGCCTGTATTTTTCTTACGGGTTGCGGACAGATTGTGCAGAATATGCAGGACGTTCCCGTTATGAACGAACAGCAGAACATAACTCAGACAGATATTCAGTCGCCGGAAGATACGGCTCAGGCAAGTACTACATCAGAAAAAGGGTATACCGCCGGAGATGTAGTAACAACATCTTATGTTTCAACAAATGAAAATGTTTCAACTGTGACAACTGCAGGAGAAAACACCGTAACAACAGCAAATCCGTCAAATGCAGGGCATATTACCGGAAGTACTACTACTGCAAGAAATAACAGTACGTCANNTNCAAAGNGTACTACCCACGCCGTTCCGNTGAACCCTAATGCAAGTACNGCATCTGCCAAAAANACNACNGCTGTTACAGTAACNACATCGAAAATTACTGTACTTACGACTGTCACCACCATACTTACCACAACAACCACAACCGTGACAACCACTCCACCTCCAGAAACAAAACCCGATAATCCGCAAGCACTTCTTGAACAGATGACACTTGAAGAAAAAGTATATCAGATGTTCATGGTTAAGCCGGAACAGATTACCGGAGTTTATCCTACAACTGCGTCAGGTGAAACAACAAAAAACGCTTTGAAAAATTATCCTGTAGGTGGAATTATCTATTTTGCGGACAACCTCGTTTCTGTTCCGCAGACAAGGGATATGCTTTCAAATGTTCAGCAGTATGCAAAGGAATCAAGCGGTGTGGGACTGTTCACGGCTATTGACGAGGAGGGTGGAACAGTTGCCCGTGCAGCTCAGAAACTTGGTACAACGTCGTTTTCAAATATGGAGTATTACGGCGAAAGCAATGATGCAGGTACGGCTTATAATATCGGCTATACTATAGGTTCGGATTTACGCAGTCTGGGATTTAATCTTGACTTTGCCCCTGTTGCCGACGTGAATATAAATATCTATAATGAACTCGGAAGCCGTATTTTCAGCAGTGACCCTTATGTTGTCGCAAATATGGCTACCAGTGTCGCTGTCGGACTTCAGGACGCAGGTGTATGTGCAACTCTGAAACATTTTCCTGGCTTGGGTGCAGAGGACGGCAATACTCATAATGATTCGTTTGTTATCATAGACAGAACGGTTGACCAGCTCCGTGAAAGTGAGTTTGTACCTTTCAGAAGCGGAATAAATGCAGGTGTTGACTTTGTTATGGTAAGTCATCAGATTGTGACGGGATTCGGTGACAANCTTCCGGCAGACCTCTCCCATACTGTTGTTACCGGATATCNNCGGAATGAACTCGGATTTAATGGTANAGCAATTACTGACGCACAGCAGATGAACACCATTTCAACGGTTTATTCGTCGGGTGACGCTGCGGTTATGTCGGTAAAGGCAGGAATTGATATTATTTTAATGCCTGATGATTTGCAGTCAGCGGTAAATGCCGTATGTAATGCGGTAAACAGCGGTGAAATTTCAGAATCAAGAATAGACGAAAGTGTTATGCGTATACTTAATCAGAAATACGAATTAGGTTTATTTAATTCTTGACATTTTGATAAAAACAGTGTATAATAAAATACAAATAATAATTAGGTGGTGATATTATGAAAAAAATATTCAGAAACCTTGTTGTTACTGTAACAGCGGTGTTTTGTTCCGCTGTCGGAATGACAGGAATTAGCGTTAGTGCAGATACAACCGAAAATTCTGCAAATTATTTATCCGGCGATGTTAACTCAGATGGTAAATTCACTATTGCAGATGTTCTGATATTTCAGAAGTGGATTACAGGAAGTGATGTCACTCTGAACAACTGGCAGGCGGTTGACTTCAATCAAGACGGCGTACTTGACGTTTTTGACCTCTGCATGATGAAAAACGAATTACGCAGTTATAACAGCATATATAAAGATGAAAGAGGCTATCCTGTCAGCAATCCAGACGTGATTGACGAGTTTACGCCATGTACTGCCACTGATGAGGATTTTTTTGATACGGGCGGAATAAGAGTTGTTATCAAGCATCAGTACAGTGTTTCCGACCGTGTATGGACTATTGACGACTTTAAGGGCATAGACAATATAAAGTTATTCTGTCAANGTGATAACTNTAATNCGNCTTCANCCNCNGTAGCCCCGTACAGGCAGGTNATAGAAATNGGACTTGAAGAATGTTCTGTAGAAAACGNTCTGAAAANNGNACATGACATAGAGGCTCTGAATCTGCCGGAGGTAATGGAAGTCGAAGTGCGTAAGTACGGAACAGGCGGATTGCCGATGACTCCAGAAGAATATGAAGAATTTATAGAAGATATTGAAAAAGAACAGGATAATAACCCGAATGAAGTGAATGATTCAGACGGTATTTCTAAAAGCTATTCACTGAATCAGCTAAGCGAAATAAATGAATTTGCTATAATAACAAACGGAAGCGGAGATTTTTCAATTGAATTGATTGCTCCTGACGGAACAGTATATGAAAACTATGAAAACGGAGAATTTGTTACAGGATTTATCGATGAATTGCCTGACGGTTCACAGATATACGGTTTAGGTAAAAGAGGTCTGCGTGTCGTTAATCCTGTAATGTCAGTTGACGGAGTTTACTGGAGTTTCAAGGTTGTTTCACATCTTTCGTACAGAAGTTCATTTGTTGTTGGTATTACTACAAAATAATAATATAACAGAAAGCTCCCTGCCGTGCGACAGGGAGTTATTTTATATTTTTTCATGGTAGTCTATACATTTAAGGAATATTTCGTCAAGCTGTTTCCAGTCACGCTTTTTGTCGTCTTTTATAGAATCAGCATATTTTCTTATTTCAGTGATACTGTTTTCTATATACCGGTCAAGTTCAATAATATGTTTTCCCTTTTCCGTTTCGGGAACTTCTGTTTTTATGTGAACAAGTTCAGTAATAATTGGTATTATATTATTGTCGGCAACAGTGTCAACGAGTTTCTGAAAAAGCACCGGAGGGGGAGTTCTGTTTTCGAGAATCCACCGACACGCAAGAATAGGACGTATTATATAGAAATATTTTTTGAGTTTTATATATTCTTCTTTAAGATGTTTGCTGTATGTTGAGGTTGCTGTACTGATATAGTGGTATATTCCTGACTTACAGGAGAAAAAACTGTCAATTTCGGGAGTAAGTGTTTTTATGATATTATGTGAACTGTATATAATCGGTGAATGAATCCATTCAAAAACGGTCGGATTTGAGTTGCAGAGCAGACGCAGGGTTTTTGATATGTCCCAACCGTTTATATCATATATATCATTGAGTTCCCATTCTATAACATCACGTATTTTTTCAAGACGCAGATAATCGTTTCTGTTTCTTACATATATAAAGCGAACATCATAATCGCTGTCGGGGGAAGCAAATCCCCATGCACGACTTCCCGACTCAACAGCATGAAGTATAGTTATATCTTCTTTCTGCTGTATTTCAGTAAGTTTATTTAAAATCATGTCTTTGACGGTCATATAATCACTGCTTTCATATTATAATAAGGATAATTATATCATTTCGGGAATATATTGTCAAGAAAATAAAAAATATATCTTGACAAATTTAAAAATACGTGATAAAATATATTACAAGTGATTTATATGGTTATTAGTTAAATATATAATTCAGACTGATTCCGTTAATATAAATCAGGAAAGGTGAATTAAATGGCTGAACTTAAGATTGGTCGGGAAGTCGAAACAGAATTCGGCGGAAAAGCTAAGATTTTAGATGTCATAGGCAAAGGAAGACAAAGCACTGTTTATCTTGTTGAGTACAACAGTATGAAAATGGCACTTAAATGGTATGATTCCGACAAAGTTAGTAATCCTGATAAAATTTACAGGAATATAAAAAATAATATTGCAGAAGGTACACCGAATAATAAATTTCTGTGGCCTAAATATCTTACAAAAAGATATGATAATACTTTCGGGTACTTTATGGAAGTGAAACCCGACAGTTTTGAATATTTTACCGATATCATGAACGGTTACAAGCTTGTTCATGACAGCAGTACCGGACGCATGGTAAAGAAATCCGTGAAATTTTCAAGTCTTAATGCAATGGTTACAGCGGTTATAAATATTGTCAACGCATTCCGTCAGATTCACAAAGTCGGAAAAAGTTATCAGGCTCTCAGTGACGGCGGATTTTTTATAAATACGGATACCGGTGCTGTTCTTATGAGTGACTGTGATACAATTGCAATGCACGGAATGGATTTGGGTATACACATAAGACCGTCATATAAAGCCCCTGAAGTACTTGAGGGCGGTCTCCCTGACGAAAATTCTGATATGTATACTCTTGCGGTGGTACTGTTCAAACTGCTTTTCAGGGGTGACCATATGGAAGGTAAAAAAGTCGTTATGGACATTTGTCTGAATGAGCAGGAACTTGCAAAACATTACGGTTCAGAAGCTGTTTTTGTATATGACCCAGACGATGATTCAAACCGTCCTTTAAGATGTATTCACGATAATGTAATAAAGTTCTGGGGAGAATATCCCGAATATATAAGAGAAGCTTTTGTGCGTTCATTTACAGCAGGAAAAAAAGAACCTGATAAACGTTTGTCGTTGGACGAATGGCAAAGTCTGTTTATCCGTCTGCGTTCGGAAATTCTTTCATGCGTGTGCGGAAGAAGTCATTTTGTTTCCATGCTCGGAAAACCGTCTGATAAGGCATTTAAATGTCCTAAGTGCGGTATGGAATTTGCTGCAATAGGATTCAGCAACCGTATTTTCCGTATGCCTCTTTACATAGGTTGCAAGCTTTTTGAATGTGACATAAATCCTTATACGGACGATTTTCTCAGCATTGCAGGAGAACTTGTCGAAAATAAACTCCGTCCGGGACTGATTGGCATAAAGAACTGTTCCGAAAAAAAATGGAGTGTAAGAATGCCGGACGGATTTTTCCACGACGTAACTCCCGGAAAAGGTTTTCCCGTGTGGAGCGGACTTGAAATTGATTTTGGCAGAGTTCAGGCAAAATTTTAAGTGGAAAGGAGTAGGATTTTTATATGTTCAAGGGTTTCAGCCGGTCGGTAATCGGTGCAAGCCATATAAAAAAAGGAATTGTTTGTCAGGACAGTTCAGATTATAAAACGGGAAACGGTTATGCTATTTCGGTAGTGGCTGACGGTCACGGCAGTAAAAAACATTTCAGAAGTCATATAGGTTCTCGTGTGGCTGTTGAGACTGCAATCGAAACAATCAGCAGATTTTACAGGGATAAGGAAAGATTTGAAAAGGAATTTACCGAAAACCATGAAATGATAATCCGTAATATAGAAAAGCAGATTATTGCTGTATGGCATAGTAAAGTGCTGGAGCATTTTGCGGAAAATCCAGTTACAGATGAGGAGAAAAAACCGTTTTCCGAGGAGGAATTTAATAAAATTGCCGTTGAATCGTATTACGGAACTACACTCGTAACAGCAGTTGCAGGAGAAAACTTTACTTTCGGCTTTCAGATTGGCGACGGAAGTCTTGTTGCTGTCTTTGACGACGGTGAAACGGCTATGCTTATGGATTATGAGGAGTCAAATCCGGCAAATATAACTGCTTCGATATGCAATAAAAACGCTGCTTCTATGTTCAGCAGATTTTTTGTTGACAATAAAAAAATTCTCGCAGTTTTCGTTTCAACCGACGGACTTTATACGTCTTTCGGAAAGGACAGTGATTTTCTTGACTATCACACTATAATAGCAAGTCAACTTTCGGATATTGCGGTATTTGAATCATCTGTAGTAAAAAATATTACTAAAAGAACCCGTTTCGGTACAGAAGATGATATTTCACTTTCGTGTATTTACAACAGTGAACTTGTATCGGAAAAAAGTGCGGTTCTGAGAAAGAAAATCGAGGAAAACAGAAAAAAGTCATAAATTGAACATTGCAGTATTTTATAATGAGATATGTGTAGATGGAAATAACCTTTATATTTGCTTTTTGTACAGAATGTCTGTGCTGTGCTTTGAAAGGAGTATGTTATGGATATTATGAAACTTCGTCCGGCAGGAAAAGACTATATATGGGGCGGAACAAGGCTGAAAAAGGAGTATAACAAGGATATAGGAATGAACCGTATTTCTGAAACGTGGGAATGTTCTGTACACCCTGACGGTCGGAGTAAAGTTGTAAGCGGAGAACATACGGGCAGTACTCTTGACAGAGTTATAGCAGAACACCCCGAATATCTCGGAAAAAACAATAAAAGCGGTTTTCCTGTTCTGATAAAGTTCATTGACGCAGAAAAGGACTTGTCCGTGCAGGTTCACCCTGACGACGAATATGCACATATTCATGAACATCAGAACGGAAAGACTGAAATGTGGTATGTAATGGAGGCGGAAGAAAACACCTCTCTTATTTACGGATTTGAACATGAAATTTCGGAATCTGCCGTCCGAAAAGCTGTTGATGAGGGAAATATTACTGAATATCTTCATCATGCAGAAGTACATAAGGGTGACGTTTTCTATATACCTGCCGGAACAGTACACGCTATCGGAAAAGGTGCGGTAATTGCGGAAATACAGGAAAATTCAAACGTGACTTACCGTGTTTACGACTACGACAGAACCGACAAGGACGGCAGTAAACGGGAACTTCATACGGAAAAGGCACTTGAAGTAATGAGTTGCAGACCTGCAAAGAAAATAAAGTCATATGATGNTTATTTTGANTGTCCTGCGTATTCTTTCAGAACACTATGTTCCTGCCGTTACTTCNCTACTGAANNAGTAAATGTAAATGAATCGTATNCTTTTAATGTTGNGNACGATTCTTTTCAGGTGATTCTCTGTACGGAAGGCTGTGGAACTGTACAGGACAAAAACAGTAAAGTTCCCATGATAAAAGGTGACTGTATTTTTTTGCCGGCAGATACCGGTAAAATTGAAGTTGCGGGAAAAACTGAATTTCTCAAAGTAAGATGCTGAAAAAATGACTGTGAAGCGGAGAATGCTTTGCGGTCTTATTTTTTGTATTATAAATTGACTTTTATAAGATAATATGATATAATTTATCTGAAAATGTCATAAATGAAAGAAGGTCGCAAATGGGACTTAATATACCTATGAACAGAAAAGGTGCAATGAACAGAAATTCCCTTGCAGGTAAACAGGGACTTATGAATGTTCGGAGTAGTCTTGATAAAAGAACGCTGAATAACAATATTTTCGGGAAAAATCCGGTGAACAGAAACGAAGTTCCGGCAAGTTCTGCTCCGGTTCGTCCGTCAAAAAAGAAAAGAAATACAGTAAATAGCGGTATGCTGCTTAAAAAGGGACAGAAAATTGCAGTTCCGGACAGCCGTAATATAAAAATTGCTCTGGGCTGGGATATACTTGATTCACGGTGTGAACTTGATGCGTCCGCTTTCATGCTCGGTGTAAACAACAAAGTCATAAGCGATGACTGGTTTATATTTTACGGACAGGATATCAGTCCCGACGGAAGTGTGAAATACAGAACTTCTCAGGGCAGTGACGACGCTGTTATTGATATTGATTTAAGTAAAATAAGTTATGCTGTTCAGAAAATCGTGTTTTCGGTCACAATTTATGAAGCTGTTTCAAAAAGACTTAATTTCGGCATGACGGAAAATGTCTATGCAAGAATAATTGACGGCAGCAATAGGGAAACGGCTCGCTTTGAACTGGACGAGTGTTACAGTAATGTCACCGCTATGGTTCTCGGAGAACTTTACAGATATAGCGGAAACTGGAAATTCAACGCTGTCGGTTCGGGAGTGGCAAGGGATTTGGCTGGATTCTGTGCAATGTACGGCGTTAATATAATCTGAAAGGAATTTTAATATATGATTAAATTTGAAACTTTGAATGAATTGTGTCTTATGATTACCTGTCAAGGCGGAGGTGACTATGTTTTTACAAAAGCAGGTGCTTTTATAGGCGGTGAATGTTTCGGTGCAAAGAACTATAAGTTTACAAAAGTTCTGCTTGGACCTCAGGAAAACGCAGGACGTGCTTTTCTCGGACAGCTTGCAAGAAGATTTACCGGTGAAAATCTTCCTCTTATGAAAGTGGAGTTCAGCGGTGACAGTGTAACATATTACGCAAATAATCAACAGCACGTTGTTGTATATCATCTTGAGAACGGCGAAACAATTTCCGTTGAAAGTGAAAATATCCTTGCGTTTACAAGAGACTGCGATTACGGTGTAAGATTTCTCGGACAGGGTGTCATTTCACAGAAAGGTTTTGCGACTTCAACCCTTACCGGAAAAGGTCCGGAAGCTTATGTGGCTGTACTGGTGGACGGAAATCCGCTTGTTCTGAGCAATGTCGCAAACGGTTCTACTCTTGAGGCAGATCCCGACGCTGTAGTGTGCTGGATTGGTGCAGACCCATCAATGAAAATGGACGTTTCATGGCGTAATTTTATAGGTCAGAGTTCCGGAGAATCCTATATGTTTGAATGGAGTTCAAACTGTCCTGCAACGGTAATAATTCAGCCTATGGAAAGAACGTCCGGACTTGACATTTCAATGGACGGAAACCGTTCCGGAAGCAGACCGTCCGCACAGAGAAGATTATACTGATAAACCGGCACAGCAGTAAATTATAAACAATGAGAGAATTGAAGCTTTTATACGTCTAATAATTAGATAAAGTGCGTCAATTTTTTCGGAGAGGGGGAAATCAATGGATAACGGCGAAATCAGCTACCGACGTTTTCTTGCCGGTGATGATGAGGGAATGGTCGAAATAATAAGAGATTATAAAGACGGTCTTATTCTTTATATTAACGGAATAACAAATAATCTCGTTATTGCGGAAGAAATTATGGAAGATACATTTTTTAAGCTCGTTACAAAAAAACCAAGATTTTCAGGAAAAAGCACTTTTAAAACATGGCTTTATTCTATAGGCAGAAATGCCGCTATAGACAGTTTGCGAAAGAGGTCAAAAATTTCTGATATTCCTATTGATGAATATCATGAACTTGCCGAAGGAGAATCCATAGAAAGAGAGTATCTGAAAGAAGAACAGAAAATTACACTTCATAAAGCATTGCAGAATCTTAAACCGGATTATAAACAGGTGCTTTATCTTGCCTTTTTTGAAGATTTCAGTAACAGTGACATAGCAAGTATTATGCACAAAACCAAACGACAGATTGAGAATCTTCTTTACAGAGCCAAGCAGTCGCTTAAATCAGAGCTTGAAAAGGAGGGTTTTGAATATGAAGTCCTATAAAGAAGTAGCGGAGAGTGTTTTTGAACGTAGAGACAAGTATTTTGCTGAAAAGAAAAGAAAACATACTGTTATGATGAAAAGAATTTCAGTCGGACTTAGCTTTTGTCTTGTCGTGTTGATAGGTCTGGGAATATGGAACAGGGACGAAATTCAGAACGTTCTTAAATCATTCTATGACAAAGGCAGCGGTGATGTTGTAATTGATATAGATAAGCGGGAAGATGAAATTCAGACTACAACAGCAGTCAACACCGTTTTATCAGGACAAAGTTATGAAACTGTTTCGGGGACGGTACAGAATGTCACGACAGCACAGACAGAAACGGTTTCCGGACATACTCAGACAACAACTGCTACAGCATCATCTTCAGCCGACGAAGAAGTTACTTTCACTGCTTCTTCTACTGTTTCAGTTCCGTCATATAATGCAAGTACAGTAACACATATTCATACAAGTTCATTACCAATCTATACAGCAACAGCAACAGTTCCAAGCAGTACAATGACTTATACTACGACAGAAGGAACAGATATGCAGACATTTACTACGTCGACAACAACAAGACCATCACGTACAACAACAACAACAAGACCTTCTTTTACCACCACAACAGCGACAGAATCCACTTATACAACTTCTCAGACGGAAACTTTTTATACAACAACTACAACAGCAACTACTACTATTATGACAACATCAATTGAATATACGGCGACTCCGACAGTTTCTTCATATACAACGACAACAACGTATCTTCATTATATTACAACGTCGCAAACCACAACAGAAGTAACTCATACATCAACGACACAGACCACAACAGCACAGACATATACAGCCACATATCAGACAACAACGGGCATTCCCGATACAATTACAGTATCAGCTACCACTACTACTACAACGTATTTATATACAGATGATATGTTGCAGAGGATTTTAACCTATCTTATCGGTTATGAATAATTCAAATCAGAAAACAGCGGATATTTTTAATGTCTGCTGTTTTTTATCATGTGCTGTTGAAATTTTATGCAAAACGGTGTATAATATAAAAAATATATTAAGGAGTGATAATTATTCTTGAAATAAAAAAAGAACTGTGTTTTAAGGAACTGGAAGATTTTCTTTCATGTCATGAAACTGTAAAGAAATCATCTGAACAGACGTTGTATAATTATTACAGGGATTTGATGCTGTTTTTCAGATATATGAAGTTTATAAAGGGTAAAAGTCGTGCTGGTCAGAAGATTGAGGACATATATATAACAGATGTGGATATGAATTTCATACGGAGCATTACTATTGACGATATATACAGATATTTTTATTATCTTACCGAAATAAGAAACAATAGTGAACGTACACAGGCAAGGCGTGTAACCTCTATGAGAATGTTTTTTAAATATCTTCATCTTACAACGGAAGTCCTTGAAAAAGACCCTACGGAAAAACTTGAGTTTCCATCCATACAGACAAAACCGCCGGAGTTCATGAATGAAGCCGACTGCATAGCCCTGCTTAATTCCATTGACGAACCCAACAGGGAACGTGATTATTGTATTCTTGTAATATTCATAAACTGCGGAATACGTCTGAGTGAACTTGTCCGTCTGAATGATACCGATATACAGCAGGACGGAACAGTCACAATAAAAGGCAGGGGAACAGAAAAGCGTACTATTTACTTTAATCAGGCGTGTATGGAGGCTCTTGAGGAATATCAGGATTTCAAGGAGGTTTTCTTTGAGGGAAAAAGCTACGACCACCATGCGATTTTTGTCGGCAGAAGCGGAAAACGCCTTACTGGTCGGTGGGTTGAGGAGATAGTAAAAAAGCGTATGAAAAAGGCAGGTTTCGGAGATTTGGGACTTAGTCCGAACAAACTCCGCCATACTGCCGCAAAGTTCATGTACCGCAGAGGTGTCGACGTGAGTGTACTTAAGGAAATACTTGGTCACAAGGCTATGAATACAACTCAGATATATACCCACACAGTAAGCAGTCAGCTTGAATCTGCCATGAAAAATAATTCTATAAGCCGTAAAAAGAAAAAATAAAAAAGTGACATTTGTCACTCACGGAATGACATCAGACATCTTTCATAAAATTATCTTATATGGTATTATATGGGTAATGAAAGGTGTGTGATTATATGAGAGAACTTATTTTATTATTATTTTTTCTTTTTGTGGCACTGCCGATAGGTTTGATTGCAGTAATAGTACATCTTATTGTAAAGCTTGTTAAAAGGTATAGAAAAAGAAAAGAATTATTTGAACAGTCAAACTGTTCAGCGGAATCATTTGTTTATTCTGAACCGCCGAAGCCCATAAGGAAATTTAACGGTTCTGAAATTATGTTTATAATCGGAACAGTGTTTATTGTATTATCGGGAATAGCTTTTGGTGTGGCAGGCTGGGTAAATACAACGCCGTTGGGCAGAGTTATGATAATGTTTCTTGCGACGGTTGTCATGTTCGGAGCAGGCGTACTGTTTCATAAGGTCATAAAGCTTGACGGTACATCAACGGCGTTCTGTTCAATCGGAACTATTCTTATTTCGATAACCATAATTACCGCAGGTTATTACAATCTTTTCGGTGAATGGCTTTCGACGGACGGCGACGGCTGGGGATTGCTTTTTGCTCTTAGTTCGTTAGTAACGGCATTGACAGCGTTTGCGGAACATAAATTTTACAAAAACAATGCTTTTTTGTATATAAGTCTTATGGCTGTATCGGTCACACTTATTTTCCTTTCGGCTCAGATATCGGAAAGTTATGATGACTTTGCCGTGATAATGATATTACTACAGACAATTATATCAGCAGGACTTTATGTTTTCGGATTATCGGAAAAAAAGTCACTCAGAATAACAGGAAATATTTCAGCGGTTGTATTTGCCGTACTGGCTTTCATAAAAGTCATAGATTCGTCATTTAATCCCGACGGTGCAACTTACTTGATAATGTTTGTGATTGTTGTACAGCTTGCCGGTTACGGAATTTATCTTAAAAAACCCGTGTTAAAGGGATTACAAAGTGTGTTTGCTGTATGGACTGTATTTATACTATGTTCAGAAGCAAAGACTGATAATACTGAAATAATGATTTTTTCAGGAATAATGCTTGCTGTATATTCTGTAAACCGTTTTTTACCGTGTCTTAAAAACAAGTTTTCAGAAATATTCACACTGTTTTTTGCGGTATACAGTTCAGTTGCATCGGCAACCATCAATGATGATAAAGCTATGATAGTGCCGGTTATAATGTCGCTGCTTATCATGTCATNTGCGTTTGCAGANAAANAAGNTGTGCAGATACTTGCGGGACTGTGTTNACCTGTAATGCCTGTTATAATTGCCGAANATTTCAGCGGTGATGTTTATAATATACTTGATATACTTGCAACTGTTTTTTGTCTGATTACTGCCGGAATAGTCTTTCTGCCGAAGTACGCCTTTAAACTGCACGCAAGATTTCCACGAAAGACTGATACCATATTATATACAAATATGATAGTCGCCGGAATTATTATTATGATTTCCACAACAGATAGTCCGGAAATGCCTTTTGTTGCAATGCTTATATGTATGCTTTATTTTGCTGTATCTTTCATGCTCCGCAACAACTGGACAGGTATTTTTTCAGTAATCGGAACAATACAGCTTGTTGGAGACAGTACCTATAAATCAGACTATTCAATGTATATTATGTTTGGTTCGTTCTGTGTTATGATGATAATTTCAAGGGTATTTTTCAGCAAAGGAATTATTTCAAAGAAAGGGGATTTTACAAAATTCGATGTTGTAATGTTTAGCGCATGGTATGCTTTAATGGATTTAGACGGAAATAAAGGTCAGTTTCTTTGCATGATTTCTATAGCTTTATATATTGCGAACTTTATCAGAAAAAAGACAAATAAAGATATAGCGTCCGTACTGCTTTCCGTATCTGTGGTAATTACTGCAATTGCTTTCATAAACAGACCGTTTTTTATTGTTGAATCTGAAATGGTTTCAAGTAAAATCACTCTCGCAATCATTACGGCTGTCGGAATTGCTTACAGGTATATATGGAAAAATCACCCGAAAGCTTCAAAAATTTCGTCTGATATAATATTTGTAATGGCTTTTGCAGGTCTTGTTTATGATGCACTTGATTTTGGGAATCTTTCAAATACTATCTTTGTACTTGTGGTAACGGCTGTTATACTTATGATTTCGTTCGCAACAAAAAGCAAGACATGGTTTTCTGTGTCGTCGGTTGCACTTGTTGTTATTACCGTCTATGCGACAAGAAAATATTTGTCATCGCTTGACTGGTGGGCATACCTGTTTATAGCAGGAATTACGTTTATAGCTATTGCATCGTTGAATGAATATCTGAAGAAAAGCGGAAAAACAATCAAACTGAAAGTATCGGAAATTTTTTCCGGCTGGAAATGGTGATTACAGAAAAAGCGTACTTCAAAGGTACGCTTTTTTACAGTTGCCATAATTAAGAAAATATGATATAATATTTATGGAGGTGTATTATGACGGCTACTGTTATTTCGGTTATACTTCTTTTTGCCGGACTTTTTGGCATGGGAATAGCTGTCGCATGGATTATCAGAAAAGGCAACAACAATCGTCTTACAAGACTTTTCGGAGTATGTCAGATTTCCATTATACTTTGGATTATATCACAGTTGCTTATACTTTTTTCGGTTAACTTACAACAAAAACAGTTAAGCTATACGGTCGGTAACGTCGGAATAAGTTTTTTTGCACCGTTCTGGCTTATATTTTCGGCTGAATATACAGAGGTAAAGTCACGTTTCAGAAAATTTTTCGGAATACTTTCGGCTTTGTCTGTATCTGCAATACTGCTTATTGTCACGAATCCTGTCCATCACCTTTACTACTCGGTATTTGATATGGATAATATAGAGTATGCACCTCTTTTTTATCTATATCAGGTGATTTACTATATATGTATAATATCGGGTATTACCATGATGTATATAAAACATGCAAAGCAGTACAATCATATTACAAAACAGACTGTATTACTTACTCTTTCAACTGCTGTTCCGCTTGTCGTGAATACTCTTACAGTAACGAAAGTTCTTGATTTGGGAATCGAACTTACACCGCTTTTCTTTGCATTTTCAAGTATAATGATACTTATAGCACTTGGTAAATACGGTCTGCTTAATATAAACAGTATCGCAATGCGAGACGTTACGGACAATATGGAAACAGGTGTCATAATTTCTGACATGAACGGCAATATTTCGTATAAAAACAGGTATGTGGAAAATATTATCAGTCCGGACAGGTATGCTACAATGAAAGAATTTATTGAAATTACAGGTATTAAGTTTAAGGATAATTTCTGCGGTGTGAAATATAATGACAGATACCTTGATTTCAGACGTTCTTTCTGTAAAAATAATTCCGGAGTAAAATTTGCGGAAATTATTACGGTCAGCGACGTTACTGAGTATCACGAACTTGCATCAGCTGAAAAGAAACTCAGCATTGAGCAGGAACGCAACAGAATTGCTCAGGAAATTCACGACTCCGCAGGTCATACTTTCACAATGATAAGCTCTTTGTCAAAGATACTTGCCTTTGAAGCTGAAAAGAAAAATCCCGATATAAAGAGTATGCTTGGATATATTTCAGAAGTAGACGGTTTGTCAAGGAGCGGTCTTACACAGTTAAGATGTTCCGTCAATAATCTCCGTGAGGACGAATTTATGACTTCCGTTACTCAGGCAGTCAGAAATGTTATAAACTCTCTCAGGAATACGGACGTTGATTTGTGTGTTCAGGGAAATGACGACGGTCAGTATGATTTCTGCATAAAGGAAGTTTACGACAACTGTCGTGAAATAATTACAAATGCAATGCGTTATTCCGGAGCGTCAAGAATTGACATAATAGTGAAANTTCTNGCGGAACGTCTTGAAGTATATGTCCTTGANAACGGAAAAGGCTGTGAAAAGATATCCGAAAGCAATGGTTTAAGGGGAATCCGTGAACGTACTGAAAAGCTTGGTGGAAGTGTGAAATTTTCCTCTGTATATGGAGAGGGCTTTTCCGTGATTATGAAAATACCGTCTGAAAGGAATTGAAAAGCGTATGATAAGAGTTATTATAGCGGACGATGTTCAGATACTCAGAACAGGACTTAAAGCTGTACTTTCTCAGGACAGTGACATAAAAGTAGTAGGAGAGGCAGGCAATGGCAAAGAGGTTTATGAAATGTGTGTCCGAATGAAACCCGACGTTGTTCTTATGGACATGAGAATGCCGGATTTTGACGGCGGTTACGGTACACGTAAAATAAAAGACAATCTGAAAGACATAAAAGTGCTTGTACTCACCACTTTCGACGACAAGGAAACCGTTGACAAGGCGGTTGCAAGCGGTGCGGACGGGTATATTCTCAAGGAAATGGACAGTGACAAGATAATAAATTCAATTAAAGTGGTTGCAGGTGGAATAAATGTATTCTGTGACAATGTTTTTCAGTCCATAAGAAAAGACGTTACAGTTCCGCAGGATATAAGGAATTTTGACATTACAGAACGTGAAAGGGAATTTTTGCGTCTGATATGTGACGGTTGTGACAACAGGGAAATTGCGTCTCAACTTTTTCTTGCCGAGNGTACTGTACGCAACGGTATTTCAAGACTGCTTGAAAAACTGAAATTAAAGGACAGAACGCAGTTANCAGTATTTGCAATTAAAAACAATATTATTTAGNAGGATTTTAAAANGNATTTTATGGAACTCGCAAAGACAAGGTATTCAGTCAGAANGTTTGACGACAGACCTATTGAAAAACAANCTCTTGACATTATTNTTGAAGCCGGAAACGTTGCTCCGACAGGCTGTAACTATCAGCCACAGAGAATCTNTGTTGTTCAGANTGAAGAAAANATAGCAAAGCTCAATGAACTCAGCAAGTGTATTTTTGGAGCNAAAACAGTTCTTCTTTTCACTTACAACAAANACGAGGANTGGAAANATCCTCTTGAAAAAGGTGTGCATTCCGGTGTGCAGGACGTAAGTATTGTTGCGTCACATATAATGCTTGAAGCGTGGGAACTCGGAGTGGGTACGTGCTGGGTGAATTATTTTGCAAACTCAAAGCTTGAAAAAGAACTCGGATTACCCGAAAATGAATGTGCTGTTTTGCTTATGCCTATGGGATATCCGGCGGAGGATTCAGTCCCCCTTAAACTTCATGAAGAATGTAAGGCTATTGACGAAACTGTAAGATATATATAAATGTTTTATTCTGTAATCCACGCATAATCAACAAAATTTCCGGTAAATAATGCGGATTACCGTTTTTTTCAACGAAATTATAATCAAAACCTCCTTATTTGATTGACGACATAAAAAAATTATGGTACAATTTCCCATAAAGTCGTAAAAAAATCAGGAGGTTATTTATGTTAAAAAAAGGAANTGNAGTTCTTGTNTCGGCAGTGATGGGACTTGGTGTATTTGCGTATGCAGATTATAAAAAGTCGGCATCTGTTCGGACGTACGCCATAACTCAGGAACAGCAGGACTTTATTGAACAGCTCGGCAGTGCTGCACAAAAAACGTACAGTGAATATAAAATTTTGCCGAGTATGACAGTTGCNCAGGCTATCCTTNAATNNGGCTGGGNAAAAAGTTCTCTTTCAGCACTTTATTATAATTTTTTCGGAATGAAAGCAGACAGCAGTTACACCGGAGAAAGTGTTGTTTTACGGACAGGTGAGGAAGTAAACGGCATAATGATTACTGTTAACGGAACGTTCAGAGTGTATCATTCCTTTGAAGAAGGCATAGAAGGGTATTATCAGTTCATTACGGGTTATGAAAGGTATTCAAATCTTATAGGTGAAACGGATTACAAAGAATCTTGTCGTAAGATACAGGCGGACGGCTGGGCAACCGCAAGCAATTATGCGGACTATCTTATAAGTCTGATTGAATCTTTTAATCTCACGAGATTTGATATTCCGATTGATGATAATAATTACATAGAAGATGATATTTATGGCGATATAAACCGTGATGGAATAGTTTCAACAGAAGATGCGGAAATGATGAGCAGTTTTCTGCTCGGACAATGTGAACTTGACGACGAACAGCGTGAAACGGCAGATATAAATTTCGACGGTAAAATTGATTCATTTGATGTGACAAAAATAAGAAAAATGATTGTTGAAATTTCATAAATAAAACAGCCTGCGACCGTTTATATAAGGTTACAGGCTGTTTTTATAATATTTTCCCTGCCATGTATCAAGTTCGGTAAGTTTTTTGTCTATTGCTCCGAGAACTGATATTTTATCGGCACTCCAAAGCGGAGAAACAAGCTTTGATTTGTCGCCGTCACCCGTAATACGTTCAATGACAGTTTCGGGTGGAAGAATTTCAAGCTGACGGACTGTTATATCAATATATTCGTCTTTTGTAAGCATATGTATTCTGCCCTGATTATAGATATTTTCCAGTTTAGTTCCCTTTATTACGTGGAGCATCTGAAGTTTTACTGCGTCGGGCTGAAGTTCTGCGGTACGCAATGCAGTTTCGGTCATCATTTCGGGAGTTTCGTCGGGCAGACCGTTTATGATGTGCAGACAAGTGCGGATATTACGCTTTTTAAGTCTGAAATATCCGTCAAGAAATTCGGAATGCGTACAGCAACGATTTATTTTTTCAATAGTTTTTTCGTGTACGGTCTGCATACCGAGTTCGACGGTAAGAGCAGTTTTTTCATTCAGTTCATTAAGCAGGTCAAGAACGTTGTCAGGCAGACAGTCGGCTCTTGTGCCTATTGAAATACCACAGATTCCGGCAGTTTCCAAAGCGGAAAAATAAACCTTGCGGAGAGTTTCTACAGGTGCATATGTGTTTGTGTTTGCCTGAAAATATGCAATTATCGGAACATCTCCGTATTTATTGCATATACGTTTCTTTTCCGCTTCAAGCTGTTCTTTGACCGAAAGACTTCCGTCGGTAAAATATCCGCTTCCACCGTCGCAGAAAATACAGCCTCCAGTGCCTTTTTTTCCGTTGATATTCGGACAGGTAAAACCGCAGTCAAGAACGGCTTTATAAATCTTTTTTCCGAAAACGGTTTTATTATAATAGTTAAGAGTATGGTATCTCTTGTTGTCAAGCGAAAACCTGAATGGATTGTTTTTCATTTTGCACCTCCGTTAATATTATGTTAACACAAAAATTATGAATTGTCAATCAATGAAATATTTTTTAAAAAAACTCGGAAAATTATGTTTTTTCTCTTGACTTTTTTTATGAAACTGTGTNGAATAATATTTAGAATATTTTAAAGNAATAATTAAAGTGAAAAGTAATATAATATTAACCGGAGTGTCCGGCATAGAAAANACACAAGCAGAATTATTGAAAGTATAAATTNTGATTTGTGAGATTTTCACAATAAATCGATGCTGAAAGCGTTGAATTGCACAATCTTAGTTTTTTAGACAANANCTTCTTTGACAAATTCAATGTTTTGTGGTATAATTAACCTANGATTATTATTNTGATTTTTTATNGAGTCCGGTGCNGTNCAGCAGCATATNTTNCTGTTCNNGCTTGAGGATATCGGAAAGGAACTGAAATGTCTGAAACTTCAAAAATTATAGCTNTTACATNANGCAANGGCGGAACAGNTAAATCCACTNNTTGTTCCGGTCTTGGCTATACTCTTGCAAAACAGGGTCACAGAACTCTTATTATTGAGCTTGATTTTGGTCTGAGATGTCTTGATATCATGTTTGGTTTGCAGGATAAGATTGAGCATGACCTCAGTGATGTCCTTAGCGGAAAAATGTCTGCTCTTGATGCCTGTTCAAAGGTTGAAATGGCTTCAAATCTCAATATTCTCTGTGCACCAAAAACCCTTACAGCCGTTACTGCTGAACAGATTATTGATATATGTCGTTCTGTAAAAAAATACTATGACTACATAATCATAGATACTGGTGCGGGTATTAACTCTCACGTTTTTGATATAGTTGAACAGGCTAACCTTATTCTTGTTGTTTCCACTCCTGACCAGGTCTGCATAAGAGACGCTTCCCTTATGTCTGACGAGTTCTACAACAGAGGTAACAAGAGTCAGCGTCTTATCATAAATAAGGTGAGCAAAAAGGTTATCGGAAATTCTCTGGTAAAAAATCTTGATGAAATTATTGACAAGGTTGGTGTACAGCTTATAGGTGTTATTCCCGAGGATTTCAAGCTTACTGTCGCTACGGCAAAGGGTGACCCGATTCCTACCGAGTCAGAAGCACTTCTTGCATTTGATGCAATTTCCAAAAGACTCGGCGGAGAATTTGTTCCACTGACCATAAAAGGAGCATAATTGTTAAAATATTATTCTGCATTGCAGGGAAAGGATAAAGAAATGAAGATTGCCATTATTGCACATGACGCAAAAAAAGAACTTATGGTTCAGTTTTGTAGTGCGTACTGTGGAATTTTATCGAAGCATACATTAATAGCAACTAATACAACAGGAAAGCAGGTAAGCGAAGCAACCGGACTTCCAATCAAAAAATATCTCAGCGGACAAGGCGGTGCAGAACAGATACTTGCACTTCTCTCATGTAATGAGGTTGATGTTCTGCTCTTTTTCAGAGACCCGATTAACCCTAAGGCTGCGGACGTGCATGATATGAATCTTCTCAGACTTTGTGATGTACACAACGTTCCCGTTGCTACAAATATTGCCACCGCTGAAGCTCTTATACTTGCTCTCGAAAGAGGCGATTTGGACTGGCGTGAGGTCGGTAATCCGAGCATCTGATATTAATTGTCCCTGAGTTAAGGGACAATTTTCATGTTTGGAAAAATTCCGTCAGTTTTGCTTACATATTCATGTATTCTTGAAAAAATATATGCANACNNANGATAATANAATAANAGGAANGAATTGAAATTTATGGNTNTCAATGTTAAACGTCCAAACGGTACAGAAGATGTACTCCCGAAAGATGTACACAAATGGCACACTGTTGAAAAAATTGCAAGAGAAACTGCTGAAAGTTTCGGATTTTCGGAAATAAGAATCCCTACTTTTGAAAATACTGAACTTTTTCAGCGTTCTGTCGGTGAAACAACCGACGTTGTACAGAAAGAAATGTATACCGTAATGGCTAAGGAAACTAAATTCACACTGCGTCCGGAGGGAACGGCAGGCACTATACGTGCTATGCTTCAGAACGGTCTGCTCAATGAGGCACTGCCACAGCGTGTTTACTATATTCTTTCGTGTTTCCGTCACGAACGTCCACAAGCCGGACGATTAAGAGAATTTCACCAGTTTGGTCTTGAAATGGCAGGAAGTCCAGCACCGTCAGCAGATGCGGAAGTGATTTCGCTTGCAAAAAATATACTTGACCGTCTCGGTCTTAAAAATATTGAACTTTATATAAATTCAATAGGCTGTCCGACCTGCCGTGCAAAGTATCACGAGGCTCTCAGAAGTTACTTTGAAGGACGAAAAAATGAACTCTGTGATACCTGTCATGAACGTCTTGAAAAAAATCCTATGAGAATACTTGATTGTAAAAGTCCTGTATGTCAGGAAATCGCAAAGGACGCTCCGGTTATTCTTGACTATCTCTGTGAGGAATGCAGTGACCACTTTGAAAAGCTTAAAAAATATCTCACTAATCTTAAAATTGACTATAAGGTAAATCCGAAAATTGTAAGAGGTCTTGACTATTATACAAAAACTGTCTTTGAGTTCGTTACAACTGAAATCGGTGCTCAGGGTACTGTGTGCGGCGGTGGACGTTATGACGGTCTTATTGAACAGCTCGGCGGTCAGAAAGTTCCGGCACTGGGTTTTGCTATGGGTATCGAACGTCTTTTACTGGTTATGGACAAGCAGAACTGTGAGTTTCTTACTCCCAGAACCTGTGACATATATTTTGCCACAATGGGCGACAATGCTCTTGAAAAAGCTATGGAAATATCACACGAACTGCGTGAGTTCGGCTACCGTGCAGAGTTCGACCTCATGGGTCGTGNTATAAAGGCACAGATGAAGTATGNCAATAAAATCGGTGCTGCTTNTACGGTCGTAATCGGTGACAACGAACTTGAAAACGGTTCTGTAAAGGTCAAGGAGATGGAAACGGGAAATGAAATTGAAATTGCTCTTGACAATAAATTCAGAACAAATTTTGAGTCACTTTATTTCAATAAAATGATGAACAGTCTTGAAGATGATGAACTGTTAAATAATCTGAATATCAACGGGGAGAATAAATAATTATGGCNGATANTATGAAAGGTNTGAAACGTACCCACTACTGCGGAGATGTTACCGAAGTCGGACAGGAAGTTGTGGTAGGTGGATTTGTTGACAGAATAAGAAACAAGGGCGGTGTTATTTTCATAGTCCTCAGAGACAGAACGGGCATTGTTCAGCTTCTTTTCAACGACAAGAGCAATCCTGAGATTTTTGAAAAAGCCGCTTCATGTCACAGTGAATATGTTCTTATGGCAAAGGGAAAAGTCTGCGAGCGTGAGAGCAAGAACTACAAAATAAAAACGGGTCTTGTTGAAATTTTCGTTGATGACCTCCGGATACTTGCAAAGG
>WFLZ01000123.1 GCA_009177225.1 Clostridia bacterium
TCCGCAACGTTGTTTCACAGCTTGACACAAAAGCACATATCGACCAGCTCACCGGAATTTTAAACAAAATTTCATTTCAGGAATTTACTGACCACCGTCTGAAAAATTCACTGTCAATTGAACCCCATGCACTGATATTGATTGACCTTGACAATTTTAAAGGCATAAACGATACTCTTGGTCACGCCTGCGGAGATGAAGTCCTTGCAAAAGTAGGTGCAATAATGCGTGCGACATTTTCTTCAGAGGATTTCCTCGGACGTATAGGAGGAGACGAATTCTGCGTACTTATCAATACAGTTGCGGCTTCTCATACTTCCTATGAAGATTTTGTTTCCTCAAAATGCGAGGAACTGTGTACGGCTTTCCGGAATAATTACACCGGAAATGACGGAAAATACAAAGTATCTGCAAGTATAGGAGTATCATTATTCTGTCAGCACGGAATGACTTTCGACGAACTCTATACAGCTTCCGACAAGGCGCTATACAAGTCCAAGCACAAGGGAAAAGATACATATACTTTCTTTAATCCAGAGGAGGAGTATGATGAATAAAAATAAATATTGCCTGTCTGCCCTGTGCGTCTCTGCACTTTTATTTTCAGCTTCCTGCGGAAATAAAGTAACAGTAAAGCCACACAACGAACAGACTGAAATAACTCTTTCATGGTGGGGAAACGATTCACGTAATGAATATACTATTGAAGCAGTAGAACGTTTTGAGGAACTTCACCCCGATATAAAAGTGAAATGCAGTTATTCGGAATGGTCAGGATATGAGGCACGAAGCCGTGTTCAGATGAACTCCGACACAGAAGCTGACGTTATGCAGATTAATTTCGGCTGGCTTTCGGAATATTCTCCCGACGGTTCAGGTTATTATGATATCTCAAAGCTTTCGGATATAGTAAATCTTGACTTCTTCTCCGACGATATACTTGAGTACGGGAAAATAAATGACAAACTCAATGCAATACCAATTGCAGTGAACTGTGAAACAGTTTACATAAATAAAACTGTTTACAGCAGATACGGACTTGATGTTCCGTGTACATGGGACGAATTATTCCGTGCCGCAGAAGTGATGAAGAAAGACAGTATATANCNCGTTGNCGGAGCTTTAAAANCAATATGGCTNTATATCCTTGCATACGCCGAANAGACAACCGGAAAAACATTTCTCAGCCAAGAAGGTCAGCTTAATTTCAATCAGGACGATTTAAAAATAATGCTTGATTTTTATGTGAAACTGGTAGAAGAAAAAGTCATTCCGCAGGTGGAATATTTTGACAGACTAAATATTGATAATGGTACTTATGCCGGAGTGATAGCATGGGTAAGCGATGCAAAGAATTACTGTGGTTCTGCAATTGAAAACGGCTACGAAATAACAGCGGCAGACTATACGGCAGATATTCCGGAAAATTGCGGAAAAGGCTGGTGTGCAAAACCGGCAACAATGTACGCAATAAGCAAGAATACCACTCACCCACGAGAAGCTGCCATGTTGCTTGACTTTCTGCTGAACAGCGAAGATATGGCTGATTTGCAGGGCATAGAAAAAGGTATACCTTTAAGTTCGTCTGCGAG
Source organism: Clostridia bacterium (assembly GCA_009177225.1). GTDB lineage: Bacteria > Bacillota > Clostridia > Oscillospirales > Ruminococcaceae > Ruminococcus. Next base: position 1,593 of record WFLZ01000123.1, read on the forward strand.
AGAGTATCTTGAATCCGAAAATGTNCTTTCAGGAATCCAGTATGAAGCTGCTCTGAAAATGGAAAACAACACTTCAATGAAAAAAATGAATCCTTTTGTTGAAAATGAAAGTCTTATTGATATGTTCGCAAAATCCTGCAATCTCGTTTTATATGACCGTTCGACATCAGAAGAAGCCGCACAGAATCTTTATGAAGAAATAAAAAAGAAGTATTAAACAGAAAAATCCGGCTCTTTATGAACCGGATTTTTTCAGTAAACTTACTGTGAAATTTAATACTTTTCAGTAGTTAAGTAAAATTTTGTATTGATAAAACATCATTGTATAGCCTTATGTAAACATCAGCCGAAACCGACCAACTATAGTCGCACTGCATCGCACGTCTGACAAGAGCGTTCCAGATATTTTTGTTTTCATAATNACNCTCTGCACGNTTNACANCGTCAAGNATATNNTTTGNGNTNTANGTCTTGNAANTAAANCCGTTGC
>WFLZ01000342.1 GCA_009177225.1 Clostridia bacterium
CAACTTCCTCCCGAAGTTGAAACCGCAATATCAGAAACGATGTTTGATGGAATAGGTATTTCCCAAGAGGACAAAGATTTGCTGCAAGCCTTCCATTCTGACTATAACAAAATCATCAAACTATGCATTGGAGATAGCTATGCTGACATCTGGATCGCCGGAAATATCTCCAGACAGATCTACTCCCTATACACTGAAAAGTGGAAGATAGAGTCAAGCAAGTTTCAAAACCTCATGCTTCGTTCGTGTGTGATTGAAACGCTTGGACTATTACAACAATTGTGTGATACTTTAGATCCAAGTACAGCTGGGACAACAATCACAGCTTTTCGACCTTCCGTTCGTACAATAAGACTTCAACTGAGAAATAATTATGTAAAACTCCACCCCGATGAGTATTCCCATATGAGACATTTGTGCCAGATTGGGAAGATGGAGAAGATTAACATATCGAAAGGATAAACAATCAATGGACAATCAGATTCATAATCAAATCGTTAGCTTTATCTGGGGAATTGCGGATGATTGCCTGCGTGATGTGTATGTGCGTGGCAAGTATCGTGATGTCATCCTCCCCATGACCGTTATCCGCCGACTCGATGCTTTACTGGAAGACACCAAAGAAGCCGTCCTCGCAATGAAGCAAAAACTGGACGAGGCAGGTATTGATAATCAGTGGGGCGCACTCTGCAATGCTGCGGGACAGGCTTTCTGTAATTCATCGCCGTTCCGCCTGCGTGACTTGACCAGCCGTTCCAAGAAGCAGATTCTCAAAGCAGACTTTGAAGCATATCTGGACGGCTTTTCTCCGAATGTGCAGGAGATTCTTGAAAAGTTCAAATTCCGCAACCAGATCGCCACGATGATCGATGCCGATATTCTCGGTGCGGTCATTCAGAAGTTTATCTCTCCGGACATCAATCTCAGCCCAAATCCAGTCTACAAAGACGACGAAAGAACCATCGTCCGTCTGCCGGGACTGGATAACCACAGCATGGGTACTATTTTCGAGGAGCTGATTCGCAAATTCAATGAAGACAATAACGAGGAAGCCGGAGAACACTGGACTCCACGTGATGTTGTAGAATTGATGGCTGACCTGATCTTTGTGCCGATTGCAGACCATATCAAGGATGCAACATACGCCTGCTATGACGGAGCCTGCGGCACAGGCGGGATGCTAACTGTAGCCCAAGATCGACTGATGCAGCTTGCGGAGCAGTCTGGCAAGAAAGTCTCTATCCATCTCTTCGGTCAGGAGATTAACCCCGAAACCTATGCAATATGTAAGGCAGATATGCTGTTAAAGGGTGACGGCGATCAGGCTGAGCATATCAGCTATGGCTCCACGCTGTCTTTAGACGGCAGTGCCTCCCGTCAGTTTGACTTTATGCTATCAAATCCTCCCTATGGCAAGAGCTGGAAAACCGATGCAGAAAAAATGGAAGTTTCGTATACAGAAGGTAAGAGCAAGAAAAAATCAATCCTTGATACTCGCTTTAATGCATATCTGCCGAATGGTGAAGCTCTCTCCATGCTGCCCCGTACCAGTGACGGTCAGCTACTGTTCCTGCTTAACAATATTTCCAAAATGAAAACAGAAACGCCACTCGGCAGTCGTATCGCTGAGGTACATAATGGCTCGTCCATATTCACAGGCGATGCAGGCTCCGGTGAGAGCAATGCCCGTCGTTACATGATTGAGAACGACCTTGTGGAAGCGATTATTGCAGTACCTGAGAATATGTTTTACAATACAGGAATCGGTACATTCATCTGGATTCTGTCCAACCGCAAGGAAGAACGCAGAAAAGGAAAAATTCAGCTCATCGATGCAACCAAGATGAAATCGCCGCTGCGTAAGAATATGGGCAAGAAAAACTGCGAATTTACACCTGAAATCCGTTCGGAAATTCTGCGAATTTTTATGAATATGGAAGAAAGTGAAGTCAGCCGTATTTTCAACAATGAGGAATTCGGCTACTGGTCTGTCACAGTAGAACGTCCGTTGCGACAGAGAGTAAATGTCAATATAGAAACAATCAAAGAAACGCTGTCCATGTTCAATGTGCTGTATGGCATTGATGTCAATCACGAGGAAGATAATATTCCTACAGTCAGTCCGGCAGAGCTTTTTGCTTTTACAGAGAAAAATCCGAATGTCCGCACAATAAAAATGCCGAAAACATGGGGACAGCTTGAATTTGAAAAGGTTTATCATATGTACATGAAAGCATTGATTGACCTGATGCAGACCGAGCCTTATATGAGCTATAACGACTTTGTAACAAGGCTTTATAATAATCCGCATATCAAAAACAGCGGTACAAAATTCAAGAAGTTTGAAGATTTCATGTGGCCGCTTCTGACAAAAGACCCCGAAGCAGAAATTGTCTATGAAAAGGGAAAGCCTGTTGTTGATACTGAACTGCGTGATACTGAAATAATCCCGTTCACATATGAGGGCGGTATTGAGGGCTTTATGCAGAAAGAAGTGCTGACCTATGCACCGGATGCGTGGGTTGACGAAAGAAAAACTCAAATTGGCTATGAAATCAGCTTTACAAAGTATTTCTATAAGCCTGTGGAACTGCGTGAAATGTCGGAAATTATTGCAGAATTGCAGACACTGGAGCAACAGGCGGACGGCATGATGTCAAGCATTATGGAGGGCATTTCATGAAGACATATGATATTCCACAGCACTGGCAGGTGCTGAAACTCCGTCAAATACTGCGACCGTTCAGTGAAAAGAATCATCCTGAACTGCCCTTGCTTTCTGTTGTGCGTGAAAAAGGTGTAATAATCAGAAACACAGATAGTAAAGAGGAAAACCACAATTATATTCCTGAAGATTTAAGCNGTTANAANAAAGTTAAAATCGGTCAATTTGCTATGAATAAAATGAAAGCATGGCAAGGCTCATATGGAATTTCCAAATATGAAGGAATTGTTAGTCCTGCATATTTTGTCTTTGATGTTATTGCAGNCATGANTCTCGATTTTTTTAATCNCNCTATNCGNAGTAAGGTATATATCAGCTATNTTGGAAGAGNATNTGATGGTNTAAGAGNAGGACAATGGGATNTANCAATGAACCGCATGAAAGAGATTNCGTTTTNTATCCCTCCCNGTAAAGNACAAAATCAAATCGTGCGTTTTTTGGATTGGAAAGTTTCGGAGATTAACAGGCTGATTGNATTAAAGAAANGACAAATAATTGATGTCGAGNAATTGAAAACTTCTNAAATAATAAATAAGTTTGTTTTTTCTGAAAATGATAAAGCCAAACGAATAAGATTGAAAAACATTGCTAAATCATATGGAAGAATTGGTTTCAGAGGATATAGCACAACCGACATGGTTGGTGAAAGAGAAGGTGCAATTACAACAAGTCCATCTAACATAGAACAAGATAGAATGTCATTTGAAAAATGTGCATATCTTTCGTGGGAAAAATATGAGGAATCTCCAGAAATACAACTTAGAAAAAATGATATTTTAATTGTAAAAACTGGTTCAAGTTATGGAAAAACAGGTTTTATAGAAAATAATTTAACATATAAAGCTACAATTAATCCACAGTTATTAATTATTAGAAATACTAATATATCTGTTTTCTCAAAATATCTATATCTATTTGTCAAATATGGAGAAATTCAAGACCAAATATGCAGAAATGTAATAGGAAGTACTATTCCTACTATTTCAGAAAGCCGAATAATGAATATGGACTTATTATTGCCAAATTATGAAGTTCAAATAAAAATTACAAACGAAATACAAGAAATTATTGATAAATATTTTAAGCTGATAAACATACTTGAAAATGAAATTTCTGTACTACAGGAACTTAAAACCCGCCTGATTTCAGATGCAGTCACGGGAAAAATAGATGTGCGTGGTATTGAGATACCTGAATATAAATACACCGCAGAGGAATCCGACAGCAACTCCGAAACAGAAGAATCTGACGAACAGGAGGACGAAACATGAACTTTACTAACACAAAAGAAAGCGGATTTGAAACTCTCATCGTCAAATGGCTCACAGAACATAACAATTACGAGGAAGGCTCAAACGCCGACTATAACAAAGAATATGCAATTGACGAAACAAGACTACTGCGTTTCCTGCGTGACACACAGCCGACAGAGGTCGCTAAACTCGGCGTCGATGTTTCCGAAACAAAGAAGCGGCAGTTTCTTAACCGCCTGAGCATCGAAATAACCAAACGTGGCATTATTGATGTGTTGCGGAATGGTGTCAAGGTCTATCCGGCTGACCTCATTATGTTCTATCTTACACCGACTGAAAACAATACAAAACAGCGTGAGATGTATGAAAAAAACATATTCAGCGTTACAAGACAGCTCCGCTACGCATCGGACAGAGCCAAGCTTGCACTCGACCTGTGTATCTTCATAAACGGTCTTCCGGTAATCACGTTGGAATTGAAAAATTCTCTCACAGGTCAATGTACCGCCGATGCTGTACAGCAGTACAAGAACGACCGTGAGCCGAAAGACATTCTGTTCTCGTTCAAACGCTGCATGGTACATTTTGCCGTGGACGACCGCACTGTTGAATTTTGTACGAAACNCGCNAAGGANGACAGCTGGTTTTTACCATTCANTANGGGCTACCNTGNCGGAGCAGGCAACCCGCCTAACTCCGACGGTATCATGACAGACTATCTTTGGAAGGACATTCTCACGAAGGCAAAGCTCTCTCGCATCATCGAAAACTACGCACAGGTCATCGTCGAGGAGGACGAGGAGACCAAGAAAAAGAATGTCAAGCAGGTATTCCCTCGCTATCATCAGCTTGACGTGGTGGAAAAGCTCCTCGCCGACGTTCGTGAAAATGGCACGGGAAAGCGATATCTGATTCAGCACAGCGCAGGCTCTGGCAAGTCAAATTCTATTGCATGGCTTGCACATCAACTCATTGGGTTGGAAAAGAACGGTAAGNNTANCATAGACACNGNACTTGTTGTCACTGACAGAAAAATCCTCGACAAGCAGATTCGCAACACCATCAAGCAGTTTATGCAGGTGAAAAATACTGTTGTCTGGGCAGAGCATTCCGGTGACCTCCGCAAAGCGATTCAGGACGGCAGGCGTATCATCATTACGACCGTTGAGAAATTCCCGTACATCATTACAGAAATCGGGCAGGAACATAAGGACAAGCACTTCGGCATTATTATTGACGAGGCACATTCCGGTCAAAGCGGCAGAAATTCTGCACAGATGAATCTTGCACTTTCCGGTCTTGCTACCGATGAAGATGCAGATAATGAAGACAAAATCAATGCCATGATGGAAGGCAGAAAACTCGTCCCGACCTCCAGCTATTTTGCTTTCACCGCCACGCCCAAGAACAAGACCCTTGAAGTATTCGGTGTGCCGTATGAAGAGGACGGCAAGTTAAAGCACAGACCGTTCCATGTCTACACCATGAAACAAGCCATTCAAGAGGGCTTCATCCTCGATGTTCTCCAGAACTACACCACAATTGACAGTTGGTATCGGATCATGAAAATCATTGAGAATGATCCGCAATTTGACAAAAAACGGGCGCAGAAGAAGCTGCGGAACTTCGTCGAGGGTAACGAGTACACGATTAAGCGCAAAGCCGCAATGATGGTCGAGCATTTCCACGAGCAGGTCATTGCAAGGGGAAAAATCGGCGGACAAGCTCGTGCGATGGTCGTGACGGCAAGCATCCCTCGCTGCATCGAATACTACTATGCCATTACCAAGCTGCTGGCAGAACGACACAGCCCCTTCAAGGCAATCATCGCTTTCTCCGGCGAACACAAATACAACGGGCAGGAGCCTGCATTGACCTCTGCTGCAATGAATGGTTTTCCGGATTCCAAGATTCCGTCAACCTTCAAGAAAGACCCGTACAGACTACTGATCGTTGCGGATATGTTCCAGACGGGCTTCGATGAGCCTCTGCTTCACACGATGTATGTAGATAAGATGCTCTATGACATCAAGGCAGTGCAAACGCTCTCACGCCTGAATCGCTGCCATCCGAAGAAGAGAGATACCTCTGTGCTTGACTTCTACAACAAGCCGGAGGACATTCAGACAGCGTTCTCAACATACTATAAAACGACAATTCTCTCCGGCGAAACCGATCCAAACAAGCTCTATGATCTGATAACCACGATGGAGGAGTATCAAGTATTCTCGACAGAAGAAGTTGATCATATTGTAGATTTGTTTCTGGACGGAGCAGGGCGAGAACGGCTTGATCCGCTGTTGGATGCCAATGCCGCCATTTACAAAGACCTCGAAACCGAAGAGCAGATCAAATTCAAGAGTGCAGCAAAATCGTTTGTACGCACCTACGGATTCCTCGGTGCAATTCTGCCATATGGTAATGCTGATTGGGAGAAGCTGTCTGTTTTTTTGAATCTGCTGATTCCAAAACTGCCATCGCCCCGTGATGACGATCTGTCATATGGTATTCTGGAGTCGATTGACCTGAACAACTACAGACCGGAAGCTCGTGATTCGATTTCAATTGTGCTTGAGGATTCTGACACGGAGGTTGCACCAGTCCCAACGGGCAAGAGCGGTCACATCATCGATCCGGAAATGGATCTGCTTTCAAACATCGTCTCTGAATTCAATGATATGTTTGGCAACATTGAGTGGAAGGACGAGGAAAATGCCCGTCATCAGGTTACAGAAGTTATCCCAGCTATGGTCTCAAAGGATGAGAGCTACCAAAATGCTATGCTCAATTCTGATGAGGAGGGCGCAAGACTTGAAAGCGAGAGGGCTTTACAGCAGGTCATCTTCTCGATTATGGCTGACAACATGGAAATTTTCAAGCAGTATCAGGATAACCCCGCTTTCAGAAAGTGGCTGGCTGACATGGTATTCAATATGACATACAACCCGGACGGAAGCCCATATACCTCGCCAAAAAAATAATAAGTATCAACGACATAGGTGTATGCAAGCCGCTATATAACTATGCTGGCTTGTACTACCTTTTTATAGCATAATAGCGGGAGATAGCATTGATAACTCATCTTGTCGAGCGATTTTTTCAAGATATACTTGCACGTTTAATACATCTTGTAGAGCTGATAATACTGAAATATTATCAGTATCTTCTGGAAACAAAAAAACTTCTCCGAAAGCATTTCAATATGCAAATTCTGCATAACTTAAACAGGTGGTTCAAGATAGTATTGAGATTCTCGGAAAAACAATGCCAATTGCTATAATTTGGAGGTTTCTATTCGTAGCTACGAATACAAAAATTTCATCTCACTTATAACTGGTAATAAAACTAAAAGCAAAATGGCATAAAAATAAGACCTCATCGGTCTGACATTTGCAAAAATCTCTGAAATAGAGCCATTTTAATGTATTCCTTGTATCAATATCGTAACTGCTTTGTCAAGCACCGTACCACGACTTGGTTCAATAATATTCACAATCATACTCGCAAGAGATTTAGGCGTAAAGAAAATACCGTCATCTGACGCAACAGCAGACACAAAAAGTTCTATTTCAAGTTTTCTGATTCTGAGTATCTGATTTTTTGTTACCATTGTTTTGCCAATAACTGTATTAATTGTAATACAATAATTTATATGAAAATTTCCAAAAAGTACTTGACAAAACAACAAGAATATGATATTATATTAACTGTGGTGCAACCACAATATTTAAGAGAGAGGTGAAAAGATGAGAAGATAATTTACTTTTGAACGCATGAATATATTTGTGCTGTGTGCAGATGTCTGCATATAGTCTTATCATGTTGCCAAAAGTGGATTATGTTCTCATAACCTCTCTTTTTGTATGCATTTTTTATGGCTGTTTATGTCATTTCTCTGATTATAAGGTTATAGGAGCATTTTGAAACTGTTTGGCAACAAACGGTTCTTTTTTATTATAAGGAGGAATGCCTATGTCACAAATCAGCGTAAATAACCTCAGCTTCTGCTATGACGGAAGCTTCGATAATGTTTTTGAAAATATTTCGTTCTCGATAGATACAGATTGGAAATTAGGATTTATCGGTCGAAACGGAAAAGGGAAAACTACATTCCTGAAACTGTTGCTTGGCGAAATGCCATACAAAGGAACAATTGATACAAGTACAATCTTTGAATACTTTCCTTATGTGATAAAGGAAAAGCATTTAAAATTGTCCGCAAGTGAATTTATTGACGAATTAAAGCCAGACTGTGAGATGTGGCGAGTCATATGTGAGCTTTCTCTGCTGGGCGAAGAAGCCGACTTGCTTTACAAACCTTTCATGCAATTGAGCCTTGGACAGCGCACAAAAATACTGCTCGCCGTTCTNTTNTCAGGTGAAAACGANTTNCTGCTGATTGATGAGCCTACAAATCATCTTNACAGCACCNCCCGTGAAAAAATCAAGGACTACCTTTCTTNAAAANACGGNTTTATCATTGTATCACATGACCGTGATCTGCTTGATGCTNGTATAGATCATGTGCTTGTTCTCAACCGGAGAAGTATCGAGGTTCAAAGCGGAAATTTTTCAAGCTGGTGGGAAAACAAACAGAGTAAGGATCGTTTCGCCGCTGCTGAAAATGAAAAGCATCGGAAAGAGATCAAAAAATTAAATCAAGCGGCAAAGCGGACTGCGGACTGGGCGGACAAAAACGAGCGTACCAAGATTGGTTTCGACCCAGTAAAAGAATCCGACCGCTGCATAAGTACACGGTCATTTATAGGTGCAAAGACAAAGAAAATGCAGAGCAGAGTGTCAAATATTGAGAAACGGATAGAGCGTGAGATAGAGGAAAAAGAAGGCTTGCTGACCGATATCGAGCGTGTAAAGGAGCTAAAGCTGTCTCCCATGACGTATCACAAGCGTGTGCTGATCAATTTCAGAGATTACAGCTTCAGATACGCCGATTCGGAAGTACCTGTTATAAGCGGTCTGTCATTTGAGATTGAAAGAGGAGACCGTGTTGTCCTGCACGGAGAGAATGGATGCGGAAAGACAACTCTCATAAAACGCATTCTGTACGGTTTGGGAGCAGAAGAATTAAGCCCATTTGATGAAAGCGGAATTTTTGAGGCATCATCGGGAATTATCGTTTCGTATGTAAATCAGGACACTTCAATGCTTAAAGGTGATGTAATGAGTTTCTGCGAAGGTAGGGGGCTTGACCGCAGTCTGTTCTGCACGATCCTCAGACAGCTTGACCTTGAACGTTCGCAGTTTGAAAAGGATATTTCAGATTATTCCGAGGGACAGAAAAAGAAGGTGTTGATAGCAGCAAGCCTTGCAACATCTGCACATCTCTATATCTGGGACGAGCCATTAAATTATATTGATATTTTCTCCCGTATGCAGATTGAAAATTTATTGCTTGCATATCAGCCTACCATTCTCTTTGTGGAGCATGATACAAGGTTTCAAGANAAAATCGCTANCAAAGTGATACAATTATAATNCTCAAANGATTNGACATNAAACATTNTATATGATGTGNTGCAATGAAGTACAACGGAACGGACTTATAAAAACGGTGCTGTTACAGGAAACTGCAACAGCACCATTCTCCAGTTACAAATTATACATACACCATCGCTTCAAACACAGGCTCTCTCGCACAAAGTTTGAGCATATTTTCAACCCCATTCGCCTTATCCATATCTCCGACTGTAATGGCATTGAGATACTCTTTGTCAGTAGCTTTCCACTTCTCGACCCGTCGAGGCGGTACCGACGAGTAATGCAGNTGATACTTGATGTGATCAAAACTGAAAGCCGTAACGCTTGGTTCTGTATCATATGTGTTGTGCGTAACGGTGAGTACATCGGTGTCAAGCACCCATACGGGCTTGTTCTTGCCGTTCACCTAAATTTTGTCTTTACTTCTGATAATCATAAGTTTTTCCTCCTTCTCGCTCATTGAAGAATACAGTAAATAAAAATTAAATATAAGCGGAACATAGTAGTTGCACCTTATTATTTTCGTTAACTCAGATTAACAAGCTTTTTATAAAAATAGCTCTATGCCCATAAATCCAAAACTCCGTAAGGGTACGGTAAGGGTATGAGGCATTATTTTGAGCTTTTCAACACAAAAATAAAATCCCATAAACAACACGTTTATGGGAAAAATTTATACTATTTCACCTGCTCCGCCGAAATACGCAAAGCTATTTTTTGCCTATTTTAAGGCAAAGAAAAGCACCATGCAAATAAAATGAGATTTATACCTCCACTCACAATATTTGCCATGGTGCTTTTCGATTTGGTTGCGGCGGCTGGATTTGAACCAACGACCTTCGGGTTATGAGTGTTGAATTCATTGATTTATAGTTTACTGTAATGGGTTACAGTTGTTGAAATATCGCTATTTTCACTGCATTACTGGTTTACGGATTGCATCTTTGAATTATGCTTTTTAATACCAATAACGGAATTATAACGGAAACGTAACGGAAATGAAAACAGCTGTATTATAGTCTTTCCATTATCAGTGAAACCTTTTTACTCATCAGCTTTTATAACTTTGCACTTCTTCTCCCTGAATGCTATACCATATTTTATAATATCAGTATAGCCCTCGTTTTTCAGATTTACTTCATACTGCCTATCCTCAATTTGTTTCAGAGCTTCGGCACACTGTCCGTCAAGCGTTTCGCCGTTCTTTTCTCTTACAGATTTTATTTCAATGATAACAGCTTTTTTATAGGTAATTATATCTTTTATTACAATATCACTTCTTCCTGTACCATTCTCACGATTTGACAGCACTTCATAATCATCGGAATATTCAAGAAGCCCCACAAGAAAACCGTGATAGAAGTTCTCATAGCCGTCATGATAGCTGATACTTTTAGAGAGCCATCTGTTTATCTCAGCTTCAAATGCTCCAGTCTCACCATTAAGAACTGCATTAAACAATATGCATTTATCAGCAATTCTTACTGATTCATCAAACCACTGTCTGAATGTATTTTCGTAAATTGTTACTATTTCAAGATTAGGAATCACAGCAGTAAAATATGTCTGTATTCCTTTTTTATAGATTTTTACAGGTTTAAGATAACCAGTATGGAGCAGAAAACTCCAGATATAGTCAGACTTCACATTCATATTGACATAGGTAATATCCTGATAAAGAGGCTTGTCTATTGAATCACCTTTAATCAAAGTTTCTATATTGTCACGGATTCTTCTGTCGCTTTTTACAACAAGTTCGTGAATAATACTGTTTGAACTTGTATTCACCCAATATGCCTCAGGAATATAATTTTTAGTTGTTCTTACAGTGAAAATATAATTAAGAACACTCCACGGATTATAAATTTCCGTTTCTCCAAAGATATATCCATCATACCATATTTTCAAATCATCAAAACAATACTCAATTCCATAATATTCTGTAATCTGCTTTACTTCGTTTTCTGTGAAACCGAAATACTGTGCAAAAGCTGCATCAGATACAGAATATACTTTAAGATTATTAAGTCCTGTAAAAATACTCTCTTTAGAAATACGCAGACAACCTGTTAAAACAGCAAATTCAAGCGAATCGTTGGTTTTAAGTACACCCTCAAAAACAGAACGTATAATGTTTATCATTTCATCATAGAAACCGTTGAAATAAGCATTTTCCAAAGGTACATCATATTCGTCTATCAGAACAATAACATTTGTTTTATGTGCTTTTTTCAGACACTTTGAAAGCAGACGGAGTGCTGTAGCATAAGAAGTTTTATAAGCTGTACGACTACATATTGCTTCGTACTGATTTCTTTCATCAAATGTAATTTCAGAGCATTCAAGTGTATAACGTTTTTTTTCAAATTCTTCAATAATCAACGTCTGATATTCAAAGAAAGATTCTTCAAAAGATGCCTGTTTCATACTTTTCAAAGAAACATTTATCACAGGATATTGTCCCATATATGACCTATATTTCTCACCTGCTCCTGAAATTTTCAGTCCGTCAAACAGATATGAACTATCCTCTGCTGTCTTTTCAAAGTATCTTCTGAGCATACTAATATTGAGCGTTTTTCCGAATCTTCTCGGACGGGTAAACAATGTCACAGCATTGCCATTATCTATCAGTTCCTTTATCAGCATTGTCTTATCAACAAAAAAGTATTCATTGTCAACAAGACGTTTAAAATCCTCTATTCCTATCGGTATAGGTCTTAAATCAGCCATATCAGTCACCTCTCTGCAATTATCTCTATACTTATTGTAACATATATTACGGAAAATTGCAACAAAAAGACAATAAAAAATATCATCAAAAAGAAAATCCTGCAATGCTGAAATACTTACCTTTTTTAGACAACGTGATATAATAGGAGTATACCAAAATTAAGTCTAACGAAAGAGAGCATTTATATGCCTATTTTAATTTGCCAAAAAATTTTTCAGAATAAGTATTGACAAATTCAAAAAATTAGTGTATACTAACTATATTAGTATGCGATAACAAAAGTGCCGTTAAGGCTTTTTATTTGGTTTATAAGTTAGTGTGTGCTAATAAAATATATTTTAAGGAGTAATCATATGAAGAAAATTACATCACTTATCAGTGGTGCTGCACTTGCAATGTCTGTTACAGGTATTGCACCACTCGCAGCAAATGCAGAGGAAAATGACAGTCTGATTTACGGTACAATGAATATACCATATGCCGACTTTTACAGGGCTGAACTTTCAGGAAGTGCCAATGAATATGAAGTTGATGCAGTATCTTCCGCAACAACTTCAAAATGGTCAAAAAATGGTGAAGGTGAACTTTTTGAAGGCACATACAATCAAGCAAACGATGACGGTACGGGAACAATTCTCGGTGTAACTTATCCTGTGGCAATAACTCAGGCAGACCTTGATTCTCTCGGTGATAACAACTACAGTTTCACTTCTATTGACTATATTCCGTCTGCATACAAGAATGTCACTGTTACGGATGGTGCGGTGTCTTTTTCGGAGATACAGGACGAAACACCTGTAACAGCATCGGAATCTTCAATAAAACTAAGTACAAGCACACCGTGGGGAGATTATCTCATTGATGTTGAAAACAGTCCTGAACTCGGTGCAATTTACGGAGCATTGATAAAAACTACAGACGGCAGCTCTTACGCAATGTGGCATGAAGCTAACATCTGGAGAGGAGAACTGGCGTGGTCATCAGGTATAAAGACAACCGAACCGCACGGCAATAATCTTCCTTATGAGAATTTTATAGNTCTTATGNGTTCTNCTATNAACNANGTTGTATTCATTACTCTCNACGGTTATACAACAATTGAAACAGATACATATGTACCTGTAAAATTTGATGGTGAATTTGTCGTTGAAAACAGCACATCGGGTACAGGCTCAACAACTCTGACTGCAAACAACATACCCGACAACTATGACAGAAATTACAGCATTTCGGATAATTTCACGGTTACAGACAATGAAATTTCCTACACGGACACTCTCGCAGGTTCTTACACTCTCACAGTTTCAGACAATGCAGGCAAATATGCTGACGTATCAGCGAGCTTTGTACTCACAACTGACAGTATACCTGCAACATATTCTGGCGGTATGCTTGTAAAAACAGAAAATGCAGAGTATGAAAATTTTGCCAACTTCATTAAAAACATTTCTTCCGTTTCCGTAAATGACACTAATTATTCCGCTTCCGGCAAAGGCAGTGTTAAGATTATTAACGACGACGGAACTATTAACACAGAGGCATCTTCACGAAACGAAAAAGTATTCAACGGTAACGGTACTTATCATCTTACAGTAACATCTACAGGCTATAATAATACTCTTGAATTTGATTTCGTAACAGGTGAAAGTGAACAGCCCTCAACAGAAGAACCAGACAATAACAATTCAGATACAGACCCTTCAAATACAAATACTTCAAATACGGACACTTCAGATACAGACACTTCAAGTACAACCACTTCAAATACAAACAACAATTCTTCAAATAACAGTAATAATTCATCAAACATCTCATCAAGCAATTCTTCCAACAATTCCTCAAGCAGTTCTGCAAGCCCCAAAACAGGCGTTACCGGAGTTGCTGTTCCTGTCACATTAATGGCTGTGGCAACAGTTACAGCATTTGCTGTAAAAAAGAAAAATAAGTAAATTAATCGAAAGGTGAAATAATATGCTTTTCCTCATTGCCCTGATTCTTGCGTTCGGCTTTACGTTTTTATGCGGTAAGCCACTGAAAAAACATTCCTGTATTTTTTATACACTGGCGGTCATTATAACGGTGGCAAGCGTTATAATGACCCGTTCCGACCTGCGTTCACTTCCTGTTTTTCTTAACACCTACGTTATAGGACTTTTTACAAGAGGAGCATTTGCAACAG
>WFLZ01000074.1 GCA_009177225.1 Clostridia bacterium
TTAAGTACTTGACAAAACGAAAAATATATGTTATTATATATTTATCCTACATGAAAAGTAGGAATTAAATATGAAAGGTATGATAATTATGGGTTATAAATTTGAAACATTACAGGTTCATGCAGGTCAGGAAAGTCCCGACCCTGCCACAGATGCAAGAGCAGTCCCTATTTATGCTACAACATCATATGTTTTTAAGGACTCTGCACAGGCAGCCGGACGTTTTGCACTTACAGAGGGCGGAAATATCTATACAAGACTTATGAATCCGACTTCAGACGTTTTTGAAAAGAGAATTGCAGCACTTGAGGGCGGTGCGGCTGCACTTGCAACTGCATCAGGTTCTGCCGCAATAACATACGCAATACAGAACATTGCAACAGCCGGAGACCACATTGTTTCGTCAACGAACCTTTATGGCGGTACTTATAATCTTTTTGCCAATACCCTTGTTGAACAGGGCTTGACAACAACTTTCGTTAATCCCTCAGACCCCGAAAACTTTGAAAAGGCAATCCAACCCAATACAAAGCTTATCTATGCTGAAACTCTCGGTAATCCAAATTCTGACGTAATAGACCTTGAAGCTGTTTCCGCAGTTGCACACAAACACGGTATTCCGCTTATAGTAGACAATACATTTGCAACACCTTACCTGCTCAAACCGATTGAACACGGTGCAGATATTGTCGTACATTCTGCAACGAAATTTATAGGTGGTCACGGTACAGTAATGGGCGGTGTTATCGTTGATTCAGGTAAATTTGACTNGTCGCAGAATGACAAATTTCCTACNCTTTCAAANCCTAACCCGTCGTATCATGGTGTAGTGTTTACAGAGGCTTGCGGAAATANCGCTTATGTTATGAAAATCNGCACCACTTTAATGCGTGACCAGGGTGCTNCTATTTCACCGTTCAATTCATTCCTGCTTTTACAGGGACTTGAAACGCTTTCACTTCGTCTTGAACGTCATACAGAAAACGCCCTCAAAGTAGTTGAATATCTTAATAGTCACCCACAGGTTGAAAAAGTAAATCACCCATCACTTGAAACAGGCGAAGCAAAGGAACTTTATAATAAGTACTTCCCGAACGGTGCGGCATCAATTTTCACATTTGAAATCAAAGGCGATGCAGAAAAAGCAAAGAAATTCACAGAAAACCTTGAATTATTTTCACTTNTTGCNANNGTTGCAGATGTCAAGTCACTTGTCATTCACCCTGCGTCAACAACTCATTCGCAGATGAACGATGACGAACTTCTTTCGGCAGGAATCAAGCCAAACACAATAAGACTTTCAATAGGTACAGAACACATAGACGATATTATTACAGACCTCGAAAACGGTTTCAAAGCCGTAAAATAATCTTATTAAAAAATACGGATAATTAAATTATCCGTATTTCAGTCTGTCGAAAAACCCCGATTTCGGAATAGAAATCGGGGTTGAAGTTTTGAGTAAAATTAAAAACAAAGAGTAATTCTTGAAAAGAGAGGAAAAACGAAGTGAAAACGGAGGTCAC
>WFLZ01000034.1 GCA_009177225.1 Clostridia bacterium
CCTGCTTCTCTGTCTGCTATTATGATTTTTCTTACCTCTACTGGTATCATTACTATCACCCTTTCTATCCTCTATTATACCATTCTTTTTCCTATTTGTCTATAGTGGATTTGCTGTAAGGAAAAAGTTGTTGCTAATATTTCTGCTTGGTGCGAACTCCGAAACAATAAAAACTCCAAAATTGACTGGCAGTTCACTACTTCTGATGCCAGAATTAAATTGAAAAACTTATATCCTGTTATTGATTAAACTGACTTTTTAGAGTACTAGCACCCAAGTCAAAGTTATATCAGCATCAAAGCCGTGTATTATGATGTTAAACACACGACTTTAATATTATTCGTCAGAACACTCGTTCGGATCTTTGATGAGCTGACTATAAACGCGCTCGGCTAGTTCATGTTCCACTATGCATCAATTATAAGTGTACTATGATAGAGATAGTATATTTCAATTTCGTTTTCCAGATAATTATTAAAATATAGATAAGGAGATTATTATGAATATGTCTTCACGTATTGATGAGCAAATCATGAACAGCGATAAAGTAATTTGTCGTCATATTGATAGTATAAAAACATCATCTATAGGAGAAATATCTCAAGATATCCTTTCGCATCTTCGCCATTTCGTTGAACATATTATGTTAAAAATATATGCTGACGGTGATGATATTGAGGATTCTCATGAAAATGTTCAAAAAGCTGTAAAGTACACTAAAAGTCAAATGAAGCTGAAGAATTTAGCACAATTTCATCGTTTCTTACAAGTATCAGTATCTCATCGTACTTTATCAGAAGAAAATGCAAATCGTTTAATGATTAAATACTATGAATATCTTCTTAGAATAAGAAATTATTTGCACGATAATTATTCAATGGAAGTGCTTCACAATCTTGAGGATTTTCCAATTGAAATAGATGAGAGCTACAAAGAATACTACGAAAAAATTGCAGAAAAAATAGATCTGTACCATACTCCACTAAGAGATGGATTCCGATTTGATCGTTTTTATATTCAATCAAAAAGACCTTTCTTTATAAATAATAGAATCTATTATGAAGTTGCATTTATTCCAGCAAATGATAAGGCAAGCAAAACAGATCGTATTATTGCATTTACTGATATTGAAATCTCAGATTATTATGCTGTTAAACTCGCTATAGCTGATAATTTTATCGAAATATTCGACAAGACCATGCCAATAAGGGTTATAGTTGATTGGGAAGTAAACATACGTCCATGTGAGTATGAAAATTTTTCTAAATTAATTCGCAACAACAAAATCAGCTTTTCAAAAACTGAACAACTTAATTTATCAAAATACTTAACAGAAACAGGTGCTAATTTATCTGAACTAATTGAACTTTCAGAAGAAGCATTTGGCAGAATACGTAATCAAATTGTCCCAAAATCAAAAGCTAATTTTTTCTTTGATATTCTTGATTTTTGTAGAGTTTTTATAAGTAAACGAAGACCCGGCTCAAATATTCTAAAATATCTATTATTTCATATGACAAATAGAATAATTAAGGCACAATACAAAGAACAATGGAAATGGAATTATCAAAGAGAATGTTGGGAATACATAGGCGGTAATTCTTTGCTATCAAATCTATATTTGGCAAACGAATGCATACCTTTTGACAATATGCCATTTTGTTCTGCATTGAAAAAACATGTTCCCAGCATTTCTGATATATTTAATTGCTTTGATTCAACTGGACGAGAACATGAGGTTTTAGCTTGGATTATCAGAAACAATACTGAACAAAAAGGGATTCTCTTTACAGCATTAGAAAAAGACGAAGATGAAGGAACCTACAAATTAAAAGACTTTGAAGATGTTGAGTCGCTTGTAAGAACCTATAACAGTAAACTTTATTACAATAAAACACAACAAGCACGAAAANNTGTAATTNAGGACGATTTTATTTTCATAGAAAGCTATAAAGATGACACTATTNCCATAATTCAAACCATAAAAAGCCTGACTGTTAGTGGCATAGATAATTATTCAAATACAGCGAATCATTGGGTAGACACTCAGGATCATAGCAATATATCTGATGAGAAAAAAACCGCCTTGATAAATATGTTTGATAAATCAAAGGTAGCATTAATCTATGGTGCAGCAGGAACTGGAAAAACAACTCTTATTGATTATATATCAACATTTTTTAAAGATTACTCACGATTATATTTAGCTCATACTAATCCTGCTGTAAACAATCTTAAAAGAAAAGTTTCAGCATCATCAAAATGCGAATTTATGACAATCACTAAATTCAATAATCCTTATGTTAAAGATATAAAAAGAGAGTATGATATTCTAATAATAGACGAGTGCAGTACAGTTAGTAATCAAAGTATGAGAAAACTGCTTAACCTTGTTCAATACAAGCTACTGATATTGGTAGGAGATATATACCAAATTGAGGCAATTGAGTTTGGAAATTGGTTTAATGCTGTAAGATTCTTTATACCCAAAACATCTGTTTGTGAATTAAACGTGCCGTTTAGAACGGAGAGTAAGCAATTATTAGAATTATGGAAGAATGTNCGCAATATGCAAGGAGATAAACTTGATAATGACGTACTTGATAGATTACAAGCAGGTGAGTTTTCTGCAAATCTTGATCCCTCGATTTTCACTCCTGCTGCAGAACATGAAATCATTCTTTGCTTAAACTATGGCGGCTTGTACGGAATCAATAACATTAACCATTTTATGCAAGAAAATAATAGTGGCAAGGAAATTTATCGTGGTATACAAAGATATAAAGTTGGAGATCCCATTTTGTTTAATGATTCGGCAGACTCGTTCTTCAACAGTAATTCAGATGAAATTCCGATTATTCATAATAATATGAAAGGACGAATTGTAGATTTTAGAGTTTTAAATGAAGGAAAAGCAAATGAATCCATTCAATTCGATATAGAACTTGACAAGCCACTTATTAAATTAAATGTTGATAATCTTAATTTTAAAATTATCGGAACTAATCAAGACNGTAANTCAATTATTCAATTTGAGGTTTTTAAGAATAAAAGTACAGATGAAGATGATGATGGGGTTTCAAAATCAACTATACCATTTCAGATTGCTTATGCAGTTTCTATTCATAAAGCACAAGGTTTAGAATACGACTCAGTTAAAATAGTTATAACAGATGAAATTGATGAATTAATCACACATAGTATATTCTATACAGCTATAACTCGTGCTAAAAAACGATTAAAAATCTATTGGTCTCAAGCTGTCGAACAAAAAATCCTTGGAAGAATTAAACCTATAGATAACCGTCAAGATATCGCATTACTTAAGAATAAGTTAAAATGAAAATTGTAAGTTAGGGGCGTATTAGGGGAGTATTATGTTATTTACCTGGAAAACTCAAATTCCAAAGAGGACATGCCCCATCCGTAATCCTGCCTTGTAAGCTGTTCTTAACAGGTAAAAAATAAAATAGAGTTTCTAATTATAAATAAAAATTTGGCGATACCTTTATGCTAATTAATAGGTATCGCCATTTTCATAGTTATAAATTGATTTATTGCCAGTAGGTACTGCGTGGGTTTGGTGTTACTATTTGGAACGGGGATAGTTGTATTTGCATCGTTATGTCCGAGACAAGCCTGAACCGTTTTTACGTCTACGCCGTTGCTGATGAGTACTGAGGCATTGAAGTGGCGGAACGAGTGAATATTGCAGTAGCGGATATTGTGCTTTTTACAGAAATTTTCAAGAAATCTGCGTGGAGCTTGTACACTCATTGGCGAACCGTCAGCTTTGGTGAAAAGCCTGTCACACTCAATCCATTTGTCACCGAGAGAAATTTTGTAATCGTCCTGAAATTTTTTGTATTCAAGCAGCTGATTAGCAAGTTCACGAGGAATTTTCAGCATACGGANACTGNCCTTAGTTTTCGGAGTATTGGTGTAAATTCCTTTTTCTTTCGTCCAGNGCGAGTTACGGCGAACGTCCATAAGGCAGTTTTCAAAGTCGAAGTCTTTCCATTCCANACCGAGCAGTTCACCACGTCTTAAACCTGTAAAAATTGCAAGTGTGAAGAATATTACAAATGAAAAATGCTCGTTTTTTTCTTCNTCAAACNAGTCAAGAATTTGCTGANTTTCGTCAATTGTGNNAACGTTTTTTTCTTTCTGNACGACANTCGGNAGTGATACATTTCTGACAAGGATTGGAACTGATAATCTGCTGTTTCACGGCGAAATCAAATACCGAGGAAATGAATGAAATGTAGTTTTTGATGGTCTTAGGAGAAAGATACTCAACAGTATCGCCGTGCTGGTCGATTTTTGGAGTTTCTGTCAGCTGAGTGATAAATTTCTGTATTGTGCGTGTCGTAATTTTGTCCATTCTCATGTGTCCGACAGCCTTGTAAACACGGTCTGAAAAATAGCGGTAATTGCGNATTGTTTGGGCTTTCAGCTTGATTTCAGCATATTNTTTGAACCACTGTTCTGTAAACTCCTGAAATTTCACCGCCGAATTTATTTGACCNTTCATGCACGANTCCTCGNNTAAAACCGACTGTCTTTGCAGTTCCTTTTCAATCTGCTTTTCTGTCATTTTCGGGTCAGGTTTCCACGTCATAGAACGCTCAACCTGATTTCCGTTTACATCGTAACCGCAGGAAACCCTGATTTGATAGGATTTTCCACGTTTTCTGATTGTAGCCATAAATTTTTCCTTTCTCAAGGACA
>WFLZ01000188.1 GCA_009177225.1 Clostridia bacterium
GGTACGTTTTAAAACGTAGAATAAAAGCATTTCTGCGTTATCACTTATCTTTAAACGATTCCATTCACTATGCTTTTCTATGTCCTTGTAGTTTCGTTTATAAGTAGAATAACTATAACTGAAGCAATTGCCTTTTTGATTTTACCTGTCATAAAAATGACCTCCTTGAAAAAATAATTTATTTGCCTTTATAATCATATTTAAAACACAGAATATTGAAAATTTTACTTGCCTTTGGCAAGTATGATATATATCATACTGATTTTTGCAATAGTTACATTATATTATGCATAAATGTAATTATAGGTTTCTTTGATTAGTGGTGTGTCTAATTACTTGATGTAATCGCCTATGATGTTCCTGTGAGTGATTGCTGTGCTTTATAAACATAAAATTAATTGTTCTTCTTGAGCAAAACATTGATATTCTTAGGCTCTTCGGGCTGGTGACAGCCTGCAAATGATGCACTTCCAGCACCTGCTTTTGCAGCGAGTTCAGCAATCATAGCAAAAATCTTTAGGATATCCATCAGCTTTTTCCTCCTCTCTGAATAAATGGTATCATGCATAAAATTGAAACTACAAAAACCGTTATAATAACTATCGCAGATTCAAAAATATGCTGATTTATATAAAGAAGAATACTCAGTATATAAAGCAGAATGGATATTGAAACCGAAGTTATTTTCCAATATAATCTTTTTTTCTTCTCTATAGGATTGTTAGGATTCTCTATGGGTGCTAACCATAGAAAGATTGCAACGGCTGGCAGAAAAAACAAATTTATAATTCCAACCGATAAGTGAATTTCTGATGATGCTTTACTAAACAGCAACGTAAACAGCGAAATAAAACTGAAAATAGTGTTGCACTTTAAATATGTTGAAGCGTGATAACCGCCCGTCATACTTCTTAATGCAACAAAGATAACATAGAATATCATAGCTTGCATCAATGATTTAAATATGATACCAATCATTGTCACTAATATGAATCCAATAAGGCTCGAAATCGTAATTTCAACTCCATATGTATACACATCTTGAGCATCTTCGGATATGATGTTACGCTTTACAAATTGATTTGAAATCAATGTACTTAATTTCTTTATCATCATTTCTCCTCCTTACAAGCACAGTATAACCCAAAATTTTGAAGTTATCAATAAATTTGTCCCCAAACGACTAAAAAAGTCATTTGAGGACAAATTTTACATATTCAACAGAACATTTACAATAAAAAATCCATCTTTCTCGTATATATCTACCATACCATTATGGGATTCTGCTAATATTTTTACACTTTTCAGTCCGTATCCATGATTATGCTTATCCGATTTAGTGGTATCAAGTTTTTTTGTTGCCTGTAATCACAGAACTGCTTATGCGGTTTTTAACTATAATACTGTAATATCCCGAAATTTCTGAAATATTCAATATGATTCCGTTTTTCNATCAACAATTTCNCAGAAGCTTCAATAGCATNATCAAGAANATTGGNAAGNNTAATTNANATATCATGTTCGTATTGCTCTGATATNTCAGCTGTCAAAGTGCAGACTATCGATATTCCTTTTTGTTCTGCAATCGAAAATTTATAGTTAATGACCGAATCAATAATCTTATTTGAGGTAAAAATAAAATTGTATCCTTTTAATTTCTCGGAAGATAATTTTGCTTTCAGATAGCTGTTGAGTTTATCAAAATCTTTTTCATTGAGAATCCCTTGTATATAAGCAAGTTCATGAATATAATCATGACGCATCTCCGAAATATTATCGCATTGTATCTTGATTTTATCCAGCATTTCCGAAAGTNAAATGCNANCACATCTAAAGCTATAAGTAGAATGACTATNCNGATACATACATACAACCCGTTCCATAATTCANCACTGAGAGAGTATAGCAAAAATGCTATTGCTAAAGTTATGGAGAAATTTGCTGAAATCAGTATCCATTCATTTCGTTTAAAAAAATACATCTGTTTTTGATGCAGGCATACGATTAATTGAGTTATTACAAAATATAATGTTTTTGTCAAAAACAAGATAATTATTCGTTCAATCCCTTTTGCTGATGTCATATATTGAACAGACTGATTAAATATATATGAAAAAATATAAAGAACTGGTAAGTTAATCAAATAGAACAATGAGTAGCTTATGACCGCTATAATAAACTTTTCAAAAAATGATTTTTTCAAAAATAGTGATGAAAATGCTAATACTATCAATACAAATCCACTCATGGCAAAAAATTCATTCTTAATAATCAATGTGCTAAGATAATCCCATAAACTCAAAATAACAGTTCCGCCAATTATTTTCCAATGAACATATTTGTTGTCTTTCATTTTGAAATATCCGGAATTGAAGTTGAGAGCAAGGAAACACTCTGCAATTATCGCTGTTATTTCAATTGCCAGCCACATCACAGCATTTCCTCTTTTCTAAGTAATTTCATAAATTTTTCCTGTATTTCAGTATTTTTTCCGTGACTTATTGGTATTTCCTCATCATTCAACATAACAACTGATTTAGCATTTATACTTTTGATACATCTATAGTTCACCAGATAACTTTTATGAACTCTTAAAAAACCATCATCTTTAGTAAGATGTTCAAGCTGAGAAAGGCTGTATTTTCTTGACAGCATTTTTGCATCAGCTTCATTTTTGAGCATATAGTATATATCATGACGAACAGAGAAAAATTGAATAATATCATTTGATTTTTCGCTTATCATAGTTCCGCCTTGAAGTTCAAGTGAAATCATTTTGGATTTCATATTTGTTCTACTGCAATATGAATCAACTGCCTCTTTTGTTTCAGCCTTAAGCTTGGACTTTCTTATGAATCTNTAAGGAGNGAATCGAATTGTTTCAAAAACANAGTGTGGATGTGCCGAAACAAAGATAATATCNAGATTTTGATTGTTATTTCGTANTTCGGCTGCAATGTNTATTCCCGATATTTNGGGCATATCAATATCCATAAAAACAAGGTCATATTTTTTAACTGAAAGCGANTTAACAAAATCATTGCCGGATAAAAATCCGTTAATCNCAATTACTACATGATGCTCAGAGAAAAGATTCGCTATTATTTGTCTGTATATAGCTATAAACTTCTTGTCATCATCAACGACTGCTATTTTAAGCACCTTAATCACCACCACAACAATTATATCATGTATTTCCCAAAAAAGCAAGTAAAAATTTCTATTCAGTTCTTTTATTATTCACATCAACTGGAATTGCTATAATTATTAGAACTGTTATTGAAATATTTTAAAAAAATTGAATACTGTCCATTGAAAAAAGAAAAGAGTATCATTTTCCTTTATTGGAGATGATGCTCTTTTTTTGTCGGATAAGGTCACTNTGGATTNGCCCTTTTTTAACGGTCACAAACGTGCCGGAATGTACACGGTTCTCAGCAANACCGAGACCACAACTCACTACATAGAAACTATCCGCACATATGATGGTGCAACAGTAATCAACCGAATTCCTAAGCGTAACAAAAAAGAACAATCCATCATTGAAAAAAGCATAGTAAGGGCATTAGTGGAGTTCGCTAATCCGGATGTAGATATGTCATCGGTTGAGTATATGGAACTTATAATCTGAAAGGAAAAGAAAAATGCTTACAAAAATAAACCCTGACGGCACATGGAGCTGTCAGGGAGTGGAATTCAACGAACTTAAAGGAAATATATATGGTGCTTTGTGCAAGCTTCGTGACTATGAAAAATCCAGATTTGAGCCTGATGACCTCGAAAGAGTGAAAAACAACATACACATCGATTTGCATATCAACGGCTATGTGGTATTCGGTGTCTGGAACGATTACTGCATTGTCGAAAGCATCATCACTCCCGACAATTATGTTGTCTGGAAAATAGACGGCTTCGGAGTATGGGCAGGACTCTATTTTGATAACAGAGCCGATGCAGAAAAAAAGTTTTTTGGACATGCGTTCGGTGCAGAACCAAACAAAACTGAATACTGGAAGAGGTGAAAACGATGAAATACCAGCTTGCTGATTTTTATGAAAATCCTGACAGTGAGTATATAGACGGCGGAATTGATGAGAATGGTGAATATTATGGTGGTTTTGAAACACTTGCGGAACTCACCGATGCTATGGAACAATACAGAGAAGATACCGACGGAGAATGTGACTTTGTTGCTTACCGATGGAACAGAATAGCTTGTAGTTACACAAAATTTGAAATATAAGGTTTCTGAACGGTTGAGCTTACAATCAGCTGTATCCCAAGAAATTGATATTAAGAGGTGATACCACTGGAAGATGAAATATGCAGATTTGTGAAGACAAGCAGGTGCTGTCAGGTTCTTGTAGGCGTGAAGTGTCGTGGAACGGACGAACTATGCAAGTTCCGCAAGACCGAGAAGCAGTTTCAGCATGAACATAAAGCAATAAGTTTACTGAAAGAAAAAGTTTCATCTGAAACGATAAATCTGTCATTTAGTTGCAAACAATGAAAGCTGATTATTATTATCACACAATCCCAAAAATATTTCTTTTGCATCATGATAGCCCTGTGCCTTTATCTGCTTTTCAAGCCATTTTAAATCAAGTCCCATTCTTTTTAAATTTTCACCCATAATGCGTCCGTCCATTATAACTTCAGTATTAATATGGTCAGGTTCAGGATGCAGTTCCATATCGGCTGGCGTAACCGGACGGTTGGCACTTTTAGGCAATATGGTTAATTTTCCGTTGTATTCAAAAATCGCAGTCTGAATATCATTCAAATCAAAATAACCTTGTTCCCGACACATAGTCAAAAATTCACTTAAATCCAGTTTCGCTTTTTTCATGTTTTTACGATAAATCTTTCCGTCATTCATGAGTATGGTGGGAGAACCATTAACATATTTTCGCACTTTTGGAAACTTATTAGTGACCAGACTAAGTCCGACAGCAATCATACCATAGATTATCATAGCAATCAAAGATTTCCAAGGGGTTTCAAGGTCGGTAGCAAGTTCAGCAGCAATGGAACCAATTGTAATTCCGTTAATGTAATCAAAAAAATCCAGCTGTGCCACTTGCTTATGCCCCATAATTTTTGTTATGAGAAATAATGATATTACGGATAATAATGATGTCAAAATTAATTTTATAAAATCCATATAAAACCTCCAAATCTTATTTAAATTAGTATTTCCTAAAAAAATAAAATATATACACGGACTTCGGTTTTGAATGGAATGGCAAAAGTAGTGCAAAGAATGAGTGGAAGCTTTCTTTAGTATTATTCAGAGGCAGAACAGAGGATGGAAAATGGCACTATGGTGACCTGTTCCGATGCAGCAACACTAT
This sequence comes from Clostridia bacterium, assembly GCA_009177225.1. Classification (GTDB taxonomy): domain Bacteria; phylum Bacillota; class Clostridia; order Oscillospirales; family Ruminococcaceae; genus Ruminococcus. The sequence continues at coordinate 5,355 of WFLZ01000188.1, forward strand.
ACTTCCATCTATTGCAAACTCCTGACAAAAATGGTATAATAAAGAAGGGTAAAAAGAATGCCAATAAAGCGTAAAATAAAAATAGAACTGAACTCAAAAGAAGATGCACTCGTTCATTATGAAATGGAATGGGAAGGAATGATTCTATCAGAATACAGGCAAGTATCTTGTATTATGCGAATAAAGGAACGGAAACGTTAAAAGAATTGTGCGAAAAAACAGGACATGACTCAAAGACGATAGACAGGATTCTGAAGCTGTATCAAACAATGGGAGTGGAGGCAGTCTATCAAATGCAAAAGGGGAAAACGAATCAACCATCTGGAGCAGATTTCCGATGAACTGAAAGCATATTTTAATGAGAATCCACCTGCAGATGTTCCTGATGCAGTCAGAAAAATCTGCGAAAAATTCAGCATAGAAATCACAGCCACTCCGGTACGGAAGTGGCTTAAAGCAAAGGCTATTCATACAAAAAGTCAAAAAGTATACCAGCAAAAGCCAATTTGAAAGTACAATTGTACTTTCTGAACAACATCCTTCTTCCTCTGATTGATATGGCAAAAAACGGCTTAATTCAAGTGTTTTTCGCTGATGGAGTTCATCTGACATACGGATATCAGGGCGGATACTGCTGATGTAAAGAAAGTAAATGTGTTCCATCTGCATATGGAAGAAAACGAGCAAATCTTCTTGGATTTATGAATGCAGTAACATATGAAACCGTAAATGTAATGACTGATTCTTACTTGAATTCCGACAGCGTATGTGAGGGCTTGAAGAAACTGCGAAAGAAATTTCCTACAGCAAATCCACTATAGACAAATAGGAAAAAGAATGGTATAATAGAGGATAGAAAGGGTGATAGTAATGATACCAGTAGAGGTAAGAAAAATCATAAT
>WFLZ01000167.1 GCA_009177225.1 Clostridia bacterium
GTCCATCATGTTCAGAGCGACTACCATAGGGATATTCATTTCAAGCAACTGCATGGTAAGGTACAGATTTCTTTCAATGTTCGTAGCGTCAACGATATTTATGATAGCATGAGGTTTTTCGTTAAGTACAAAATTACGTGAAACAATTTCTTCCCTGCTGTACGGCGACATTGAATAAATTCCCGGTAAGTCGGTAACTTTAGTGTTGCTGTGATTTTTAATAGAACCGTCCTTGCGGTCAACCGTAACGCCCGGAAAATTTCCGACGTGCTGATTTGAACCGGTCAGACGATTGAAAAGAGTAGTTTTTCCGCAGTTCTGATTTCCGACAAGGGCGAATTTAAGTTCTGTACCGTCGGGCAGGGGATTACCGCTTCCTTTCGGGTGAAATTTTCCGCCCTCGCCGAATCCGGGGTGTTCGGATTTACGGGATTTTACGTTATTTTCGGGAATATCTTTCTTTTCTTCAATCGGCTGTACTTCAATCCGGTCTGCATCGGCAAGCCTGAGAGTAAGTTCATAGCCGTGAATACGAAGTTCCATAGGGTCGCCCATAGGGGCATATTTGACAACTGTTACTTCTGTTCCCGGAATAACTCCCATATCAAGAAAATGCTGTCTTAACGCACCCTCACCGCCTACGGACGTTATAACGGCATATTTTCCTATTTTCAGCTCTTTAAGGGTCAAATATATCACTGCTTTCCTAAATTATTCTATACTAACATATTATAATATTATGAAATACTTGTCAATAGAGTACAGAATTATTATTTAATAGTCACAAAATATTATTATACGACATTATTTTATTATTATATCCTGACAAATTATAAAAACCTGCACTGATAACAGTACAGGTTTCTGATTTTATTCACTTCTTACAATAATTACCTGACTTGAAACTGCATAACTCTGTGTGAAATCAACATTTTCAGAGCGTTCGGGAGTGACTGAAATTCCTGCTACTCCTATATCAGCCTCATCAAAAGTAACGGCTGTTATTACCGCACTGAAATCCATGTTTTTTATTTTAAGCTCCATGCCGAGTTCATCACATATAGCCATTGCCATATCAACGTCAAAACCAACGATTTCGCCCTGTTCAACACTTTCATAAGGTGGAAACTCGGCGTTTGTCGCCATAACAAGAGTACCGCTCCGGTGTACGTCTGATTTGGGAGTATATGACTGATGGTCAGGATTATTTCCAATCCAGTGGTTTGAAATTTTTGCAAAAGTTCCGTCTTTTTTTAATTTGGTGATAGCGTCATCAAGTTTTTCACCAAGTTCTGTATTACCTTTTTTATAGGCTATAGCGTATTCTTCTTCATTGAAAGGGTCGGGTAGTATTTTAAGATTTTCACTGTTGCTGACGAGTTCCTGAGCGGTGAGTTCGTCAATAATAACAGCGTCAACTTTTTTCTGTGCAAGAGCCTGAACAGCGGCACTTCCGTCCTTGTACTTTTCAACTTTTGCGTCTGTTATATCATTGGCGAGGATATATCCGGTAGTACCGGTCTGTGTACCAATTGATTTACCTTTAAGGTCGTCAGCATTTGTAATATTAACGGAATCTGTTTCTTTCATACCGCAACCGCCGAGACATGAGGCGATTAAAATCAATGCAGATAATAAACCGACAGTTTTATTCATAAAATGTCCTCCAGATTGAAAATTTTTAAGATTGATTTATTATAGTGCTTATAATATTTTACCATTTTTAATGTAAAAAGTCAAGTGTTTTTTGTAAAAGATATCGAAGATACTGAATTGACAGGGAAAATGTTATTTTTTTCACAAAGCTGTCATAGTATTAACTTGTATTTTACACGTAAAAGCTATACTATCTAACCCAGTTAAATAAAAAGGAGGGATATTTTATGGCGACCCGTGAGTATGTAATAAGTGTTATGGAAAAACTTCATGAAAAACCGTCTGATGATGTTTTCAGAAAATTCAATGATGACAATGCCGGTATAAGCTGTCTTATGAAATATCTTGAAGAAATTGACAGACCAGTTTCAGCCGGAGAAATAAGTGAACATATGCACGTAAGTACAGCAAGGGTTTCTGTTCTGCTCCGCAAGATGTCGGAGAGGAATTTTATAATCCGTGAGAACAGTGAAAAAGATGCAAGACGGCTGATGATTTCGCTTTCTGAGCAGGGGAGGGAAGAATGTTTGAGACGCAGGGAGGAAATGATTGGTATTTTCGGTAAGATTATTGACAGAGTTGGCAAAGAACGCATGGAGGAATTTGTAAGCGTTTCACATGAGATAAAAAGTGTTGTGGACGAGGAAATGAAAAAGCTTATAAAAGATTGATTTTAACAGATTGTCTAACTAAGTTAGCAATCGGAAAGGTGGATATTTATGTTTAAGATTTTCAGGAATCTGAAATCCCGTGATGTAGGTTTTATACTTATATGTGTGGTGCTTGTTTTTACTCAGGTATGGCTTGACCTGACTATGCCCGACTATACGCAGAAACTTACTGAATCGGTTTCTGCGGGTGATATAGATATGGGAACGGTCATGAAAAACGGTGGAATGATGCTTCTTTGTGCGGTCGGAAGCATGGCGGCGGCTATGTTTTGCGGATTTTTTGCNTCACAGGTTGCNGCGAATTTTGCAAANACTCTNCGTGATAGACTTTTCGGTCACATACTTAAATTTTCAAANGCAGAGATAAANAAGTTTTCCACGCCGAGCCTTATAACAAGAACTACAAATGACGTAGTACAGTTACAGATGCTTATTGCAATGGGTATGCAGATGATGATTAAAGCACCCGTAACGGCAATATGGGCTATTGCAAAAATATCAGCATCAAGTGTAGAGTGGACAACAGCTATACTTATATGTGTGGGAATTATTGTTGTTACGATTTCCATGCTTGTACTGCTTGCCTATCCCAAATTCAAGTCAATTCAGAAACTCACCGACAATCTTAATGACGTAACCCGTGAGAACATAAGCGGTGTAAGGGTTGTGCGTGCGTTCAACGCTGAAAAGTATCAGGAAAAGAAATTTGATGAAGTAAATACGGCAATAACAAAGAATCATCTGTTTACAAGTCGTATTATGGGTATTATGATGCCACTCATGACTATGGCTATGAGCGGACTTACTCTTGCAATTTACTGGGTAGGTGCATATCTTATCAATAAAGCCGAAATAATGGAACGTGCCGAAGTNATAGGAAATATGGNTNCANTTACACAGTATGCANTTCAGGTTGTGGGAGNATTCATGATGCTTGTAATGATATTCATTATCATGCCGAGGACTATGGTTTNCGCAAAGCGTATAAATGAAGTTCTTGAAACAGAGCCGTCACTCAGCTATAAAAATGAAAAAGTAAGCNCTTCCGGACAGGGAAAAATTGAATTTAAAAATGTCTCCTTTGCATATTCCGATTCCGGAAAACCGTGTCTTAAGAATATCAGTTTTGAGATTGAAGCCGGAGAAACCTTTGCAATTATCGGTGCAACCGGTACGGGTAAATCAACGCTTGTGAACCTCATACCGAGATATTATGATGTTACAGACGGTGAAATTCTCATTGACGGAAAAAATATAAAGGACTATCCTGAAGAACAGCTTGAAAAGGTTGTTTCCGTAGCACCACAGAAAGCAATTCTTTTTTCAGGTGATATAAAGTCCAATATAACTTACGGCTGTAAGGAAGAAGTTGAGGACAATGACGAGAGAATAAAACGCTCTCTTGATATATCGAAATCGGACTTTGTGAANGACNTTGAAAGCGNTATACATNCCAAAGTCGNACAGGGCGGTACAANNTACTCAGGNGGANAAAAACAGCGTCTTTCGATTGCAAGAGCCGTGTTCAAAAGTTCACCCATAATGATTTTTGATGACACTTTCTCGGCACTTGACTACAAAACAGATATGCTTGTCAGAAAGTCACTCCGTGAACAGCTTTCCGATACGACTGTAATTATAGTTGCCCAGCGAATAGGCACTATCAGGAATGCTGATAAAATACTTGTTCTTCATGATGGTGAGATTGCAGGTATCGGAAAACATGACGAACTTCTTGAAAATTGTCCTATCTATAAGGAAATTGCACTTTCGCAGTTATCCGAAGAAGAATTAGCAGGAAAGGAGAGTGCATGATATGCCGCCTATGAGACCAATGATGCAGTCCAGTCCGCCAGAAAAGGCTGACATGGGAGCAATAAAGAAAATACTTGTATACTGTAAATGTTATCTTCCTGCAATTGTTATTGCACTGATTTTTGCCGTGGGAGGTTCAGTGGCTACTATTATAGGACCTGAAAAAATCAGTGACCTCATGAACGAAATCACAGCAGGAATCATTACAGGNATTNATATAGATGCAGTTGAAAAAATATGCTTTACACTTGTNGCTATTTATGCGACCGGTGCAGTTCTCAATTACGGACAGCAGTTTATTACGGCTACGGTAACTCAAAAAACATCAAAGCGTCTCCGTACTGATATCGACGAAAAAATAAACCGTCTGCCACTCAGTTACTTTGATACCACTACAAAGGGCGATATTCTTTCAAGAGTTACAAACGACGTTGACACTATCAGTCAGACACTTTCACAAAGTTCTGCAAACTTAATCAGTTCACTTGCTCTCTTTGTCGGAGTAATATACAAGATGTTCCATACAAACTGGATTCTTGCAATTGTTACAATAGTATCGTCACTGTTGGGATTTGTTTTTATGTCACTTATTCTGAAAACGTCCCAGAAGTATTTTAACCGTAAGCAGACGGATTTAGGCATTATGAACGGACAGATTGAGGAAATTTACACTAATCATAACATTGTCCACGCTTTCGGTGCAAAGTCTCAGGAAAAGGCAAAATTTGACGAAATCAATGAACGTCTTTATGATTCAAACTGGAAATCACAGTGGCTTTCGGGCATGATGCACCCTGTTATGAACTTTGTCGGAAACCTTGCATATGCGATGATTTTTATTGTAGGAGTTATATTTATTGTCAATGACAATTCAGCCGTTACACTGGGTACTATTATGGCATTTGTAATCTATGCAAGACTTTTTTCACAGCCTCTCGGAACATTTGCACAGTCGCTCACTTCCATTCAGCAAGCTTCCGCAGCGTCAAAACGAGTGTTTGAGATGCTCGAAGCAGAGGAACAGTCCGACGAATCCGCAAAGACTGAAAAAATCAGCAACGTCAGGGGTGATGTTGAATTTAAAAATGTAAGATTCGGCTATTCTCCTGAAAAGACTATTATACATGATTTCTCCGCAAGTCTGAAAGCAGGACAGAAGGTCGCTATTGTAGGACCTACCGGAGCAGGCAAGACGACTATGGTAAATCTGCTTATGCGTTTCTATGAAGTAAACAGTGGTGACATTCTTATTGACGGAGTGTCCACAAAGTCCGTAAAGCGTGAATATGTGCATGATATGTTTGATATGATATTGCAGGACACATGGCTTTTTGACGGTACTATCCGTGAAAATCTCGTCTACAATAAAGAGGTCGTTACGGACAGTCAGCTTGACGAGGCGTGTGAGGCTGTAGGTCTTAAGCACTTTATCGAAACACTTCCGCAGGGTTACGACACCAAACTCAATGAAGCACTTAATCTGTCAGACGGTCAGAAACAACAGCTTACAATTGCAAGAGCCATGATAAAGGACGCACCGATGCTTATTCTTGACGAGGCTACTTCTTCTATCGACACGAGAACAGAGCTTGTCATTCAGAAAGCTATGGATAAACTTACAGTTGGCAGAACGTCATTTGTAATTGCACATCGTCTTTCAACTATCAAAAACGCTGATATCATTCTTGTAATGAAAGACGGCGATATTATTGAACAGGGTAATCATGACGAACTTATTGCAAAAGGAAATTTCTATGCAGAATTATATAACAGTCAGTTTGTTGTTGCGTAAATAAAAACAGCAAGCCGTCCCCACTGAAATGGAACAGGGGACGGCTTTTTGTGCTGTGTAGGAAATTTAAATTATTTCGGTTACCCGATAGTTAAATTATAGCATGGTACTGATATAAAATCAAGGACGTATTTTGTCGGAAATTGTCATGTTATTCACTGATTTTTTCAAACTGATAGTTCATGAAATCTTCAGCAGTATCTCTTATAATTTCATGTATAGAAGTATTTTCACAAATATTACATAGTATATTGATATATTCCGGAATTTCTTCGGTTGTCTTTCCGTTGCATAGCCTGTTAAGCATAAGAAGCGTATTTAAAGTAGGACATCTTTTTACGGATTCTTTCAGAAGTTTTTCATATATATCACTGTTGCATGATTCCATAAAATGCACAAGCCCTCCCGGACAGCCCCATTCAGCAAGCGGATTATTTTCCATGAGTTCAAGAATGTATGGTATATATTTTTCTTTGCTGTCTGCTGTTTCAAGCAAATCGCAGACTTGATATTCCCAGTATTCAAGGTCATCAGCTTCGGCAAATTTTTCAAGTCCTTTTATTTTTTCTTTTATTATGTCCATAATTCACCCCTTTCGGAATGTATAAGTAACCGATAATATTATTGTTTATAGTTTTGGTGCGTTCTCCCATAAGCTCCAAAGAACGTGAGTATGTGATATATTCGTCCCACAGATATTCGAGCAGAGTTACCTGCAAAAGATTTTTCGTTTCCGTGTCCCCGTACTCCGCAAATTCCTCATACATATGGAAAACTCTTTCAAGCAGGGAATTTGTCTTATAGTCGTCTTGTTTAAGAAGTCCGGCAACGAGCGGATTGAGAATGTTTCCGAAAAGACAGTGCGGAAGATTTTCTCCGAGCCATTCATTTTCCGCAACTATAGAATCTTTCAGTTCCGGAAACCGTGAACACAGAAAATCACAGTCAAGAGAGTTATAATTTATAGTCATCAATGCTGTTCATCACCGGAATATCTGCGATAGGTGTTGACTGGTCGGGGTTGCCGTCGAACGTTCCCCCGAACGCTCCGAAATCCATGCTGAAATCGTCGATTTTTTTCACAACGGGTTGTTTAGCTTTGACCATTTTCGGCGGAGGTGTCGGAGTAGGTGTTTCGGGTTTCGGAGGCTGTGGTGGGTCTGGTTTGGGAAGCGGTGGCGGAACAGAAATAGTATTATTACTGTTATTGTTGTTTGTATAATACAAAAACTTATCCTGTGGTTTTTCCGGAGCAACCGGTATATTGTTCTGACGTTGATAAATGTTTTGNCTTTGCGGAAAATTCATCTGTNGGGNGTATATNCTTNGATTTTGCGGAAAATTCATCTGCTGAGAGTATATACTCTGATTCTGCGGAAAATTCATCTGCTGAGAATACATACTCTGATTCTGTGGAAAGTTCATCTGCTGAGAATACATACTTTGATTCTGTGGGAAATTCATCTGCTGAGAGTACATACTCTGATTCTGTTGACTGATATTAATATTATCCGTAATATTTACCGTTTTTTGTTCCGGAACTACTGTGTTTTCGGTCTGAATTTTTTCTTTCGCATTTTTTGTACTGTTCATATCACGGAAAGAATATCTGCTGTTGTATGAAAAATTTTTTTCCGAATGATTATTTTTCAAGTAAATCTGTCTGTTAACATCTCTGAAATTCATGTGTCACACCTTCTTACAGTCTCGGGTCAACGGGTTCGCTTTCAAACGCAAGTACGCCGAAAACACATTCATGTACCCTGTAAAGCGGTTCATTCCGCACAAATCTTTTCAGTGATTCCATACCCAGTGAAAATTCTTTCAATGCAAGGTTTCTCTTTCTTGAAAGGGAACGTTTTTTCAGTCTTTTCAGATTGGACGGTTCAAGGTATTCCGGACCGTAAATGATTCTGAGATATTCACGTCCTCTGCATTTTACGGCAGGCTGAAGAAGTTTTGTACCCTGTTTTGCTGTGTAGTATTCAGGTTTTACAACCATTCCCTCACCGCCTGAAGAAGTGAGTTCTTCCCACCATTTTACACCGTTTTCAATACTTGTTTCGTCCTCTGTGTCAACGCATATATAAGGAGTAATCATAAAAACAGGGTCATTTCCGCTAATATATTTTTTAATTGTTTCCATGTGCCATATATGCTGTTGGTTGTCAAAAGTTTTTCCCTCGCACGCAAGTATATGGAACGGTGCAATTCTGAAATCGTCAGTTGATTTTACAGTCCAGCAGTATTCCCTGTAGGAGTCAATATACTTGTGGATAGCGTTCTTTTTGAAACGGAACTTTTCAAGAACTTCATTAAGGTCTGTATTTTGTCCGGAAGTTTTTTCACCTACTTCATAGGCGTTATTGGTTCTCTGACAGGCTTTTTCAAGAAGTCCGACCGCCGAACCGAGTACGCTGTGACCTGCATTTCCGACGGGTGCGTACTGAGTTTTAATAAGTCCCTGTGCCTTTTCCGACCATGGCATAAGTTCGGTATCCAAGCAGACCCATTCTGTGTGGAAATCGTCCCAGAAATTATTATTTGTCAAAACTTTGTCCAGTCTTTCAAGCAGTTCTCTTTCAGTTTCTGCGTTGTCAAAAAAACGTCTGCCTGTTCTTGTGTATATAATTCCGGCAGTACCGTCATTTATACCGAAACGTTTCTGAGCAGTTTCCATATTGTGACATAAAATTATTACAGCTCTTGAACCCATGTGTTTCTTTTCACACACTACATTTTTTATACCGTTTTTTCTGTAATATTCAAAAGCTTCGAGGGGATGTTCAAGCCAGTTGTCAATTTTACTTGTTTCGCAAGGTGACATAGTAGGCGGCAGATAAATAAGCCAGTGAGGGTCAGCCGAAAAGCGTGACATTATTTCCAGTGCGGCAGCGGCGTTATTTTCGTCAATGCTTACTGACGGAATAAGTTCGGTTGTGAGATGCATTTTTCCCTGAAAATCCCCGACTGTAAGCATATCGCCCATGTCGGAATTTTCGTCCGTATCAAGAGGCTTGACGGGTTCGTAGTACTGTTCATGTGCGTCAACGCTTATAAATTCTCTTTCCGGATAACGCATGGCGGTGAGTTTTCCACCGAAAACACAGCCCGTATCAATACAGAAAGTACCGTTTACAGCCTGTACTTCCTTTGACGGAGTATGACCGTATACAATAGTTGCCCGTCCTCTGTAGTCGGAAGCCCAGTCAAGACGCACAGGTAAACCAAATTCGTCAGTTTCTCCGGTGGTTTCGCCATAAATACAGAACTCTCTTACACGGGAAGAACCACGTCCGATATATTCCTGTTTTATTCCGGCATGGGATACAACAAGTTTTCCGTCGTCAAGAACATAGTGACTGATAAGACCGTCCATAAAGTCATGAACTTCTTTTCTGAAATCTTCACTTTGCTGTGAAAGTTCCTCTGTCGTTCTGTCAAGACCGTAAGTAAGACCGACTTTTTTCCCTTTGAGATATTTTACAAGTTTTACGTCATGGTTTCCCGTAATCGCAAGTGCATTTCCCGATTTCACCATATTCATGACAAGTTTCAGAACTCCGGTATTATCCGAACCTCTGTCGCAGAAATCTCCGAGAAAAACAGCTTTTCTGCCGTCGGGGTGGATGGGTACGCCGTTTTCGTTTCTGATATATCCGAGTTTGTCAAGAAGTTCATTAAGTTCACCTGAACAGCCGTGAATATCACCAATAATGTCAAAAGGACCGTGTTCGTCCTGTTTGTTGTTCCAGAGCTTTGTACGGACTATTTCAGCGTTTTCGATATCTTCAATAGAGTTCAGAACATACACATATCTGAATCCCTCACGTTTAAGATTACGTATACTTCTCCGCAGGTCGTTGCAGTGATTACGGATAACTCTTTCAGGAAAACCACGGTTTTCACGGGCATTATTTCTTTCCATAAGTACTTTTTCCGGCAGATTGAGAACTATCGCAACACTGTGGACATTGTTTTCACGGGCGAGGTCAATTATCTGTTTTCTTGCACTCTGCTGTAAATTAGTAGCGTCAATTACAGTAAGTTTCATAAGGTCAAGACGCTTTTTCACTGCATAGAAAAGCAGGTCAAAAGCTTCACGGGAAACGTTCTGATTATTTTCGTCGTCTGAAATCATGGCACGGAAAAAGTCAGATGACATTACTTCCGTAGGCTTGAATTTTGTATTTGCAAAGGTTGTCTTTCCGCTTGAAGTTGCCCCGACCATTGCAACGAGAGCAAACTCTGGAATTTCTATACGCATTTTGTGAACACTCCCATCTGTGTCGGTGTACCGTAATTTTCGTCCATTTCACCGATACCGCTTATTTTAACCGTATACCCGAATTTTTCGCATATATGTTCAGTCCATTTTCTGAACTCCTCTCTTGTCCACTCAAAACGGTGGTCATTATGACGGAGTGTGTCAGTTTTAAGAAAACTGTAATTTTCGTTGTATTCTCTGTTTGGCGTAGTGAGAACGACCGTTTTAGGCTGTGCAAATTCAAATAACGAACGTTCAAAAGCAGGTATTCTCAGGGGTTCAATATGTTCTATTACCTCAATTACGCAGGCACAGTCATATCCGGAAAAGCGTTTGTCCCTGTATGTCAGCGATGCCTGCATAAGAGTGAGTTTGTTTTTTCTGTACGACTGCATGGTGTCGTAATGAAGTCTTGTTTTAGCTTTTTCGAGTTCGTTAACGGAAACGTCTGCGGCGGTGACTTTCTGTAGCTGCTTTTCGTTAAGCAGGAGTTTAGTGAGACGACATTCTCCGCACCCCAAGTCTATAACACTTGTCGCACCGCTTTCAAGAACGGCATTCTTTACGGTTTCCATACGCTGACTGTTAAGCGAAATCCTGCGTTCCTTTACTTCTTCCGGTAAATTTTCTTCTTCCGTTTCTTCTTCCGGTTCACTTTCAAGCAGTCGGTCAATTGCTTTGTGTGCGTAACTCTTTTTCATAAGGAAATAGCGGAAAACTATTTCATCTCGTGCAGGGTGTCCGGCGAGCCATTCACCGCCGTGAGAAAGAAGCTTGTCAATTTCGTCCTCACTGATGTAGTAATGTTTCTGTTTGTCAAAAACAGGAATAAGCACATAAATATGATTAAGCATTTCCGAAAGTTTCAGCGTACCGCTTATTTCAAGGTTTATGTATGGACTTTCTCCCCATTCCTCAAATTTTTCGTCAAGCATTGTTTTTGAAGTTTTCACGGTATAGCCGAGCGGTTCAAAAATTTTGCGTGCAAATTCGTCTTTTCCCTGAATCATGTGAATACAGGCGGTGAGTTTAATGGGACTGTCTGCGAGTTCCTGTTTTTTGTCACACCGACTATTCATGGCAGTGCCGAAAATACGTGAAATTGCCGTACTCATAAACGAAGAAGCAGTATAGGGACGGTCGTTGACGTAATCAAAAAGACCGCCGTCCTTAGAACCGAGTTTACCTCTTGCGAGGTCAATCGGATTGATGTCTAGCAGTAAAGCGACTGTAGTGCGTTCGTCTGACACTTCCGGATAAAAGACGTAAGCCATTCCGGAATTAAGTTCAAACTGCTGTGAACGGTAAGGATTTTTATGCAGTAAATAGCCTAAATCCTGCGTGTTTTTTCCTTCGTATGTGATTGTTAAAAGCAAATATTTTCACTCCTTTAAAAAAATTTTTCCTCCATAGCTGATATAATTATATCATAAATTTTAATTGTATGCAATAAATTTGTGATAGAAATTTTGAAATAGGTATTGAAATACGGAAATAAAAGTGATACAATAGTTTGCGGTATAAAAATTTTATAGAAAGAAAGTGGTTTTTTATGGACAGAATATCATTTTTCAGGGATTTGGCGATAATAATTGTATCGGCAAAACTATGCGGACTTATTGCACAGAAACTCAAAGCTCCGCAGGTAGTCGGCGAAATTATAGCCGGTCTGCTGATAGGTCCGAGTTGTTTTAAAATTTTAGGCGGTGCAGATTATGCAGGTGCGGACTATCTCTCACTTCTTGCGGAAATCGGTGTTGTAATGCTGATGTTTGAAGCAGGTCTTGAAACAAATATGAAAGACTTGCTGAAAACAGGACCTAAAGCCTTGCTGATAGCCTGCGTGGGCGTATTTGTTCCGCTTGCGGGGGGAACGGTTCTTTATGGCAGTTTTTATGGATTCGGTTCAATAGGCAGTGAAAGCTTTTTCAGAGCGGTCTTTATAGGTACTATAATGACAGCGACTTCCGTCGGAATTACCGTTCAGACGCTTAAAGAACTCGGTCATTTAAAGGAAAATATCGGAACGCTTATTCTAAGCAGTGCGATTATTGACGACGTTATAGGAA
>WFLZ01000007.1 GCA_009177225.1 Clostridia bacterium
AATTGCTATTTGTTCCATAGAAAAAACCGCCTTTCTGTTTTTTTGAGTCTGTAGTTATTCTCATTATAACAGATTTCGGCGGTTTTTTCTATCTTTTTTCATCGAACTCACGTTAAATCAATATCTTTCCACTGCAAAGGGTACAGTTCTCCAATACGAATGCCTGTTGTCATTGAGAGTGCTGTCCCAAGAGTGCTGCGATTCTGATGGGATGAAATATACTGCTGCAAGCTCTTTTGCTCAGATGCATCGAGAAGCTGAATTTCAGGCGATTTCTTCTTTGGCAGAGTAATTCCGTCCATCGGATTGAAAATCTGATAAGTTCTGACAGCGTATTTGAAAATTGACTTCATCAAAATCACGATATCCGCAATATAACGATGAGAAAAACCTGCTTTCTGTTTGTCAGAGATGAATGAATAGATATGGTCGGCAGTTATTGTATTCACTGCCTTATCACCAAATGCAGGCAAAATATGCTTATCAGCCTTCATAGAATAATTTACCGCCGTGGACTCCTTTACTCGATGCAATATACTTCGATGCCATTCGGCAAATAGCTCTGCCATCGTCATACTACAATTACCCTGTGATTTATTCTTCTGGCAAATCGCAGTAATTCTCTCAATGCACTGCTCTTTCGTTCTGGCAAGAACATAAAGAAATGTCCTTTTACCATCTTTTTTTCCGGTAGGAATGCGCGATTCATATCGTCCATCCTTCCTCAAATAAATATTCATAGCTTAATTCCTCCCTATTGTATATTCTTCACAGATTTCAATTCAAAGTATAGGAATTTTTTCACCAAGCCTCTTGACAAATTGGAAACAATGTGATATACTTAATATAGATTAGGAGTCGTATTTTGTCAAAAGTCTGTCCTCAAAGTGGGTGACTATAGAATCTTTCGCAAAATATCAGCTTTTGCGAAAGAAATCAGCCGTATTGCTTATCAAAGCGATATGGCTTTTTGTGTTGAAAAACCATATGCCTATACTCAGGGTATCAGTATCATATATTACTCGGTTTTTGGGTCGAAATCAAGATATAAAATCGCCAGATATAGTTGCAATAAGCATCGATATATCTGGTGATATTACGGGGAGTAATAAACAAATTGAAATCTTAACGGAAATTCTCCGTCAATGAAGTGTGAAATCAGAATCCAGTTATAACGGAAAGTGTCCGTCAGGAGTAGTGATTGGATCTGCTTTGGATATCTTTAATGGAAAGCGTCCGTCAGGTTCATAAAGAAAACCTCGTCAGTAGATGGCAGTATGAAAACGGAAAATGACCGTCAAAAAGAAAAGCGGCTATGGACTCTCATAATCCACAACCGCTGGACAGTATATTTTTTTATCCGATAGTGACAACCTCCTCTAACAGCACATACAAATTGTCTCTCACAATCTGATTCACGTGGAAAAGCCCTGTAAACCACTTCTGAAATTCAAGCACGCCATACAGCCATTCAAAACAGCCAGTCAGCTATGCATCATGCATATTTGGAATTAAACCGAGGTAGTGGATTACTGACTGTGGAACTGTGTGCGTAAGGACATAGTCAACTTTATAGCTATACGATTTGNACNATTGCCCAANNTCAAGATTNTNAACGACNCTNATATATATAATCATTTTCAGTGCCAAAAAGTTACAAAATTCGAGCGTATTTCAAAGAATCTGTATGATTGCACAAAAAATACAATAGATACTTGTGCATTACGCAACAATCAATTATTTTATACAGTATAGAAACAAACTTCAAAACTAAAACTACATGTTTTATTATAATACAGGATTACGATTTGTGCAGAAGCTTGCAGTAAAAAGTAGAACTTTGAATTTTTTGATGTGAAACCAAAATAATTGTCAACAATTCATTTTAACCTTCCATAATAGTAATGTCATTTTTTATATCGAAAATGCCATATCAAAATCAAAGTTTGTATAGTCGCACGATTTAAGCACTTACCTCCTGCCAAAATATGTCAAAAACGACTTTAATTTTTTTGTTGAATACCTCTTAACAATTCAGTTATTCTTCAGTAAATGATCTGACCCGCCATTTCATTCGTGAATAATGCAGCTCCGTCTACTTCTATCACTATATCACCAAACAGCAACGTCAGAGTACCTTTGCAGAACTGCTTCTCAGTAAACCGAACACCAAATCCCTGCGTGTGTAAAAAGCCGAGGTTATTTCCTCGGCTTTCATCATATTCACTTAATGTGTTCTTCTATCCGCCCTATCGTAACACATATACTTCTGATATCAGCATCAAGATCCGATTTGACATTAAATCCTTGTTTATGATAAAACATATTTCTTCGTTGTTTTTTTCTCGTCCCTGGCATCAACATACGAAAGTTCACCTGTGACTTTGCTTTGCTTATTGAAACCATTGTGAATTGCCAGTGAGATAAGTGCTTCAAGCAGTGCTGTTCCATAGCCCCTATCCTCACGAGCATCTAATACGATTTGAGAATTATGCCATCCGCTATCTGTGTGTAGCTCATCAATTTTTATGTGGTCATCTTCATTATAAAGGGTGTATTCGAAGTAAGGGAATTGCGTAACAGCATCTCCCTAATATTATTGAAGATGCATAGAATGTATTCGTTGAATTCTTCGAGACTGACATTATGAGAATTCTCGCTGATATACGTATAAATTGCCTTGTAGCCATTAGACAATTTAAACATCAGCTTTCCTCTATAGTCAAAGAGTATCATATTAGGTTTTGTCATTCAAAATAATTGCTTTCTGTCAAGAATATCTTACCCACTTACAAAATATTCATAGTATCCTATTCGTTTATGCAAACATGATACATCTATAACGACCTCTTTCTCTGAAAAACTCCCAGGTGTCCATAGATATAGAGACGGTACTATATAAGCTCCTTTTCGTATGATGATTTTATGAAACCTGTTTTTCTTATTATTGGCGAAGTATTCAGCCTTCTTTTTATAAAAAGAGGCTGACAGGAATGGTCTCCGTTTATTTTCATTTCTCCGCCTCGATATACAATGATATCAAAGGGAACAGGAGGGAATTTCCAAAGTTCCGTTTGATATACCTCAATTATTTTATCATCATACCCAATGCCTTGTTTTAATCCATGACTCTGAATAGAAAGCAATTTGCTTATGATCGATCCATCTAAACTTCGTACGTAGTCTCCCCACGTTTGCTCACAAAACGATTTTAATTCAGCATCATTAGTATACTCTTTTATTGTATCATTTTTAAACAACATGCCATTAATTCTCCTTGCAAAAGACATAGTATTGATTCATGTGGTCAAGATCAGAAATTGCGTAAATACTATAAGGTGCATACAGTTCTGCGAAGGAATCAAATCGGTGCAGGGCGGTTACTCTCACGGTCAACTTTTCAGAACCGTCAAGCTGCGAAAATTCAATAAAATCACTGACCTGTATCTGCTGCCGTTTTTCATCATATAATCTTAGCTCTATCGTTTTGCTGCCGTTCTTGATTTTTTCAAACGGCTTTTCCTTTAACTGCATTTTATGCAGCATATTTATCACCCTTTCACATCTTTGCCAACTGCCGTCTCACCCAAGCTGTCTCCAACACATCATAGATATACTGATTCGGTGTACCCTCTTCAAAATACTTGCTGTTGTTGCCGCCAAGCATATCTACGGCAAACGCGCCGACTGNTNTAGAACGNGACTGTCCGGCATAGCAATGTATTAAAAGCGTATCTACGGAACTTCTATAATGCTCTATGAACTCTATANTTTGATCCGCCATTTCATCATCAAACAGAACAGCTCCGTCTACCTCTGTTACTATATCATCAAACATCAGCGTGAGAACACCTTTGCAAAACTGATTTTCGGTAAACTGAAATCCGAATCCCTGCGTGTGGGAATCCTGAATAGAAATTACAGCATAGGTGTCTGTCAACGCTCCCTGCTCCGCAGCTTCGGCAGCCATGCCAAATGGATAATAATGCTCCATGACATAGCCGAATGCTCCGTGAACTGATTTTACGAGAACTTTTCTCATCACGATCACACTCCGTTTTCACTCCTCATCGATCACTTCTTCCTCAGCTAACTCATCATATTGCCACTGTGGAAGAAGAAAATCTGAATACTCAATATTAGCAGTGGATCGCTTTACTTCGTCAAGAGGAATAGCCACGATATTATTACTCGTGTCAATTTCCGGTGTGATTTCTAACAGATACAAATAATGACGCACTCCCATTTCAACGCACAGGGCGTGTCCGAATTCTCCACCGTGGACATGAATGCCTTTCCACTTCCCATTGTAAACCTTCTCAGAGCCTGTTCAGTATCTCAACGTGTGCGGATTTTCGAGCATAATTTTGACGAGGGCAAGGCAAAAAAGCGAAAGCATACTGTCGTATGGTGAGCTTTTTCAACGCAGCAATCGGCAAAA
>WFLZ01000277.1 GCA_009177225.1 Clostridia bacterium
AAATTGCACTTGAAGGCGGAATCACTGTTTCTGATATTCTCGACAGCACACCTGCTTTCAACACAAGCGTATCAAGAAACCTCAAGGAGCGTACATGTGCCGGTACTTGTGAGGGCAGCGACGGTCATGGTATTATCGTAAAGAACGGTACAGCAATTATGTATACTTTTGATGTACCTGCCGGAACACCTGACGGACTTTATGCAATCAATATAACAAAGGCTCAGCTTTCTGGTGAAAAGAACGACGTGTTCTATGACACTGTAGGTGTAAAGACTGGTTACATTCAGGTTGGCGATTCTATTGATCCGCCTCAGTCCTCAACAACTACAACAACTGCATCTACAACATCAAAAGCTACAACAACAACTACTACTACAGGAAGCAAGCAGACAACAGCTTCTTCCACAACAGTATCAACTGCTACAACAACTACTACAGTTATATATAAACCTGCTGACGGTAACGCTGCTTGGGTTATCCCGGAAGTTCACGCTAAGAAGGGTGAAAAGGTAACTCTTAATGTATATGTAAGCGGTGATTCTGACCTCGCTGTAGCAGGTGCAGAATTCAAGATTGCTGCTGACTCTGTTTTCGGTAAGCCGACTGCAACAGGCTCAAAAGCTTATGATTCTGACCTTGAATACAATAAGGACAGAAATGAATACGCATTCGGACAGAACGCAGGCAAGGGTACAGTTGCAAAGAACGACGCTGTTATTCTTTCAATCGAATATACTGTTCCTACTGATATCGAAGCAGGTAAATATCCGGTTACATGGAGTGACCTCTTTGTAAGTGATACAAACGGTCTTGACATTACAGACAAGGTTGAAGCTGTAGCAGGTGCAATCATCATTGACCCGACGTACGAAGGTAAAATTGAATGGAAGATTGACGATGTTTCAGCTAAGCCAGGCGAGAAAAAGGAAGTTAAGGTTATCGTTAATGATAAGGGCAATGCTGCTATCCCTGTAGCTGGCGCACAGTTCAAGATTACCGCTGATACTGCTGAATTTGTTTCTGTTAGCGGAAAAACAGACGCTTATGACGCAGCAATTGAAAACAATCCCAAGACAAACGAATTTGCATTCGGNCAGAANATAGGNAATGGTANTTGCTGCAAAGGACGGCGATACAGTTCTTACACTTACTTATACAGCTCCTACAACTCCCGGCGTATATCCTATAAAATGGTCTGAAGAATTTATCTCAGATACAAACGGAAACGAACTTACTAATATTACTTTCCTTGACGGTTCAATCACTGTTGGTGATGTTCCTGTGGCAGAGGGCGAAGTATCATGGGTAATCAAGGACGTTGATGCTGAACCTGGCGAAACAGTTGAAATGAAAGTTAAAGTTGAGGACAGTTCAAATCCTGGTCTTGCTGTAGCAGGCGCACAGTTTGCTATCAAGGCAGACACACCTATCGTATACAACAGTTCAGTAGGTTCTGACGCTTACGACGCTGAACTTATAGAAAATGCAAAGACAAATGAATTTGCATTCGCTCAGAAAATAGGCAATGGTACTGCTGCAAAGGACAATGACAATGTACTTGTTCTCACATATACAGTACCCGATGACTGCAAAGATGGTGATTATAATGTTAAGTGGTCTGATGCTTTCATAAGCGATACAAACGGCAATGACATTACTTCTAAGGTAAAACTTGTTCCCGGTGTTATCCATGTTAAGGCTAAGACAACTACAACTACTACACAGTCAACAACTACACAGACAACAACTACATCCGCTCCTACAACAACTACTACAACTACTACAGTTACAGCTCCTTCAGGTGCTATAGTATGGAAAGTTGACGAAAAACTTGGTGTTTACCCTGGTGAAGAAGTAACTGTTAATGTNAAGGTTNTTGACACCAATGGTGCTAAGCTTCCTGTAGGCGGTGCTCAGTTCATAGTTGATTCTGCTGACGGTGTGAATTACANAGGTGCTANNGGCTCAGATGCTTACAGTGCCGAAGCAGAAGTAAACGGCAAGGAAATTGCTTTCGCACACTCAAAGGGNGAAGGTNTTGCAGCAGATGACGGTGCAACCGTTATTGNTCTCACATTCAAAGTTCCTGATGACTGTAAACCTGACAAATACCCTGTAACACTCAGCGAACTCTTTGCAAGTGATACAAACGGTATTGATATCACAAAGCAGATTCTTGTAATGGAAGGT
>WFLZ01000045.1 GCA_009177225.1 Clostridia bacterium
CGGTGACCACGAGCTTGAATGTTCGGAATGCGGAAAGCTGTTTATTCTGCATACAGATATTTCTTACAGCTGGAAAACAAGCAGAAAACAGCAATAAAAAAGTAACAGCCGAAACAGCGGATTTAATTCGCTGTCCGTCGGGAGCGGTCGCCCGACGCTGATGAGGCAGACCAAAAGGGAGTGAGGTGAAAAGAAATGAAAACAGAAGTATTATTCAGGGGCAGAACAGAGGACGGAGAATGGATATATGGTGACATTAGAAGATGCAGTGCTGGTATAGACATTGACCAGCCTGACGATGTTTCATGTGAAGTTATTTCGGAAACCGTTGGAATGTTTACAGGTTACAGAGCCTTGAACTATGAAAGAATCTTCGAGGGTGATATTCTGAAAACTATGACCGGACATTTTCTGCTTGTGACCGATTCAGGTTACGGAGACTGGACTTTTACAGATATCGACACCGGCGAAACTTGCAGATATGCTACTCGTGAAATGCTGTCATGCTGTCGGATTATAGACAATATCCATGATAACCCTGACTTTGCAGAAACATATGTACATAAATTCTGAAAGGAAGCAAAAAAGTGTTAAAACATCAGATGAAATGTCCGACGTGCAGAAAACGTGCGTTTGACATATCGGCAGTGCCGGAAATTCCGCTTGTTATAGAGCTGAAATGTCCTAACTGCAAAAACATAGTGCGTGTATCATGCACAAGAAATAATTCAGACGTACCGAGCAACGAGGCTTGAAGTCATCAAATAGCCGGACATCTCTTTCAAGGGTTGTCCGGCTTTTTTATGGAAATAGGGTGAAATAATGTGTGTCAAATCATTTTACAGCAGGGATATTTCATATATTGAAGAACTCGTACAAAATTTTATACTAAATAAAATCGTCTATGACGTTCAGTATGAACACCTTAGAAGAGGTTGGCAGGCTGATATATTTTATGACGATATTACAGAAAACGAGGAGGAAGAATAATGGCTTTTCAGAAAGTAACAAGAGAAAAATCCAAGCTCAGGCTTGCGCTTGCAGGACCATCAGGGGCAGGAAAAACATTGTCGGCACTGTTGCTGGCGTATGGTATTACAAACGACTGGTCAAAAATCGCCCTTATTGACACGGAACACGGCAGAGCAAAGTTTTATGCTAACCGTTCAGACTTCGGAACAGGTGAATTTCTGTATCAGGAAATAACTGCTCCGTATTCTCCGGACAAGTATATTTCTATGGTCAAGGAAGGTGCAGAGGCTGTCGGTGAGGACGGTGTCGTAATCGTGGACAGCTTCAGTCATGCGTGGGACAACGAGGGCGGTGTGCTTGACATAAAGTCACAGATTGCCGAACAGCCGAAGAAAAACGACTACTCCGCATGGGCGGACGCTGGGAAAATTCAGAATAATCTTGTCAACTCCGTTTTGTCGGCTAACTGTCACACAATCGTGACCATGCGTGCAAAAATGGCTTACGCTATGGAGCAGAACGACAAGGGAAAAAACGTTCCTGTGAAAATCGGGCTTGCACCTGTTCAGCGTGAAAATACTGAATATGAGTTTGATATTGTGCTGAATATCGCAAGAAATCATATTGCGAGTGCCTCAAAGGACACCACTTTTCTTGATTCGTGGTCGGGAGTGATTACTTCGGAACTCGGAAAAAGTTTGAAAGAATGGCTTGATGACGGCGTTGAACCGCACCGATGCACCGACTGTGGAAAAGTCATCACAGGAAATTCAAAAAAGACAGCGGACGAAATCGCTGAAGGTACGCTGAAAAACTATGGCAGAAAACTTTGCTGGAAGTGTATGGCTGCTGAAATCAAAAAGCTGAAGGAGCGGACAAATGAATCTCAGACCTTATCAGACGGCACTCGTGCAAAAAGTTCATGATAATTTCAGGCGTGGCGTAAAATGGGCGTGTATCGTTCTGCCGTGCGGCGGCGGAAAATCTGTCATAGTCGCAGAAATCGCCCGCCGGACTACTCAAAAGCTCAACCGTGTACTGTTTCTGGTTCACCGTATCGAACTGTGCGAACAGATAGAAAGGACGTTCAGGGCATGGGGCGTGGATATGGATTTCTGCCAGATTATGATGGTGCAGACGGCTTGCCGGAGACTGAAAAAAATCCCTCGTCCCGTCCTGATTATAACCGACGAAACCCATCACTCAAAAAGCAACAGTTACAGGAAAATTTATGATTTTTTTCCGGACGCTTACCGTGTGGGCGTTACTGCAACGCCTGTCAGACTGGACGGCAGCGGACTTGGTGATGTATACGACACCTTGATTGAGGGAGTTTCTGCAAAGTGGCTGATAGAAAATAACTTCTTGTCGCCATATACTTACTATGCCCCGACAGTCGCAGACCTGAACGGAATAAAAATTCAGCGTGGAGAGTTTGAAACGAAATCAGCGGAAAACGCCCTTTTTAACCGAACTGTATTCGGCAACGTCATAAGTCACTACCGGAAACTTGCGGACGGTAGACAGGCTATTTGCTATTGTGTGTCGGTGAAACATTCGTCAGCTATGGCAGACGAGTTTCAGACTAATGGAATTTCAGCGGTACATATCGACGGCACAACTCCTAAAGCCGAAAGACAGAGGATTATTGAGGATTTCCGGAACGGCAGAATTAAAATACTCTGCAATGTGGATTTGATAAGTGAGGGATTTGACGTGCCGGACTGCGAGTGTGCAATTCTCCTCAGACCAACCCAGAGCTTAACGTTGTATATCCAGCAAAGTATGCGATGTATGCGTTATAAGTCCGGAAAATCGGCGGTTATAATCGACCACGTAGGAAATTACGCCCGTTTCGGAATGCCTGACGCTGACCGTCAGTGGACTTTGGAAAGCCGTCCGAAAAAAGCCCGTCAGCAAGCAGAAAATGAAGTGAAAGTATTGCAGTGTCCGGAATGCTTCTGTACTTTTCAGCCTGATGTGAAAATCTGTCCGGAGTGCGGATATGCTTTCCCGAAAAAAGAACGCACCCTCGAAGTCGAAGACGGTGCGGAACTCAGACAGATAACAGGCTTTGTATTGAAATATGACGATTCGTCCGACCAGTGCAGAAATTATAACGATTTAGTCAGGTACGCAAAGAAAAAGGGCTATAAAATGGGCTGGGCGTACTATCAGGCGAAACAAAGGGGCTTTTTATGACAGAAGAACACAGAATACAGAACGAAATACGGCTTGCACTGTCTGATATGTGCGTGATGTTCCGTGTGAACGTCGGGACAGGATATACACAGGATGGCAGATACTTCAATACTGGTGTTCCGAAAGGTTTTCCGGATTTATTCGGTTTCCGTAAGTCCGACGGCAAAGCAGTTTTTATAGAAGTCAAGACACCAAAAGGCAGACCGTCAGCAGAACAGAAAAAATTCCTTGAAATCATGCAGAAATACGGAGCAATCTCCGGTATATGCAGAAGCAAAGAGGACGCAATAAATTTAATTAACGGAGGTAAATGAAATGGGATTTTCAACTAATTATGAAGATGTGAACGACTTCGACCTTATCCCGAAAGGTGAATACGAGGTCATACTCACAAAAATTGAGGAACGCACCACTCAGAAAGGTGCAACAGGTCTGAACTTTACTCTCGTCATCAGAAACGACGTGGAGCAGAAATATCAGAACCGCTGTATTTTCCATACTCTCTGGAAACGTAAAGAACCTACTCAGGCAGATATGCAGGTACAGGGCTACAGCTTCACACAAATTATGCAGCTTGCAAAGGCTGTCAGACTTCCGGACGGAAAGAGCTACGAAACCGTCTATAATCTCTGCGACGAACTTGGCGGACGTGTTATGCGTGTGACCGTCGGTCACCGTGAGTACGAAGGCAGGACTTACGAAGAAGTCAAATATATGAATGAATCACAGTTCCCTGAATGTAGGCATACTTTCAAGACTGCTGTTACAAGTGATACAGTGGCACAGAAAGCACCGGAGACATTCGCAAACAGTGGAACGTCTTACGGTGGTATGGACGACTATGAGGACATTCTCAGCGACGGCGACGTGCCGTTTTGATTCAATGAAGACTATATAAAAAATCACAGAAGGACGGAAAACTGTCCTTCTGTGAACATTTTGAAAGGAAATTAGTATGTATGAAAAAATTCCTGATGAGTTAAAAAAATGTCCACAGTGGGTGTGCTGGCGGTCTGAACCAGACCCGAAGTCTCATAGCGGAATAAAGAAANTCCNGNTAAANCCGAGAACGGGCGGACAGGCGATGTCNNACAANCCGGAGACATGGAGCGNCTTTCNGNCGGCTGTAAGAGCATCAAGAAATTACTCGGGTATCGGGTTTATGTTCAGCGGTTCAGGCTATTTCGGCGTGGATTTGGACGACTGTTTTCCCGAAATTGAGGGCTATTTAAGAGGTGACAAAAACTTTGTTTCGGACTTTGTGGACGGTCTTGGAAGTTATACAGAGTTGTCGCAGTCGTGTCATGGACTGCATATCATCTGTCGGGGAAGTCTGCCAGAGGGTGCAAGACGCAAGGGAAAGTTTGAGATGTACGACAAGGGACGTTACTTTATCATGACCGGAAACCCTATTGACCCCGACAACGTTCTGCCAGTCGTGGACTGTACCGAAAGTATAAAGTCCCTGCATGAAAAATATCTCAGCAGTAAGCCGAAAAAATCTACATCTGCTCCGAATGTCAGTGTTCTGGAAATTCCGGTAAATATGGCGGTTTCGGAAATCCTTGAAAAAGCATTTGCATCGAAATCCGGTGAGAAATTCAAAAAATTATACAATGGTGATTTTTCGGACTATCCGTCACAATCAGAAGCAGACATGGCTTTCTGTAATATGTTGGCATTCTGGTGCGGACGTGATACCGCAAAAATGGACGATATATTCAGGCAATCAGGTCTTATGCGTGACAAGTGGGACAGAAAACAGTCGGGCAGTACATACGGACAACTGATACTTAAAAAAGCCGCCACAAACTGTCAGGAGGTCTATAATCCGCAGAAAAAGGACGATTATTATATTTCTGTCGGAAACGCTCCACGAACAGAACTCAAGATGCACACACTTGACGATACAGGCAATGCCCAGCGAATGTACGACCTTTGCGGTAACGTGATGAGGTACTGCTATACTGACCGTCGGTGGCTCTGCTATCATGACGGCAAATGGCATTATGACATCAAAGGTGGTGTTTTTGTGTGGGCGGACAGGGTTCTCGAAAGCATGAAAAAGGAACTTAAACTCTGGGCGGAGTATCAGGGCGGCGAAATGTTGCCAGACTATCAGAAACATATGAAGAAAACCCGTTCCAATAACTCCAAAAAAGCTATGGTTAAGGAACTGGAGCATCTGGTTGCAGTAAGTCCTTCGGAACTTGACGCAGACAAAACTCTTGTCAATGTTCAGAATGGTGTACTCAATCTTAACGATATGACGCTGGCGGGGCATAAGCCCGATTTCCTGATGACTCGAATGCTTGGTGCTTCAATGCCCGAAAGTCCGAAAAAACCTGAAAAGTGGCTTGCATTCCTTGACCAGATATTCAGCGGTGACAAGGAACTAATCCGCTATATTCAGAAAGCACTCGGTTATAGTCTGTCGGGTGATACTTCAGAGCAGTGTGCATTTTTCCTGTACGGTACGGGACGGAACGGCAAATCGACATTTCTTGAAGTCGTCCGGAAAATCATGGGTGACTATGCCACCAATATTCAGCCGGNAAGTATTATGGTTAANGCANGTACAAGCACTNCCANCAGCGATATTGCACGTCTGAAAGGTGCAAGGCTTGTAACGTCGGTTGAACCCAACGAGGGTATGCGGCTTAACGAGGGCTTATTAAAGCAGTTGACAGGCGACGACATGATAACCGCACGTAAGCTCTATGGTGATGAATTTGAGTTTCGACCGGAGTTCAAGCTGTGGATGGCGACCAACCATAAACCGACCATTCGTGGCACTGACTTAGGTATATGGCGACGTATACATATAATTCCGTTCAGCGTGACGATTCCGGAATGTGCAGTTGACAAGAATCTATCGCAGAAGCTTATGCAGGAACTGCCGGACATTCTGGCGTGGATTGCTGACGGCTATAAGCTTTGGAAATCTGAAGGACTCCGTATGCCTAAAGTAATCGCCGATGCTGTAGAGGAGTACCGCAATGAAATGGACGTGATTTCAGCGTTTCTTGCCTCGGATTATGTCGTGCAAGGCGGAGAAGTCAAGGCTCAAGCACTCTATGCGGTTTACTGTCAGTGGTGCAGTGAAAGTAATGAATATAAAATGCCATCACGTAAATTCGGATTAGAAATGACTAAACGCTATAATAAAATCCGTAAAAAGACAGGTTGGCATTACAATGGTATCTCACTTGACAGTATTTCAATCGGATAAAAAGGTGAACTATAAAAATTTATCGTTCATCCTTGAAATTTGGCTATATATCTTAAAAAATTCACTTTGCTTAAAAATAAAGGTGAACGATAATCAGCTATTATAAATTCCTTTCATATAAAAAAATTTTATAAAAGTTTATAAAAATAGTTCATATGGTTCACCTTAAAATTTATAAAAGTCTGATTTTTTCCTATAAATAGAATAAAATCAAAGGTGAACCATAAAAATTTATCATTCACCCGAAAGGAGCGATATTTTGAAAAACAAATTTGACTTTAAAAATTCTGAGGACTTCCGCCGTGCTGAACGTCTTACATATGACGGTACTCTTGATTACTCGGACTTTCCGCCGCCGGAATACAGGTACTTCGCTGAACTCAGAAAAGTATACCATGCTTTCAAGTTTGAGGGACTGTCTCAGGAAGACGCTGAACGTCAGAAAAAGTCCCTTCTCATAGATTACCGCAAGTATCTTGAAAATTTCAGCAATGCCGTGCAGACTTACAAAAGCTATCAGAATAATATTAAAGTTTCCGAAATGCTTAAGACTGAAATTCAAAAATCTTATGATACTCACGATATAGCAGTAACAGCAGTTCAGGCTGTCGGTCTGATGACGCATGATGAGAGCTTTATAAAAACCAATCTCGCAAAACTGGAGGCACTAAAATGACACCGGAAGAAATCAAAGTCAAGAACTGGCTGAATCGTGCTTTTTATGCTGAAAAGAAAGTCAAAGTGTTGGATATGCTTGTGAGACAGTGCAGAACGCACGCAGAACGGCTTTCGAGGTGTGGTGAGGGTAATTATACTGGTAAGTCTGATACTGTCTTAAACGGCACGGAAAGCACGTTTATGAAGCTTGTGGATATGGAACAGAAGTACAGTGACCAAAGAAAAGAACTTGAAAATATTTTCGGAGAAATATCAGAGGCGATTGCATTACTGCACGACTACGAACTTGAAGCTGTTCTGATACACAGATACCTGATGTTTCACACTATCGAACAGACAGCAGAACTTATGAATTACAGTTCAGAGACTGTTCGCAGAAAAACTAACAAGGCAATAAAAAAGTTGTGGGTAAAGTTGCTTGAAGTTGGTACTTTGATGTGATAGAATAGTATCATAGATTACTGAAAAAATTACTTACTGAAAACGCTGTCTTTAACCGGACGGCGTTTTGCTATATCAACGACTATGAAGAAATCTTGCAAGTATTGCGGTGGTGTTCACGACAGAAATTATGTCTGTGACAGGAAATCGCAGACCGTTTGTAAAAAATATCATCAGAAAAGAAATTCGAGGGAAGATAAATTCCGAAGTTCTTATGACTGGCAACAGAAACGAAAGTATATTCTGAAACGTGACAAATATCTATGTCAGGCTTGTCTTAACAATCTCTGCGGAACGGTCAGACGGCTGACTTCGGATGTACTTTCAGTGCATCACATCAGACCACTGAAAAGAGATTTTGACCTGAGACTGTCCGATGAAAATCTCATCACTCTATGCAGTGTACATCACGAAATGGCAGAAAAAGGCAAGATTCCGGCAGAACAGCTTCTTGATATAGTCCCCCCTACCTCGTGAACGGTTCTGAAAGTTTTCAACATACACCTAACTGCCCCCATATCTGAGTGAAATATTCCCTAAATGAAAAATTTGAAAGGAGATGAGACA
>WFLZ01000329.1 GCA_009177225.1 Clostridia bacterium
ATATTTTTGTTTTCATAATCACGCTCTGCACGTTTAACAGCGTCAAGCATATCATTTGCGTTATAGGTCTTGAAAGTAAAGCCGTTGCCGTCCACACCGCCGTTATCACGCACGGAATCACGCAGACCGCCGGTTTCACGTACAATCGGAATAGTTCCGTATCGCATGGAAATCATCTGAGCAAGACCACATGGTTCGCTTTGTGAAGGCATAAGGAACATATCAGCACCTGCATAGATTTTATGTGAAAGTTCGGGAACAAATCCAAGTGTCACAGAAACTCTGTCGGGATATCTTGCGGACATTTCACGGAAAAAGTCCTCATAGATTTTTTCACCGCTTCCGAGAACAGCGAATTTTATACCCATTCTGACAATTTCTTCAAATACACAACGTATAAGGTCGATACCTTTATGATTCACAAATCTCGTAACTATACCGATAACAGCTTCTTCACCGTCGACAAGTCCAAGTTCTTTGAGAAGTGCCTTTTTACATTCGGCTTTTCCCGAAATATCATCTGCCGAGAAACTTCCGGCAATTGCTGAATCGTTCTGAGGGTTATATATATCATAGTCAATGCCATTCAGAATACCTTTCAGCTTATACTGCTTTGTAACCAGTATTCTGTCAAGTGAATGAGCGTACCAAGGGTCAAGAATCTCCCACGCATAACTCGGACTTACCGTTGTAATACGGTCAGCAGTTTCAAAAGCACCTTTCATCATATTTATATAACCGTCAAATTCAAGCAGACCTGCATTATACTGAGGAATACCCATAAGTTCGCCGAGAACTTCACGTCCGTAGCGTCCCTGATATTCGATATTATGAACAGTAAAGACATTCTTTATACCGTCGTAACCCTGCTGATACTTATAATACACATTGTAGTATACAGGAATCAAAGCAGTCTGCCAGTCATGACAATGAATGATATCCGGCTTGAAATCAATATGTCTGAGCATTTCAAGGACAGCACGGTCAAAGAATACAAATCTTTCACAGTCGTCATAAAAACCGTACAGACCGTCCCTTGAAAAATAGTATTCATTATCAATAAAATAATAGTCAATGCCGTTCTGATGAGCCTTGAATATTCCGCAGTACTGTTTTCTCCACGAAACATCAACAGTAATATTTTTTACAAAAGTCATCTGACAGCGGAGTTCGTCACTTATAGAACTGTAAAGCGGTATAACAACACTGCAATTATGACCCTTTGCATTTATATATTTAGGAAGTGAACCTATTACGTCAGCAAGACCGCCGGAGGCTGCAAAAGGTACAGCCTCGCTTGCAGCGAAAAGTATATTCATAGAATCACCACCGCCGTTAAATCTTGCCATTTTTACCTATATAAAGCGGATATGTTTCAGAACCTGTAAGAACCTTATCATCACTCACTTCAACGCTTTTATCTGTGATTACAGAAGAAATACTGCAATTTTCTCCTATTTTTGTACTCTGGAGAATAACGGAGTTCTTTACAACAGTACCCTTGCCGACTTTTACGCCTCTGAACAGGATAGAGTTTTCAACAGTACCCTCAATTATACAGCCGTCCGCAATAAGAGAGTTCTTGATATTTGATTCAAGACCATATTTAACAGGACCGTTATCACCGATTTTCGTGTAAACGGGAGTACTTTTCTTAAAGAGAGCATTTCTCTTTTCTGTTTCGAGAAGCATTTTATTTGCGGCATAGTAATTCTGAACGCTGTCGATTCTTGTGAAGAAATCCTTATGTTCATAGCCCATTATTTTATATTCATTTCTCTTTGCCTGAAGTATCTCACGGGTGAAGCTGTACTGATTACGGCTTGCAGCTTCAGAAACTATCTTCTTGAGAAATTCCTTACTCATAATCATCATGTCAAGCCACATATTGCACTCGCCTGAAATCTGCGGGTCAACAAGAACGTCACTGAGACAGTTTTCGTCGTTAAACTCAAGAATTGTGGCACAGTTATTTTTTTCGCTGTCATAAAGTCCCTTACTGTAAATAAGAGTGATGTCCGCACCTGTATCAGTATGCTGTTTGAGAACGGGTGTGAAGTCAATAGTAGCCACCACATCGCAGTTTGCAAGAATAACATATTTAGCCTTTGAATGTTCCACAAAGCTCCATACATTGTTAAGAGCATCAAGTCTGCCCTTATACATACCGCCTGTCTGACTGTAAGGTGGAAGAAGATGCAGACCGCCCTTTTTTCGTGACAAATCCCAGTCACGTCCTGAACCGAGATGGTCGAGGAGAGAGCCATAATTTGACTTTGTGATTACGCCCACTTCATAAACGCCCGAATTTACCATATTGGAAAGGGGGAAATCAATCAGACGATAACGACCGCCGAAAGGGATTGACCCCATAGTTCTCTGCTTTGTCAGTTCGCTGACATAAGAATCGTGCATACTTGCAAAGATAAGTCCTAAAACATTATAATTAACACTCATAGTAAAAATCCTCCGGTTAGATGTTTTCGCCGATTATCTGCTTTGGTTCAACAGTTTTTCCCTCTGAAACAGTTACATTGTGACCGACAACGGCAATACCCCAGTCATCTCTGTTTTCAACTTGTGCAGGGTCTAAACCGATATGCGAACCACTTTCAATAATGCTGTCACTGCCTACAATAGCGTACTCAACAATTGCACCGGACTTGATTACCGCACCCGGCATAACGATACTGTAATTTACAGTTGCGTCCTTTTCAACTGTAACGCCGGAAAATACAATTGAGAAATCAACAGTTCCGTCGATATTGCTTCCCTCGTCAATCATTGAATTTTCTATGTTTGCGTTGTCGCCGACATACTGAGGAGGCATATAATTATTTCTTGAATAGATTTTCCAGCTCGGGTCATAGAGGTCAAGCGGTACACTCGGACTGAGCAAATCCATATTTGCTTCCCAGAGAGAATCAAGAGTACCAACGTCTTTCCAGTAGCCCTCAAACTCATAAGCAAAGAGTCGCTGATTGTCACGGAGCATTGAAGTAATGATATCCTTGCCGAAATCCTTTGACCATGCCTCGCCACGTTCACGTTTTGCATTAGCGTCGTTTTCGTTTTCAATGAGGTACTTTCTGAGTTTTTCCCAGCTGAACACATAGATACCCATTGATGCAAGAGTTGACTTAGGTTCTTTCGGTTTTTCAACGAAGTCAATGACTTTATTCTGTTCGTCACAAATCATGATACCGAAACGTGAAGCTTCTGCTCTCGGTACGTCGATAACAGAAATTGTGCAGTCCGCATTGTTGGCAATATGGAAATCAACCATTTTGGAATAATCCATTTTATAGATATGGTCACCGCCGAGAACTACAACATATTCAGGATTATAGCGTTCAATAAAACGGATATTCTGATAAATTGCGTTTGCAGTACCCTCGTACCATGAAGCACCGGACTGTGTTTCATAAGGTGGAAGAACATGAACACCGCCGTTCATTTTGTCCAAATCCCATGGCTGACCGTTGCCTATATACTCATTGAGTACAAGAGGCTGATACTGTGTAAGAACACCTACAGTATCTATACCGGAATTGGTGCAGTTTGAAAGTGGGAAATCAATCAGACGATATTTTCCGCCATAAGGAACAGCAGGTTTAGCAACGTTTTTTGTAAGTGCATAAAGTCTGCTGCCCTGACCGCCTGCAAGCAGCATAGCAACGCATTTTTTCTTTGTATACATATAATTCCTCCTAAAAATATTTTCATTTAATCCGCATAAATATTAAACATATGCAGATTAGTGCTGAAATGTTTACAAAATTTATTCAGTCTCGACAGAGTGTTCAGTCTTTGCCGAGGTTTTTGTTTTTTTAACACCGGATTCAGTTTTCACCGGAGTTTTCTTTGTTTTTTTGCTTTCGCCGGAAATTTCTGTTTCTGCTGTAACTTTCGGGGTTCTCTTTTGGACAGGTGCATATTTGAGATAGATTACAGAAAGAGGTGCAAGCGTCATAGATATACACTGATCAAATCCGTGCATACTTGTCTTTTGTGTTCTGAATGATTTTTCAGTAACGCCCGAACCACCAAATTCAGTCGCATCAGTATTGAAAAGCAACTTGTATCTTCCCTTTTTCGGAACACCTATTTTATAATCACTGCGTCCGACAGGAACAAAATTGCAGACTATAATTATTTCTTCACCATTGTCGTCTATACGACGGAAAGATATTATACTCTGTTTGTTGTCGTCGTTTGAAATCCAGCTAAAACCGTTCCATGAATCGTCATTCTGCCAAAGCGGTTCATTTTCGAGATAGAACTTATTCAGTTTTTCGGAATATTTAAGCATTATCTTATGGAAAGCAGATTCTTTCATAAGATGCCAGTCAAGCTGTGACTGATAATTCCATTCTTTTTCCTGAGCAAATTCCTGACCCATAAAGAGAAGTTTTTTTCCGGGGTGAGCCATCATATATGCAAGAAAAGCACGGTATGAAGCGAATTTCTGTTCATACTCGCCCGGCATTTTGTTAATCATCGAACACTTGCCATATACGACTTCATCATGTGAAATCGGAAGGACATAGTTTTCAGAAAAAGCATAGAAGAACGAGAATGTAAGTTTATCGTGATTAAAAGAGCGGTAGATAGGGTCAAGCGACATATAATGAAGCATATCATTCATCCAGCCCATATTCCACTTGAAATTGAATCCAAGTCCGCCGATATCGGTAGGCTTTGTAACAAGAGGCCAAGCGGTTGATTCCTCTGCAATCATAAGTGCATCAGGGTGACAGGAGAATATAGCCTCGTTCAGATTCTTAAAGAACTGAACAGCTTCAAGATTTTCTTTTCCGCCATTGATATTGGCTGCCCATTCGCCGTCACGTCTGTCGTAATCAAGATAGAGCATTGAAGCAACTGCGTCAACTCGCAGACCGTCAACATGAAATTCATTGAACCAGTAATTTGCACTTGAAATAAGAAACGAGCAAACTTCTGCCTTTCCGTAGTCAAACACACGAGTACCCCAAGACTTGTGTTCTTTCTTACGTTCATCTGTATACTCATAACAGCACGTTCCATCAAATTCATAAAGACCTGCTCCGTCTTTCGGGAAGTGAGCGGGAACCCAGTCGAGAATAACGCCGATACCTGCCTCATGGAACATATCGACCATTTTTCTGAAATCGTCAGGAGTTCCGTAACGTGAAGTAGGGGCGAAATATCCTGTCACCTGATAACCCCATGAGCCGTCAAACGGGTATTCTGTAAGGGGCATGAACTCAACATGAGTATACGACATTTTTTTCAGATAAGGAATAATTTCCGTCGCAAACGAAATATAATCCATAAAAGTACTGTTCTTTTTTATTTTCCATGAACCGAGATGAACCTCATAAACGTTCACAGGACTTTTATATATATTCTTCTGACTTTTCTGTGCAAACCATTCACTGTCGTTCCACTTATACTCGCTTTCATAGATTTTTGAAGCGGTATCGGGTCTTGTTTCAAAGTGAGATGCGTATGGGTCTGATTTAAGAATAGTACGTCCGTCCTTTGTTTCAATACTGTACTTATATACATCGAACTGCTGAAGCTTTGAGATTTCAGCTTCCCACACACCGTCTGCAATAAGAGTCATCGGATTTCTGTCCCTGTTCCAGTCGTTGAAATCGCCCACTACTGAAACACTGACAGCATTAGGAGCCCAAACTCTGAAAGTGAACAGGCGTGTACGACCTTTTTTTCTTGAGTGAACTCCAAAGAATTTATAGGCCTCATAGTTTTTTCCCTGATAGAACAGATAAAGTGGAAAATCGTTAAGATTAGTTTTATTAACTGACATAATTTAGCCTCCTTTGCTATATACATTTTATCATAAATGGGAAAATTATTCAAGTCTTTTTGAAAATCAGGTAAAAAATTCAGCAATACCGACTATTTTCACACCCTCATTTTATGTATATTGTTATAAAAATTCATTGAACAATGTTAATTCCTCGTTAAAATGCACACATGATTATTTATTCAGATAACTTTACTGCACGGATACCGATAACTGTTATATCGTCCGTATGGAGAGTAGGATTGAAAACGTCAGCCTTTGCACAGATTTCGTCAACTATTTTTTTGATATCACTTGTACTTAGGAGAAGTTCCTTTATAAAGCGGTATTCGGTTTCACTGATTCCGTCGGAAAACATAATAATTATATCGCCCTCCTCAAAATCATAACTGCACGAAAATGTTTCCGAGCGGCTGTAAATACCTATCGGGAAAGTAGGTGCGACAACTTTCATAACATTACCTCTGTGACGTATAAGAGTGGCGGACGCACCTGATTTTATCACAGTAAGACCGCAGGTATCAAGGTCAACGCATACAACGTCAAGAGTTGCAAAAGTTTCGTCAGGCGACTTTGTAACCATTACCGAATTTATAAGTTTTATTGCTGCCTGATAACTCACACCGCTGCCTATCAATCGCCGGAACATCTGCACAACCATTCTCGACTCAACAGCAGCACTTTTTCCGCTACCCATTCCGTCGGAAAGAACGACATAGTACATTCCTGTGCCGTCGCTGAAAAACGCTGATGTGTCACCGTTTTCGCCTGCATCTTCCGCACACATTGATGCAGCGTAAACATCAAGTTTATATGCAGGACGTTCAAAAAGTCTTATGCGTATTTTTTCTCCGNAATNTACAGGTGANGCAANNTCAAGATGTATTTNAAGTNCNTNTGAAACAAGGTNGCANACTCTTGTAAAACTTTCGGGAGCNTTTCTGCAATAAAAATAAAGTTCGGCATGAAGTCTGTTTTCAGAATTATAATATGCAATGACATCAGACGGAAAAAAGCCGAATTTATTAAGTTTGTTCGTCACCATTTTGCTTATCGGTGCTGAATATCTCATATCAATGGGTTCACCGACTGAATTTATAATCTCCTCCATAGTCTTTATCTGTTCCGAAAGAAGTGACATATTATCTGAATATCTTAACGACATCAGTCTTGACTCTGCTTTTTCCCTTGCAAGTTTCCTGTAAAAACGCATAAGTCCTTCACTGTATATACACTGTCTGAGTTCATACGGAAAATTTTCCGCAGAAAATTCAGTCATTCCAGCGAGTTTACGGAAACCCTTTTCTGAATCGGAATAA
Organism: Clostridia bacterium; assembly: GCA_009177225.1. Taxonomy (GTDB): domain Bacteria; phylum Bacillota; class Clostridia; order Oscillospirales; family Ruminococcaceae; genus Ruminococcus. The sequence goes on from WFLZ01000329.1 coordinate 7,135, forward strand.
TTCCTCTGCCAGCATTCAGATTTTTTCACACAGCAGGTACAGACGGCATTTATAACTTCCTGAGTACTTATATTCCTATCATTATTTTTGACAAGCATGGCAGAAATTTTTTCAGCTTCTGTACGGACTGTTTTCATTGTATCCGAAAGAAAATTCATTCTTGCATTTATAACATCAGGCAAAGCGGCTGTAACGTCACTTCCTGTAGTAATCCACTTGTCAGAATACGCCGGTGAAATGATAATAAAAAGTACTGCCGCACATACCGTATCAAGCATACTGTATATGCTGTTCTGAGTAATGCCAGTAAGAATCATAAGTGTAAAATTCACCCCGACGAAACACAATGCAGCAGTAGTATTTTTCTGTTTGTTCATATAACCGGTAAGAAGTGCAGAGGCAGGCAGAAGCACAACAGACATTCCACACTGTACAGACGACAGAAAAGCACCGCACGCCGTCAACGCTCCGCACATAACCCCTCCTGTATGACAATAATAATACGCACCGAGAAGCGTGACTGTTATCCCGAAAATAAGTCCGATATTTATATAGGGAACATTTACCGAACACAGCGACGACGTTAAAATAGTATAAACAACCGCATAGGCACAGCCTGTTGAAGTAGAGAAGTCAAGCACGAATTTCTTCCGCAGACCTGAAATTATAAATGCGGACGAATAAGCCGTAAATCCTGCAAGTCCGCCGTAAAAAATATAGAATATGAGTTTATATGGTATTTCACCTATCAGGGCAGAAACAGCCGTCCCCGAAACCACTATACTAACAGCAGTAGTAATGCCATTCACTTTGGGGTCGTTTCTGGGTTCAAAGAACATCTTCGCTATTATAATAAGAACCATTGCGGCAATCTTTACTATATTCTTTCCTATATTATGACCTATTATGCAATGAAGCAGACTCCCCGTAAGAACTGCTGACGATGCTGGCAGTGTCAAAGCACCTGCAACCGAAATATCTGCAAATGAGGCAACTCCTGCCATATTTGTTCCGGAAAGTATAAAGCCTGCTCCGAGTGCTATCGCAAACGCCCCGACAGTTCCGGCGGCACTGTTTATATATGTTTTTTTTCTTTTTTTCAAATTGTATCACCCTCAGATTCTGAATATGAATAATATTATACCACTGCATAAGAGTGAAAAATATCATATTAAGGAGAATGATACATAATGATTTATAGTTTTTATGTAACATTGTGATATATAATGTCATTACAGGGAAAGTCATTTCATTCCGCTGATAAACTCTTTTATAGCCTTATCGGCAATCATATAGCGTTCATGAAACTCACTTGCGGAAATTCTCATTGCACCGTTGCCAAGAATAATAATCTGTTCCATTCCGTCGGAAGTAGCAACTCTTACACGGTGCTTTTTTTCGGAAAGTGCGTGCGAAACTTTTTCAATATATGTATCAGCAGTTTCGGACTCTTTTGTGTAGACAATATTTATATTGCAGTACTTTTCTATATCACGGTATTTTCCCTTGACCTTATATGCGTCAAACACGAGAATAAGCTCACACCCTGTATATCCCTGATAATTGCACATCATATTTATCAGCTCAGAACGTGCGGAATCAAGATTTTCATCTGCAATTTTTTTCAGTTCGTCCCAAGCAAAAATTATATTGTAACCGTCAACCAAAAGATAGTCCGCACCCTCATAATTATATGTTTTCACGGAACTGCTGTTCACAGATACAGCTTTTGTCTTTTTGAAAGCTTTGCGGGGGTCACGCTTTATTTTTCCGTATGTTCTTTCAAAAATCGCCATAAGCTCCTCATCTGAAACTGCTGACCTGACAAAACACTGTGCATTTTCCTGTGCAGATTCATGCGAATCACTTTTTTCAGAAAGACATGACGGAATGTGCATATGTTCCGGCACTTCGTTCCATTTTACAACGTAACCTGCTCCGTGAGAACAGAATACAGAATCCGCACTGTTTTCAATGTCGCTGTCACAGTCGTATCCGATACTTTCAATAACTTCGTCAGGATTATGACATTCACGGTAATCCCCTGTTATACATATAAGTCTGCCTTTTCCGTGTGTATATCCTATGACTTCCGACTGATAACCGTTTATTTCAGAAACAGGTGCAGTTCCCCTTATAACAGACATATTACCCATTGATTCAGGTGCGTCAAATTCCGCACTCATACGCTGTAAATCCGCAATTGCACGCCCTGTATTTTCTGTAGGTATTTCAAGTTCGTAATTATAATAGGGTTCAAGCAGAACGCTTTCCGCACTTCTAAGCCCCTGACGTACTGCCCTGTAAGTTGCCTGTCTGAAGTCACCGCCCTCTGTATGTTTCAGATGAGCCTTGCCGGAAACAAGAGTTATTTTCATATCGGTTATGGGCGAACCGGTAAGCACACCTTTGTGAGTTTTTTCCTCAAGATGAGTTAAAATAAGTCTCTGCCAGTTTCTGTCGAGTTCGTCCTCATGGCAAGAAGTCTCAAACACAAGACCACTTCCACGCTCCAAAGGTTCAAGAACAAGATGAACTTCCGCATAATGTCTCAAAGGTTCGTAATGTCCAACGCCCTCTACAGTATTTTTTATAGTCTCTTTGTAAGTTACCGCACCGTTTTCAAAAGAGACCTCATACCCGAATTTTTGCAGTATAATCTGTGTAAGCACTTCAATCTGAACTGCACCCATAAGCTGTACGTATATACTTTTTCCCTGTTCGTTCCATAAAATATGAAGCTGGGGGTCTGAATCCTCTAAAAGACGCATATTTTTAAGAGCCTCATGATTATTTATCCCTGACGGAATATTCATTTTATACGTCATTACAGGTTCAAGAAAAGCCCTGTCCGAGTTTTTGACATAACCTATTCCCTGCCCTGCATAAGTTCCCGAAAGTCCGGTAACGGCACACACTTCTCCTGCTTCCGCACAGTCTGCCGTCCGGAATTTTTCACCCGAATAAAACCTTACTGAACTTATTTTTGACGTAATTTTTTCACCGTCGGAATTTATATATTCAAGTTCGTCACGCATTTTCAGAACTCCACCCATTACTTTCAGATGAGTTAAACGGCTTCCCTTAGCGTCGTATGAAATTTTATAGACCTTTGCACCGAAATCTTCCTGGTACTTCCTTTCTGCTGTGAAACGGTCGAGAACTTCAAGAAAACCGTCAATACCTTCCATACGGAGAGCTGAACCGAAATAACACGGAAAAATCTTTCTTTCTGATATTCCAGATATTATATCATTGTCCGAAAGTTCACCCGTATCAAGATACTTTTCCATAAGTTCGTCACAGCACACGGCAGAATTTTCCTGTATTTCGTCATCACCGCCCGAAAAGTCCGCACAGTGTCCAGAAAGATATTTCCGGATATTTTCAAGAACAGATTTTTTATCCGCACCGGTCAAATCCATTTTATTCACAAATATAAAAACCGGAATTTCATATTTACGCAGAAGTTTCCACAAGGTAGAAGTGTGACTTTGCACGCCGTCCGTACCGCTTATTACAAGCACTGCATAATCAAGCACACGCATGGTTCTTTCAGTTTCCGCCGAAAAATCAACATGACCGGGAGTGTCGAGCAGAAAAAACTGAGTATCTCCGGAAACAAACTCCGCCTGATGTGCAAAAATTGTGATACCCCTGTCACGTTCCGTCAGATTGGTGTCAAGCGAGGAACTGCCGTTATCGACACGTCCGAAAGTACGTATTTTTCCAGTTTTGTAGAGCATTGCTTCCGAAAGAGTGGTTTTTCCCGAATCA
>WFLZ01000162.1 GCA_009177225.1 Clostridia bacterium
ATTCCTTTTATTCTGCTTTCTACTATTATTTTTCTTACCTCTACTGGTATCATTTTTATCACCTCTACTACCTATTATATTGTATCTTTATTGATTTGTCTATAATGGAATTGCTGTAAATCCCAAACAGGTTTTACTACATCACACAAATAAATTTTCATAAATTATGTATGAATGTTTTGATTATTTTGTCACTTATTTTGAAACAGTAATATAAAAGAAAAGAGCTGTTGTTTCTTAAATGCAACAGCTCTTTTCTTATCAAAAGCTCCCTTATACAAGCTCTCTCAGCTTTTCCAGAAAAACCTCTGCCGCCTTTGAGAAAACATAGTGCTTCTTCCAAATCATATCAAGTCCCACATTGAGCGGTGGTTCAAGTGGACGGAAACAAAGAGAATTTTCGGCATAGTCACGAATAATGTTCTCGATACAGAGCGCAACACCCACATTTTCCTCCACAAGAATAGAAGCATTATAAAGCAGATTGTAGGTTGCAGCGACATCATATTTTTTAGATATACCGCCCGACCAGCCTGAAAATTCTCCCTCCACCATAGCCTGATTCGCTGTAATGATCGGAGTATGCAAAAGATCTTTTGGCTGTATTGTTTTCTTTTCTGCAAGCGGACTATCCTTACGCATAAGCACACCCCAGCGGTCGGTAGTAGGCAGTTTGATGAGGTCATACTTTGACATATTGGCAGGTTCTATGCAGATGCCAAAATCTAAAAGTCCACGGTCAAGCCGTTCTGCAACATCTTCTGCGTGACCGCTGTAAAAGTGAAAGCGGATATTCGGGTATCTGCACCTGATACGATAAATAACCCTCGCAAGAGTACGCACTCCCTCCGTTTCTCCGCTGCCAATGTAAATATCTCCGCTGATTTCCTCAGCAGCAGGACTTAAATCGGCTTTTGTTTTTTCCACAAGCTCAATGATCTCCTCGGCTCTCTGACGAAGCAATGCTCCCTCGTCTGTTAAAATGACTTTGCGGTTGGTGCGTTCAAACAATTTGACGCCAAGCTCTTCCTCCAGATCGTGGAGTTGACGGGACAACGGCGGCTGTGAAATATGAAGCTGTTCGGCAGCTTTTGTAATGTTTTCCTCCTGTGCAACAGCAATAAAATACTTTAATACTCGTATATCCATAGTGATCCCTCCGAAACTATTATATCACATTCTGTTATACTTTTCAAGTATGACGGAACAAATAAAATATGTATTTGATATTATTTTGCTGCTGTGCTATAATGATATTAACACAAGGAAAGGTCGTGACAAAATGCTGAAAAGGGTACTTGAATATTTTGCAACAGGCAGGACAGATATGGATGAGAACGAGATGAACGGCTATATCTGGTCAGTATGCCAGGAAACACAAAAGAAACTGATTGAGCTTAATACCACATATCATACCACTGATGAGCTATCTAAAGTGATGAGCGATTTAATAGGTGAACAGATTGGAGAGGGTTTCCGTATGTTTACTCCGTTCTATACCGATTTTGGTCGGAATATCCACATCGGCAGCAATGTGTTTATCAATTCGGGCTGCCATTTTCAGGATCAGGGCGGTATTTACATTGATGACGATGCTCTGATCGGCCATAATGTGGTGCTTGCAACAGTCAACCATGATTTGAATCCTTATGATCGGAGAAATCTCTATGCTCCTATCCATATTGGAAAAAGAGTGTGGATCGGCTCAAATGCAACGATTCTGCAAGGCGTTACTATCGGTAACGGTGCTGTGGTAGCGGCAGGAGCAGTTGTTACGAAGAATGTTCCCGAAAATTCAGTCGTAGGTGGTGTGCCTGCAAAGGTCATTAAAATGATAGAAATGGAGAAAATGAACAATGAATAAGAATAGGATAGCTTTAGGTGCTTGGTCTTGGGGTACAGGAGCAGCAGGAGGAGATCAAGTGTTTGGAAACCACTTGTTTGAGGAGGATTTAAAGCCTGTATTCGATAAGGCTATGGAGTGTGGTCTTACGCTTTGGGATACAGCGGCTGTTTATGGTGAGGGTACTTCTGAGCGTATTCTCGGTAGCTTTATCAAAGATGTTCCGAGGAATAGCGTGACGATCTCAACAAAGTTTACTCCTCAGATTGCAAGCAACAGTGAAAATGCTATGCAGGAAATGCTTGACGGCAGCAAGGAAAGATTGAATACCGACTTCATTGATATTTATTGGATACACAATCCGTTTGATGTTGAAAAGTGGACTTCCCATATCATTTCACTTGCAAAAAGCGGACAGATCAGGCAAATCGGTGTTTCCAATCATAACCTTGCAGAAATAAAGCGTGCGAACGAGATACTTGGTACGGAAGGATTGAAAGTATCTGCGGTACAGAATCATTTCAGCTTGCTTCACCGTTCCTCTGAAAAGGGCGGTATCCTTGATTACTGCAAAGAAAAAGATATTACTTTCTTTTCTTATATGGTTCTTGAACAAGGTGCATTGACAGGAAAGTATGATAAACAGCATCCATTTCCCCAAAATACAGGCAGAGGTTCTTCCTACAATCCGTATCTGAAAGAGATTGCTGAACTGAATACAACTCTTTCGAGAATCGGGGAAAAGCATAACGCTACCTGTGCGCAAACAGCCACAGCTTGGGCAATTGCTAAGGGTACTGTACCGATCATCGGTGTTACAAAGGTCTATCAGGTCGAAGAAGCATACCAAACAATGCAAATCATGCTGACTGATGATGAGATAGCCGAGCTTGAAGTGATAGCAGATACNGTAGGTATCAGTACACTNCGTGAGTGGGAAAAGGAGATGACCTGNTGAGAGTAGTAGGTATTAGTGCAANTGCAAGAAAAGACGGTAATACTGCAATTCTGATAAANACTGTATTNAANGAGCTTCACAAAGAGGGNATCGAAACAGAGCTTGTTCAGTTTGCAGAAGGCGTGATAGAACCGTGCAAGGNTTGCTGGGCTTGTGAAGGAAATGGCAACTGTNNTCATCGTAAGGATATTTTTAGAGATACTTTTCAAAAGCTGTGTGATGCCGACGGAATAATTCTCGGTTCTCCCGTGTACTCTGCGAATATATCTGCCAATATGCAGGCATTTCTTGAAAGGGCGGCAGTAGTTGCTGATTGTAACCCTGAGATATTGAAGCACAAGGTTGGTGCCGCTGTTGCTGTGGCAAGACGTGCAGGAGCAGTGACTGCTATGGACAGTATGAACCGCTTATTTCTAAATCACGAAATGTTTGTGGTAGGTTCAAGCTATTGGAATGTGGCATATGGCAGACTTCCGGGTGATGTAACAGAGGATGAGGAGGGTATGAACACAATGAGNNTGCTTGGCAGNAATATGGCANTNCTGCTGANNATGCTGAATANGGAGTGATCTTATGAAAAAGANGATGTTATCTGTGTTGGCGGTTATGATCGCAGCCGTAAGTGTCATCGGATGCGATCATACAGAAAAGCATACAAAAAGCATTGCAGAGATTCAGGCGACAGCAGTTTCTGATACACTATCGTCTGAACAGGAAGCAAAATTCACAATAGATGATGTTCGGGATTTGCAGGATTTTCTTCTTGCGAAGCCTACGGATAAGGATTTGAGGGGCAAGCTCTATGATCTTGATGGTGACGGTGCGTGGACGGTATTTGATCTGTGCTTGATGAAACGACAGCTTCTTCAATCTATGCAGCCTCCTGAAAATGAAGCAGAAAATACACTTGTTGTCTATTTTTCAAGAACTGGCAATACCGAAAAGATAGCCGAATATTTGATTGATCTTACAGGTGCAGACAGCTATGTGATAAATGCGGCTGTACCTTATACCGATGAAGATATTTCCTACGGCAATTCTTCCTGCCGTGCCAATCAGGAGCAGAATGACAGCTCGGTTCGTCCCGAAATAGCAGAACCGATAGAAAGCATAGAGCAGTATGATACGATTTTTCTCGGCTATCCAATCTGGTGGGGACAAGAACCCCGTATTATAGATACTTTCCTTGAAAGCTATGATTTTTCAGATAAAACCGTCATTCCGTTCAGCACCTCACACAGCAGCGGTATCAGCACAAGTGAAAGGAATATCAAGAATCTTGTAAAGATCGGAGAACAGCTTTCAGGCAGAAGATTTTCGGCTGATAGTACAAAGGACGATGTTTCGGAATGGCTCGGTGAGCTTGGACTTCTTAAAGAAAGGGAGATCGGTGTGTTTGATTTTAACAGTAAAACGGTTATGCTGAACAGCGGTTATGAAATGCCCATTATGGGACTTGGCACATATAGCCTGCTTGACGATACCTGTGTCAATTCCGTTGTTGCTGAGCTGCAAAGCGGCGGTCGGCTGATTGATACGGCATATATGTACCACAATGAGGAATCTGTCGGCAAGGGTATCAAGGAATCGGGTGTGCCGAGGGAGGAGATATTCGTCGAAACCAAACTCTACCCGAATCAGTATGATGATGCAGCAAATGCGATAGATGAAGCACTCAAAAAGCTCGATGTTGATTATATTGACCTGATGCTTCTGCATCACCCGGGCGCTCACGATGTTGAAGCATACAAGGCAATGGAGCAAGCGGTAAAGGACGGAAAAATCCGGTCGATTGGTCTTTCCAACTGGTATATTGAGGAGCTGGAGGATTTTCTGCCGCAGATCACAATTATGCCTGCACTGGTACAAAATGAGATACACCCCTATTATCAGGAAATTGAAGTCGTTCCGTATATTCAGTCGCTCGGCATTGTTGTACAAGGTTGGTATCCGCTCGGCGGCAGAGGCTATACAGCTGAACTGCTTGGAGACGAAATGATCAATGCAATTGCAAAGGCGCATAATGTATCGGCAGCACAGGTAATTCTTCGTTGGAATTTGCAAAGAAATGTAATTGTAATTCCCGGCTCAAGCAATCCCGACCATATTAAGGAAAACCTTGACCTGTTCGGCTTTAAATTATCCGATGAGGAAATGCAAATGATAACTGAGCTGAACCGTGATGAAAAACACGATTGGTATTGATGAACTTTGAACCCATTGGATTCAAAGTGACAGAAAGAGCTGTTGCTTCTGCAATGGCTCTTTTTTTTCAGAAGTACAAATTTTATTTATTTGATATGTTATAATAAATGATTAGGCATAATATTTTCCAGGAAGTGAAACTTTGTCGAATTAGTGTGGTATAATCATAGTAGACAAGCATACAATTCGATTTTTTGTGAGATCATTGACAGTTCCATACAGACTTGATCGGTAATTACTACGGTCAACGGAGGTGATAACTGTGTACTGGATAATGACAATAGATGGTAATCTGCAATGATCGTCCTGTGGATTTCTTCTATGCTGTAACAAAAGTTGGAATTGTATACCAACTGCACACGGCATTAAGGCGGTCTGAGTATATCAGGCCGCTTATTTCTTTGTGTTAATTGTGATAGATTGATGAAAACTATGTGATAGTGGAAACACCTGTCATTTTGGAAAACATTATAGTTTTATTGGATATATCGTGATTTTAACGAGCTTGACGGTATGCTGAACATAAAAAACCAAAAGCTCAAATATCGTGGAGATAAAGCGGTTTTCGTATAATCATGGCGTTTCCAAATTGAGACACTTCAAAGCGGCTCTATATCTTGCTTTTTCAAGTGTTATGGTTCATAATAGTAGTATGCGCATTGTGATGTGCATAGCCGTATAGTGAACCTATTGCGCAAAGGGTTACTCGATCACTGTATGGAAACTGAATATGGTACAATCAAATGAACGAGTGATGTTTGGTTGTCGGACGGTTCTTGCCGAATGACAGACTTGCTGTGTTCATTTGCACATTTCCGTCTGACAGGAAAGGACGGAGATGTATGGAATCTACATATAAAAATCCTCAGAAAACGCTGAATACCGATTATGGGGAGAAAATCGACTACGATCTGGTATTCCAAAAGGAACGATTTCTCGTTATCGTCACGGTACTGCAAAATATAATCCTGATTATCTCTATGCTATCTGTATCGCACTTAGACTTCGGACTTGCGAGCAAAGACACATTTTTACGCTGCTTGAAAAGAGGATGCCAGACGAACGAGGTAAGAATAGAAACAGAGCCTATATCATCAGAGAATTCCTTGACGGATGCTTTTACGATGAAAAATATACGGTTGCTGCCTGCAACGAGCGTTTAATTGCTGCCGGGGTAGAATCGCTCACTTCACTTTTCCCTCAGAAGGAGGATAAGTGATGACAGGATTTTTCTATATGCACTTCGGAGAAGAAGTTCCTGAGAGCATTGAAAAGGAGTACAACCGACTCCTCCTGCATGAGCAGTATCTCGACAAAAAGGAACAGAAGTACAGAGTGCAGACGGTTGAGTTTGACGATATTCTCACAGTTTGCCCTGATCCCAGCACTATCCCCATAAGCGATTATGAGAAGGAGCAAAAGCGTATTCATGATTCCCGTATTGAATATCTGCCGATTGCCCTTGGACTTCTTAAAGTCGAATATCCTGATCTGTACTGCCTTATCATTGACTATTACTATGCTGAAAAAAGAGTGTCAATGGCGGATTTAGGGAGAAGGCACGGTCTAAGTGCTGATACAGTGCGGTACAGAATTAAGTCCGCTAAAGAAAAACTTAAAGCATATATCATTTTGCATGAAAATACGGAGTGATTTTTGTTCACAATGCCGATTTTTTATTTTTTAAAGAAAAAAATCGTGAAAATCATGCCCAAATTTTGAAATTTTGTGCTTGATATAATAGAGGGGTTCAACTCTGAATGATTTGATTGGGGTAAAACTACTCTTTGATCCTCTTTCCTTTGAGGGTTTAATATAGAGCTGAGGGAATGATGCAGCTTCTTTGTCCATTTTCAGGCTGTGCCATTCCCCGAAAGCTCACAAAAATTGCATTAAACTTCCATTTTCATATTATTGTAACGAGAGGTGTACTCAATCTTTTGGTCTGGACATTTCTCAATTTCCAAAAATAAAAAGGTACATCAAATGAACGAAATTATGATTGCTGTAAATTTTGAGAATGAAAAACCAACGGTCAGCGGACGGGAACTTCATGCCGCACTCATGATCGAAACACGATATAACGACTGGTTCAAAAGAATGTGTGAATACGGTTTTACTGAGAACGAGGACTATTACTCAATTTTGAGTAATAGGTCGGATGGTCTTGCAGGCAAACCAAGAACCGATCAACTGCTCACTATTGATATGGCAAAGGAACTTTGCATGATCCAGCGTTCCGAAATAGGCAAACGCTGCCGTGAGTATTTCCTTGAAATTGAACGCAGATGGAACAGTCCCGAAGCGACGATGGCAAGAGCATTGCAGTTTTCAAATCAGCAGCTTGAACTTATCAAAGGTGAAAATACACAGCTTCTTGAAATCAATACTGCACAGGCTGAAAGAATCAAGGGTATGCAGCCAAAGGTCACTTATTACGATATTGTTCTGAATGCCGAGGGACTGATGCCCATAACAACTATTGCGAAAGATTACGGAAAGTCGGGAAAATGGCTTAACGGCTGACTCCATGAGCAGGGAGTACAGTACAAGCAGGGTGAGGTATGGCTGCTGTATCAGAAGTATGCCGACAAGGGATATGTCAAGAGCAAGACCTATACAGTAAATGATGAGAACGGTAATTCATTAGCAAAACCGCATACCTGTTGGACATCAAAAGGCAGACTGTTCATTTATGAGCTTTTGAAAGAAAATGGTATCCTTCCGTTGAGCGAATGTGACGGCAACAAATCATAATCATTCCTTTCTTTTTGCAAGACAGCGTTTCACATACACCTATATGTATAACGACGGCTGATATGCTGTCGGGAGTTTCTCCTTANTTTNANNNGAAACTGNCAACANTACANNAATCTTTTNGGCANAAAAATAANNNANNNACNATGTATTNACAGTATCTTGAAAACTGAATATGNAACATCAACGNAATTTTGTTTTCTTTTTCTTCTTNCTGAGAGGAGGATCAGAATGGNAAAAAANTCATCAGGGACTAACTATGTTCAAANGTANAAGAAATATCCCGATGTGGTTTCTATGAAACAGGTCTGCGAAATGCTCAATATAGGTCGCAACTATGCTTATCGGCTGATACATTCAGGAAAGCTCAAACGAATAGACGATTGCCGTATCATTCGTGTTACTAAAAATGCAGTTATTGAGTATGCAGAGCAGAATCCACAACTTTTTGACAAAGCCCCGGTGTAAAGCGCCGAAAATAAAAAAAGCGGTCTAATTGTCTTGCATTATATTTGGTTTCGCGCTATAATAGAGAAGTCAACAGGCAGACTTACCACTTTCAAATCGAAGGAGGATAAAAGAAATGAAAGCAAGTCAGCCTTATAAATATATCACTGCCGTGAAAAACGGCAAGAACTATGTTGTCTTTGACTTTAAGGACAGAGAGGGCAAACGTAAGCGTAAATGGGTAAACACCGAACTGCCTGAGAAATGCACGAAGAAAGCTTTGAAAGAGGCGGTGGAGAACATCGTGGAGGAGTTTGAAAAGAGCATTGCCGAGGGTGGAGTTGTTATTCACGATAAGAAAACTTCCTATGCTGTTCTCAATGATACGAATATATCCCAACAGCCGCTTGGTGAATTCTTTTCCGACTGGCTTGCATATATCAAACCAAATGTAGCTCGTACAACACATCTTTGCTATCGCAGGACAACAGACAGATATTTGGAGTACATCAATGAGAATTATCCTGGCTTAACTCTTGGGGCAGTCAATCACAATCACATTCAGAATTATCTCAACTACAAGCTCGACAAAGGAGTAAAAGGCAGTTCTGCAAAACAGTATTATCTTGCATTGCACTCTGCATTTGCTCACGCTGTTAAAATGGAGCTGATTCCGAAGCACCCTATGGATAAGTTAGTTGTTCCGAGAGCCGACAGACATGAAGCGACTTTCTATAATTCTGATGAACTGAACGAACTTTTTGAGGTGTTTAAGGGAG